>CAZZWP010000010.1:0-49434 GCA_964657965.1 uncultured Rudaea sp. | reverse complement strand
GCTATCCATCAATCGATCCATCAATGTCGATCCGAAGAATACCTTATGGGGCCGCGACTGAGCGATTCAAAGTCGTAGCTGCTACGATAACTCGCATGAAAAAAGCACCTGCAAAAAAAGCCGTGCGGAAGAAAACGGCGTCAAAAAAAACCGTCAAGACGCGCAGTCGACAAATCCACGCGCGAAAAACGAAGGATGCGGAGTTCATGGCGTTGCTTCGTCGCAAATGCGTGCGCGCCGCGAGTATCGGCGCGTTGACGGCTGGCGCCGAAGCGATACCGGGACTCGGACGCGCACTCGGTTTTCTGTTCGGCGAATTGGTCGATGCGACCGTGTTGTCGAACGTACAGCGCGAACTCGTCGACGAAACCTTTGCCATCTACGATTTCAAACTGACCGATTCATTGAAAAGTACACTTGTCGACAAATTACACATTGTCGGCGCGGGGGCAAGTATTACCGCGGATACCGCGATTCGCGGTATGCTAAAACGCCATTTAGGCCGCGCGGGCAGTCTGATCACATCTCGGATTATGCCGGTCGCGCCGATCGTAACGTCCGCGCTGACGAACGCGATCGTTACATATGCAGTCGGCAAACGCGCGCAGGCGATCGCGAAACTCGACGACACGTCACTCGAAGGAATGCCGGAAATTTTGCGCGCACTGACGGGCGTCGATGAACGACGCGTTTACGAGTGGACGATGGATGCGATCAAAGGATCGACCGGAGCGCTGTCGCACACGTTCGTCAAAATAAAGAAGAAGCTGACGCCACGCCGTTACGAGAAAGCTTGAGCAACCGTGCGGCGCTCAAGCCTGTTGATTGATTAGGAAGCTTTGCCGGGTTGCAGGAAGAATTCGCCCGCCTCGTGTCCGGCGAATTGGATCGGTGCGTATTCCGGTGCCTGTTGCAATCCCGCCTTTTGGCTGCGCAACGCCATGCCCGCCGCGATTTCGCGGAACAGCTGCTGGCCCGTCAACAATTGGTTATTGCTGTTCAGCACGCTGAGCAACGAACTGGCGAATACGGAATGTTCGCTATTGCTCGCGGCATCGGCGACGGGTTGAACACCGCCCGATGTCAACGCGGTGCGCGAACGCCCGGCGACCATCGTCTTCACCCAATCGCCCCAAGCGCTATCGGGCATGCCGCCGCCGAACGTGGCGAGCGACGAACGCGTCATCGTACCGGAGTAACACGAGTCGGCAATCACGAGCACGTGTTTGGCATCCATCGTGGTGAGGATGTCGCTGACGGCGCGATTGGAAATCCAGCTATTCGGCTGTGACGTCTGCGCATCGACGGGTAGCCAATACCCTTGCTGACTCGAATCGATTTCGCCGTGACCGGCGTAATAGACCAACAGATTGTCGTTTTCCTTCAGCAATTCGCGCATGTCGTTTAGAGCGGAGAGAATTTCGAAACGATTGGCGTTGGTGAGTAGTTTGACGTCGTAACCGTATTTCGACTGCAGCACGCCGGCAATGGCCTTGGCGTCGCTCGTTGCGCTTTTCAGCGCAGGATACGCGCTGTATGCGTCGTTGCCGACGATCAGCGCGTAATATTTTCCAAGTCGAACGCCGGCCGGCAATGTATCGGCGCGAACCGAACCGCCTTGCGCCATGCGGGCTTCTTCTTTCGTGCCGGGACCCGGCACGAGCACGAAATCCAGCACGGCTTTTCCACCGGCTTTGTCGAGAGCCGATACTTGCACCGCCGTATTGTCGCCAGCGACTGGCACGTGCGTTTTAAAGATGCCGCTACCGTCAACGGTAATCGTTTGACCATTCAAACTCAGCGTCGTCAAACCGGCAGGTGCTTGCACCCGGCCGACGATGTCGATTCCGTCTTGCGATTTCGGTACCGACGCGGCGGGCTTGGTGGAACCGCGCGTCATCGCCAGCGCGGGCTGCAGAATTTCTACTTTAAGATCGCCGCTCAAACTCGCCGTGGTGTAGCTGGGCGGCTGCTGCGCGGAACGATCGCCATCGATGCGCGATTGCAGCGTTGCTATTTGCGTGCGCTGCGCGAACATTTCCTGCCGGCGTTCCGACAGTTGCGCTTCCATCAATTTGAGCAATTTTTTCGAGTCGTCGTTTTGCGCGCGCTCGCGCGTGACTTCCAAACGCGCCTCATCGAATTTGGCCTGCGCGTCCTGACGTTGCGCTTCGTTTTGCGACATCTGCTGCTGAAGTTGCGCGTTGCGTTCGCGCGCTTCGCGCAACGCGCGATCCATTTGCGCGGCCGATTGCTTCAGCGCTTCCATGTCGTGGTCCGAAACGGGCGATGTTTTCTGCGCCTGCAATTCCTGCTCGTGCGCTTTAAGTTTCGCGATTTCCGCTTCGGCGTCGGCGAGTTGTTTCGAATTCGCCGTTTGCGCGCTTTCCAGCTCTTTCTGCTTGGCGGCGAGATCGCGCTCGCGTGCGTCAGCGTCGGCTTTGAGCTTGAGAAATTGTGGATCGTGGTCGGCACCGACTTTCGCCTGCTCGGCATCGAGCTTGCGGCGCACGTCGTTCAAATCGGCTTGCGACTTCTGATAATTCTGCTGCTTGGTCTGCAATTCCGACTTCAGCTTGTCGACCTGCCCGCGCAATTGCGCGGATTTTTCCTGTTCGGCGGATAATTGCGTACGCAGCGTTGCGCTCTCGGCTTTTGCTTCATTCACCTGCGCGGTGACGGTCGATGCGAATACGAGTTTGTCGTTGTTGACGCCCGATGCTTCTCCGTAGAGATTCAGCGCCTTGGCGATATCGCGATCGACTCCCAATCCCTGCTCGTACAAGTAGCCCAGGTTGATGCGTGCCCGCCGTGAATTCTGAGCGGCGGCTTTTTCGAACCACTCTTTCGCTTTTGCATAATCAGGTTCGGTGCCGAGCCCTTTCAGATAAATCTCGCCGACATAATTCTGCGCTTCGGCATCACCGGCGTCGGCCTGACCCAGCCACACTTTCAGCGCGGTCTGATAATTGGCGCGATCGTAAGAAACGTATTCGCCGCCGCGGATTTCGCAATCGGCTTGCGTCGTACGAATGGGGCGGCGTGCGCCCATGAACGTGGCGGAACGGCCGAGCTTGCGCATTTGGCCGGGAAGCAGGCAGTCGACGATAAGGAGATCTTCCGGATTGCGAGTTTGCACGGTCGCATGAGCGGCCTTTTGCGGCGTCCAGAATCCTGCGCCGGCAACCAACAGCATGGCAGCAGCGAGCGGTAACGGATTTAGTCGCGACATACGAAGATCAAAGCGCCCCATGACAATCCCCTTCCGCTTTTTAACGGTATATGGCGTTGATATTTTGCCGTTATACTCATTATAGGCTGCCTTGGGGAGAATTGGGATGAAAGCCATCTTGAGCCGTGTCGGCGACCGGTCGTGGTCGATCGCGTGCAAGTTCGTGTTTTTGTTGGTCGCGTTTTGCGCGCCCCTGCACGCCGCGCAAGCACAGACCACCATGGCGATTGCCGGCGGCAACGGCCAGACGGGACAAACTTATTACGCGCTACCGATTCCGTTGAGCGTTTCTTTCTCCGGGACGTCAACCGTCTTTCTCGACTGGCACGTGACCAGCGGCAATGCATATTTCCAGCAGAGTGGCAGCAACGATTACGTCCCCAATGATGGCGAGCTTAATGTGTCATCCGGTTCGACATCGAGCGTCAACCTGGTGCTCGACGGGCAAGGTCCGATAACGGTTACCGCTACCTGCCAACTCGGATGCACGACGGTGCAAACGTTGACGTTTAACGAAACCGCATCGCCACCGCCGCCCAACCTAGAAATGGATGTCTATAGCGGAAACAACCAAAGCGGTCCGGTCAACACAACATTGCCGGTGGCTTTATCGGTTGTGTTGACACCAACGCCGTTCGGATTCGACGGACCGTTCACAGAGACAATAACGTATACGGTCGAAAACGGCAGTGCGACGTTCGCACCGAACCATAGCACTACCTACTCGCAAACCATTTCGCTTGGCAGTGGACAACCCAGCAAAACTAACGGCCCGCAACGCAGAGCCGCTGCGTTGGCGGCGGCGCAAAGTTTCCGGAGCAGCGTGTCGTTAATCCTAGGATCGACTCCCGGTCCAGTGACGATTCGAGTTACCTGTCCGGATTGCGATGCCGGTCGCGTGAGAGTCTTCCAAGAAACAGCTACCCCTTTGACGACAAATACATTGCAGAAAATTTCCGGTGATCTGCAAACAGGAGCCGAGGGAACTCAGGCAGCGGCACCGTTGGTGGTGCAATTGCCAGGCGCGTCGGGGCAGACAATCACATGGAGCGTCGTTAGTGGACAAGCAACGCTAAGCTCCGGCTCGACCGTCACAGATGCATCAGGCAACTCAGCCATTACATTTACGTATGGCAACACCGCCGGTCCGATATCGATCCAGGCAAGCGCCGGAAGTGGTGGAACGGTCACGTTCAGTGAAACCGCAACTGCCGGCGGCGCGCTCACTGTCATTAGCGGCAACAATCAAACGGGCACTACGGGCGGTGTGCTGCAACCCTTCGTGTTGCAATTGGGATCGGGGACGGGCGCAAGCAACGTGGTCGTCACGTGGACGATCACACAAGGCAGCGGCACGCTCTCTTCGCCGACGACTACAACCGATTCCAACGGACACACCAGCAACACGCTGACGCTCGGACCGAACACCGGTGTCGTCATCGTGCAAGCCTCGGCACCGGGATTCGGCTCGACGACGTTCACGTCGAACGCCATCGCCGGAATTCCGAGCGGTAGTTTGTTTACGATCGTGTCCGGCAACAATCAAGCGCTGGTGCCGAATGTGGAATCACAACCGCTGGTCGTGAAACTCGTCGGCGCGAATGGTCAAGGAATCGCGGGTACGACAATTCAATGGGCGGTGTCCGGCTCGTCGGGAACCTTGCAAAGCAATACGACCACCACCGATGCATCGGGCCAATCCACGAATGCCGTAAAAATCATTTTGCCTGCGGCGTACACGGTAACGGCACAGGTCGCCAATCATCCGGAAATTCCTGCGCTGACCTTCTCGTTCAACAACGCGGTGGCGAATTTGCCGCAGTTGTCGCCGGCACTACTCGGCGTGGCGCATGCGATCGACCGCGCGTGTCCTGCGCTGGCCGTGATGTCGAACTTGAACGCTCAGCAGCAAGATTTTCTCGCCCGCTGTTCGGAGGTCGTTGTCGGTTCCGGTAGCGATCCGGCGCAAGTGCCCGGTGCGCTGAACGCGATGTTGAACAACAAAACAGAACCGCAGAGCGGGCTCGCTGATTCGGTGATACAGGGGCAGATCAACAACTTGAACAACCGCCTGTTGGAATTGCGGCAAGGGTCGAGCGGTTTCAGTGTCGGCGGTCTGTCACTCAATGAAGATGGCCGTTCGCTGCCGGTGGCGTCACTCGGTGACATGTTCACCAGCTACCGGAAAGATCCGAAAGAATCCACCGACGACGAAGTCGGCAAGGATTTCTCACGCTGGGGATTCTTCGCGACGGGCATGATCGATCGCGGCGGCGCGTCGGCCGACGGTATCAGTCCCGGTTTCGACTTCCGCAGCGCATCGATTACCGCGGGCGTCGATTACCGCTTCAACGATGCGTTCGTCGGTGGTTTGGCGCTGGGCTATGCGAACAACAATTCCGATCTGGACTTGAACGCGGGTAAAGTCGACGTCGACAGTTACAGTTTGAATGCGTACTTCACGTGGTATCACAACAACGATTTCTACGTCGAAGGTTCGGTGGTCGCCGATTGGCTCAACTACGACCTGAATCGCAATATCGCGTACCAGATTGCGAGTCTGACCGGCGGCACGACGAACGTGAATCAAACGGCCAGCGCATCGCCGGACGGCAAACAGTATTCATTGGCGCTTGCCATCGGTCGCGATTTCAATCGCGGCGCGTGGACGTTCAGTCCGTACGTTCGCGGCATTTACACGCACGTGAGCCTCGATGGATTCAGCGAAACGCTCAGCGATCCGAGCGCACCCGGCGCCGGTTTAGGCACGGAAGTGGACAGCCGATCCTTCACGTCCGAACTGGGCGTACTCGGTGCGCGCTTCACGCGCACGATCAGCATGGACTGGGGCGTACTGGTTCCGAACGCGCTCGTGGAATGGAATCACGAGTTCAAGGACGATCCACAAACCGTCGTCACGCGCTTTTTGGCCGATCCGACGCAGACGCCGATCTTCGTCACCGATTCGCGTGTCGATCAGAACTATTTCAATCTCGGCATCGGACTGAATGCGATTCTGCCGCAGGGGCGTTCCGGATTTCTCTACTACGAACACGTCACCGGGTTGAGCGGCATTCACGAAAACCGGTTGTCGGTCGGTGTTCGCATCGAATTCTGATGAGCACGATCGGCGTGGTTTCGCAACATCGACAGCGCTTGCGCATGCCGCGTCCGACGCGGCATGCTATGCCACCGCGTTCGGAACATCGATGCGGGCACCAACTATTTTTCGGGGCTCCGCATTCGTGTTGGCTAACGCATGATTGAATTCGGTCACAGCACACACGTTGGCTTGCGGCGCGAGCACAACGAGGATACGTATTACGCCGACGCCGATCTTGGCCTCTGGCTCGTCGCCGATGGCATGGGCGGGCATGAGCATGGCGAGGTGGCCAGCGCGCTGGCACGCGACACGGTCGTCCACGAGGTGACGGCGGGTGCGCCACTCGCGCAGGCCGTGCAGCGTGCTGACGAAGAAATCATTCAACACTCGAGCAAGAAGGCCGAAGCGCTACCGATGGGCACGACCATCGCCGCCATTCGCATGCGCAGCGACGAATACGAAATGTGTTGGGTCGGCGACAGCCGTGTGTATGTGTGGAACGGCGAACTCAAGCAACTGTCGCAAGATCATTCGTATGTGCAGGAACTGATCCAGCAAGGCGCGATCACCCACGAACAGGCGCGGACGCATCCGCATCGCAACGTAGTGACGCAGGCGCTCGGTGTCACGGATCCACAAAGCCTGCGTGTGGAAACGTTGCGTGGAACATTGCAACCGGGCATGCAGATTCTTCTTTGTTCGGACGGGTTGACGGAAGAAGTCGACGACAAGGAAATCGGAGCGGTGCTGGCCAGGCAGGATTTATCGGCGCAGGAATGCGTTGATCATTTGATCCTGGCGGCGCTTGAGGGCGGCGGGTCGGATAACGTAACAGTGATTTTGATTCGCAATCGGTGATTAGACGTCCACCGAAAAGACAGGATTAACCGCCCTGCTCTTTTTTAGCCAGATCGGCTTTTAGTTTGGCGAGATTCTCGCTGGTGGGATCGGCGCGCAAACCTTTGTCGATGAATTCGTCCGTCGCGGTGTAGAGGCCTTGCTTCAATGCGTCGCGCGCGGCCTGTTCGTAGTAGCCGGCGATTTGCGACAAGCCCTGTTTCGCGTCGGCATTCGACGTGTCGCGACGAAGAATTTCACGATACATGTCGATGGCATTGTCGCCCGGCGGGAAATCGAGTTTTTCGCCGAAGTTCTTTTGTCCGTAAGCGAGATACTCGTTGGCTTTCGAAAGCAGCGTCGGCATGTCGAGTTTCATCATCGCCGTCGTCGCCTGATTTTGTTCGCTCGTCGCCTGAGGCGGCGGAAATGTCGGCAACGTTGTCGCGGTGGGTTGCGGAACGGAAACGTTGTTTTCCGGCGCGCTCGACCGATGCATGAAGAACCAGCCTACGCCGACGACAACGGCGAGTACCGCCACGCCGACAACCGCCATCGTCGCGGACGACAGCTTTTTGGACGCGTTTTCAATTTTTGCCGCCGGCACCGAGCCTGGCACGGGGGTAAAACTTTTCAGCGTATTGCGCTTGCGCGCGGATTGTTGCGAGGCCGCGTCGGCTTGCGGATGATTCATCAGCAGCCGATCGAGAGCCGCAATATACGCGTCGCCGTTTGCGAATCGCTGATCGGGATTTTTCGCCATCAAGCCGTCGATCAGCGGCTGCAACCACGCGGTGTTTTCCGGCAATTGCGGGACCGGCTCGGTAACGTGCATCAACGCCACGGCGTATGCATCGTTCGCCTGATATGGTTTTCGACCCGCCAGGCATTCGTAGAGCACGGCGCCCAAGCTGTACAAATCCGAGCGGCCATCGATCATCGTGGCCTGCGCCTGCTCGGGGCTCATGTAATCGGGCGTGCCAATGGCGTTGCCTGCCATGGTTGCGGCGCTTACCGATTTCATCGCCTTGGCGATTCCGAAATCCGCGAGCACGGCCGCACCGTTGGAACGGAACATAATGTTTCCGGGTTTCACGTCGCGATGCACGAAACCTTTTTCGTGCGCGTACGCCAAGCCGGCGGCGATATCGCGTGTGACATCGAGAATTTCCGGCGCGGTGATGCGGTCCATGCGCTCGCGCAACGTGCCGGCAGGGAGAAATTCGCTGGCGAGATAATAGACACCGTTATCCGAGCCAATGTCGTGCACCGTCATCAGATGCGGGTGCGTGAGCTTGGCCGTGATCCGGCCTTCTTTCATGAACTGTTCGCAAAATGTCGCATTCGCCGCGAGTACCGGCGACATCACTTTCAATGCGACTTCGCGTTCAAGCGATTCCTGCACCGCCAGAAAAACGGTGGCCATGCCACCTTCGCCCAGTTTGCGGATAACTTTGTAGCCGGGAACCTGTACGTTGTCAGCCATTCGCAAATCGTAATCGTCGGGCGCAGGGCAATCGTCGGCCGAGGCCGAACGCTAGGATAAGTTCGAGGCGCGGCAGAGGGCAACTGCCGCGCGACGGATCAAGGGGCCGATGAGCGCAGATCTTTTATCGACGCGTCGAAGCGCGACATCGAATAGTTGTTTTCGTCTTTGACGGCGTCATAAACCTTGTCGAGCTTCGCGTGCAGTGCCGAGGCGCGATCTTTATCCAGCTTGCCGTCGTTCTCGAACGCCACGACGACCGATTGCGACGCCATCGCCACCTGCTCGGCGGCAACGAAGTCGCGGAACTCGCCGCGTGCGCCGTCCGCGGAAATGCTGGCAAGAATCACGTCGAAACTCGCCGGATCATAGTTGAACTTCGCGACCTTCGGCAGCGCAGCGGTAATCGTGTCGCGCAACGCGCGCGCCGCGGCGAACGTGGCTTCACGACTTTGCGTTGTCGCACGATGCAGTTCGCGCGTCTGCTCGAACACGCGCTGCGCGATGCCTTTATCGACAGGCGCCAGAACGTGCCGGAACATCACGAGATTCGCGTCGTTGAGCCGAACGACACCCGGACCGAGCCCCGTACCCTGGCGTGGTCCCCAGCTATTATCTTTCATCAGCTTGTGGCAAGCCTGGCAATTGAACAAAACGAGTTCGGGAAATATCCCTTGCCAGCCCGTTTTGGGATCGATCAGAAGATCGAGCAGGTTCTCCGCCGCGACGCCTTGGCCGACCGCCCAATCGCGAACGCCGTTCCAATCGCCTTTGCGCTTGATCCACTTTTCGCCGATCTTGTAATGCGGGTGCAGCCAGGTAAACGTGTCGAGTTCGAACGACAGTCGCGGATGACCCGCGCCCATGATCCGGTGCGTGATCATGCGTTCTTTTTCACCCATGTGACACGACAGGCAAAGCTGCGCGCGCTCGATCGGATCTTCCGTCGGGTACATGCCTTTGCCGATATTGTCGGCGTGGGTTACCGAACGATCCGCGTGCGCGTTAAGCCACAACTCCGCTCCGCCGTGACAGGCTTCACAACCGACACCGTCGCTGATCTGGAAACGCTCGCCGCGATGATCGGCAATTTGATTGTCGGCATGACAATCCAGGCAGATCGCGGCTTTGGTGGGGTCGCCCAATCCAAGCTTCGCGGCGATGGATTTCGACTGCGGTTTTTCTAGAACCTGGTACGACTTTGCGTGCGGATCGAATTCCTGCCAGATGGCGAATTCGTTCTGCATCACATCCGAATCGCGAAACGGCTGCGACGCGCCGTGACAGACGCTATTGCTGCACGTGGCCACGCCCATGTGTTTGTGTGCTGCAATCGCTTCCACGGCCGTCTCGGCCTGTGCGCTCGCGGCAAACAGCATCAGTATCGCGAAAAACCCTTTCATCGCCGTACTCTCCCCAAGTCTGGCAAATCCGGCTGTCCAAATTCGGACTCGATCATACCGCAGTCGCGGCCAATTCGTCTTCGCCTCGCCACGCGACGCGGCCGTTACTCGCTTTATCAATTTGCGCGACGCGTGATTCATGGAAGGACAGCTCGCGCGGATCGGCATAGCGAACACGAACCGCTGGTCGGCTCGTCGTCGATATCGTCGTGCGCGTTCTGACGATCACGTCCGCGCCGGCGAACGTGAGATCGCCTTGGCCGCCGGTCATCGCCAGATAGACATCGGCGAGCAAGCGGGCATCGAGCAGAGCGCCATGCATCTCGCGGTGGCTGTTATCGATGTTCAGCCGCTTGCATAGCGCATCCAAACTATTTTTCTGGCCTGGATATTTTTCCCGCGCCAATACCAGCGTGTCGAGAACTTGCGCATGGTGTTCGACTTTGCCGTGCGCCGCGTCGGCCAAGGCAAATTCCATGTCGAGGAACGCGACGTCGAACGCGGCGTTGTGGATGATCAACTCCGCACCGCGGATAAAGTCGACGACCTCGGCGGCGAGCTGAGCAAATCGCGGTTTGTCGCGTAGGAAATCGTTGTCGATACCGTGCACGGCGAGCGCCCCGTCGTCGATGCTGCGCTCCGGATTGAAGTAACTGTGCAGCGTGCGGCCGGTGGGACGCCGTTCGGACAACTCGATACAACCCACTTCGATGATGCGATGGCCTTTGCTAACTTCCAGGCCCGTGGTTTCGGTGTCCAACACAACTTGCCGCATTAGCGATTTCTCCGATCAGGCCGACGCTGCCGCGGCCAGCGCCGCTTCACGCGCAAGTTTATCGACTTTTTCATTTTCCGCGTGGCCGGAATGACCTCGCGTCCATTCCCAGCGCACGTCGTGTGGCTTGACCGAAGCGGACAATCGCTCCCACAGATCCTGATTTTTCACGGGCTTTTTGTCCGATGTGCGCCATCCGGTGGCTTGCCATCGCGCCAGCCAGCTTTCGATACCTTGCTTCACGTACTGCGAATCCGTCGTGACTTTCACACGCGATTTTCGGCGCAACGATTCGAGTCCGCGAATGGCGGCCATTAATTCCATTCGATTATTGGTCGTCAATGCTTCGCCCCCGGAAATTTCTTTTTCGACATTTTTATAGCGCAACAACGCGGCCCAGCCGCCGGGGCCTGGGTTGCCCAGGCACGCACCGTCCGTGAATATTTCGACCTCGTCGGTCATGCGCAAGCCCGATGCGCACCCGGCGCCAAGCGCGGATTGAGGGCGCGCTCGCGACTCGGCTTGAGCCGTCGTAACGGCGTCAGCGTGCTGCGTCGCTTTCGCGCCAATAACAGCCATGAGCTGCCGAATCGTGAGAACGTTTCGGTAATCCACTTCGTGTAGCGGTCGCTCGGTTCTGCGGCATCATTCGGCAATAGCACACCCGGGTAACGAACTTGCAGCGTATCGATTTGGTTGCGCGCGAAGAGTTGCCGCCATTCGTTCGACGATCGCAATCGTAAGCGCGCGCCGCGTGCGGATTGCCACGCCAGCCAAGGCCGCCACGTTCCCAAGGGATTAAAACCGACCACGAGCGCGACGCCTTCCGGGGCGAGCACGCGGGATATTTCGCCGGCACATGTATCGATGTCCTCGACGCATTCGAGACTGTGCTGCGCGACGAGGAGTTGAAAACTATCGTTGGCGAAAGGCAACGCGTGGGCGGCCGTCATGACGTCGCCGCCGAACATGTCGGCACGCATCGGCGAAAGTCCCACCACGTTCCCGAGCAAGTGCGTGGGCAACGCGCGATGTGCGGATCCGGGGGCGCTGATGAATAGGCCGCTATTACCGTAGACGCCGGAAAGAATCGGCGTGAGGGCCGTCAATTCTCGCGTCAATAACGCCTGCATCGCCTGGCTGGCGAACAAACTGCTGTAACCCTCGTGCATTGCCGGCGACCGTCTGCGGTGTGAGCCCGGATTGTGCGGGAAGCGTCCGATCACGTAAACATTTGCTGCACCGCGCAACGCGCGGCACATGCGCGGCGACGGACGACTGGTATAGTGCGCGTCCGTTTTGCCCGGGGAAGGGCGTCGTCGACGGCCGGCCATGCGCGCACAGAATTCCTGTCGTGATGTAAAGACCCAGCATCGAAGTCCACCCGCGCCATCGCGAGATTGGCGACTGGCGGCACTGAGCGGCGGCTGCTGTTCGCTGGGCATCGCGTGCTTGATGTTGGTCGCATGCAGCACCGCGCCGCAACGACCGACGTCGTTGTCTGCCACTCCGTCGTCGGATACGTCGATCGTTGTTTCGCCGGAACACCCGTCGGCGCCGTTGTCGTCGTCGGACGCCGTCATTCTCAAATCGCCGTGGGTACGTCTGCGCGAACGCTTGGCGATGCCGGGTTGCGATTACAACCCCGCCGTGCGGCGATGGGCGCATACCTACACACAAAGTCCGGTTCAATTCGCGGCATCCATGAGCGAGGCAATGCCGTATATGCTCGTTGTGCTCGATGAAATCGAGCGCCGCGATTTGCCGGGTGAATTTGCGTTTCTGCCCTATATCGAAAGCACCTATCTGCCCGTGTCGTCCAACGGCGATCGCGCGGCAGGCATCTGGCAATTGATGCCCGACACCGCGCGCGAAACAGGACTGCCGATCACCCCCGAGTACGATGGACGTCTAGACATTTATGCGTCTACTCAAGCCGCGCTTGACCTGATCGAACGCTACCAGCGCGAGTTCGACGACTGGCGTGTCGTCGATCTGGCTTACAACGCGGGAGAGTACGGCGTAAAAAATCTTATAGGGCCGACCACACTCAACCGCAGCGCGGACGACCTCGCACGGCTGCGCTTAAGTCCCGGCGCACATGATCATCTTGCAAAACTGCTCGCCGTCGCCTGCGTGGCGTCGGACCCGAACCGTTTTCACATCGAACTGCCGGAACCGTCGACGGATGACCTTCTGACGCATATCAAACTGACGGCGCCGGTCGACCTGAACCTCGTCGCGTGGATCACAGGTATCGATATCGCGCAACTGCGCCGATACAACCCGGGCTACACACTCGGCCATATGCCGGCGAATGGGCCGTATGGTCTACTCATTCCATCCGCACAAAAGGATGCGGTCGAAACTGCGCTGTCGCTCGTGCCGACGCCGATGTGGCGCGAGTGGCATGAAATTTCGCTGCAGCAGGACGAGGCCGTCGACATTCTCGCGGCAACGCACGATCTGGACGCCGACGCGATCGCCTCAATCAATCACGTCGCCGCCAACAGCGTCGTGCCAGCCGGCAAACGCGTGTTGCTACCGGGTCGCGATAGCGCCGCAACGAAGCCTGATCCGTCGCGCGAATTTGCGGTCGTTCATTCGGCATCGGCGCCCGCCGTACATGTCGTGCGCCCGGGCGACACCCTGTGGAGCATCGCGCGCAGCGAACACGTTCGTGTCGACGAGTTGCTGCGCTGGAACAATATTCAGCGCAGCGCAAAGCTTCATCTTGGACAACATCTGCGGCTCAACATGATCGAGACCGAAACGACCGCGTCGGCGAATCCCGCCGGTTCGCACTGACGCGGCGGCACGTAGTCCGCTAAAATTCGCGATTACGACCACACGCGGAGGCATCATGGGATTTCTGCACGGAAAGCGCGCGCTGATCACCGGAATCATCAGCCAGCGATCGATTGCGTGGGGCATCGCCGACGCAATGCATCGCGAGGGCGCGCAATTGGCGTTCACGTACGTCAACGATTCCCTCAAGAACCGTGTCGACGAAGCGGCCAACGCGTTTGGTTCGAATATCGTGCTGCCATGCGATGTGGCGCATGACGATCAAATCGAGGCGCTGTTCGCCAATTTGGGCAAGCATTGGGATGGATTGGACATTCTCGTCCATTCGATCGGCTTTGCGCCGCGCGAGGCCATTCAAGGCGAATATCTCGACAACCTAACACGGGAAAATTTCAAGATCGCGCACGACATTTCGAGTTACAGCCTGTCCGCGATGGCCAAGGCGGCGCGTCCGTTGATGAAAGGCCGCGGCGGTTCGATTTTGACGCTGACGTATCTCGGTGCGGATCGCGCCATGGCGAACTACAACGTGATGGGCGTGGCAAAGGCCAGCCTCGAAGCCAGCGTGCGTTATCTGGCGTACAACCTCGGTTCGGAAGGTACGCGCGTCAACGGAATTTCGGCAGGACCGATCAAGACGCTTGCCGCCGCCGGGGTGAGCAATTTTCGCAAGATGCTCGAGCATGTCGAGCAGACATCGCCGCTGCGCCGTAACGTGAATATCGAAGAAGTCGGCAACGTCGCCGCGTTTCTTTGCTCCGATCTTGCATCCGGCGTCACGGGTGAGATCGTCTTCGTGGATGCCGGGTTCAATATCATGGGCATCACGGGCATTTGAGCGCGCGCATAAAAAAGCCGCGATGATCGCGGCTTTTTTTCGATCGGTTCGTCGGTCTACTGCAAGCGGTCTTCAGCGATCTCCACTTTGGCGCTCTTGCGCAGGCTATCGACATAACCACGCTGCGCCAATGCGCCAATGCTTTGCCGCAGTGTATTACGAGCCGCCTCGCGCGTTTTCGGATCGAGCTTCGCAGCATCGCCATCCTTCACGGCGGTCAATTGAACGAGCGCGTAATCGTCGTTACCCAACACCGCTTCGCCGTTGACGGACTTTTCGCCTTGCGGGCGATCAAGCTTGAACACAGCATCGACGAGTTTACGATCGAGATTCGCGGCGTTTCGGCCGATTTCCTTCTCGTCTTGGATCTTCAATTTCAATTCGTCCGCGAGCTTATCGAGCGATTCGCCTTTGTCGAGTCGCGCGTACAGCGTGTCGGCGCGTTGATGCGCGGCGTTGACGACCTGCTCGTCGGTCAACTTCTTTCGAATGTCCTCACGGACCTGGTCGAGCGGTTTCGGCTCCGGCTTTTCGTGCTGGTCGACGCGAATGACGACGATATGGCTCGGCCCGATTTCAATCGGATCGGACGCATTTCCCTCGACCAGCACAGGACTTGAAAACGCCGCCTTCAACACTGCGGGATTAGCCGCAATACCTTCGCCACCGGTTCGCGCGAACAGGCCGGTCTTCTGCACCGGCACATCAACCTGCTTGGCAGCCGCGTCGAGCGACGTCGGATCCTGATACACCGCATCCGTCAGTCGTCCCGACACATCGCTGTACTGACGCTCGCGCTCACCTTCCAAATACTTGGTCGACAATTCGTTTTTTACTTCTTCGAAAGGCTTGACCTTTTCTGGCTTTACATCGCGCAAATCGATGATGTGGTAACCCTCGTCGGATTTCACCGGATCGGAAATGTCGCCCTTCTTCAACGCGAACAACGCGCTTTCGAATGCAGGATCGGTGACGCCTTTTTCCAACCACCCGAGATCACCGCCCTGCGACTTCGAACCGGCGTCGTCAGAGTCGGCTTTTGCCAGCGCCGCAAAATCCTTGCCGGACTTAGCTTCTTTAGCAATCCCTTCCGCTTTCGCAAGCGCGGCTTTCTGCGCGTCGGCGTTGGCGTTCTTGTCGACCTTCACCAGGATATGCGAGGCAAGTCGTTGCTCGGGGGAAACGAAACGGGATTTCTGATCTTCGTAGAGTTTCTTTAGCGTCGCGTCGTCGACCGTCGTCGCGATCTTCATCTTCGACGCGTCGAGCTCGACATAATCGAGCGACACTTTTTCCGGCGTCATGAAATCGCCGCCGTGGGCTTTGTAGTAAGCGTCGATATCGGCGTCGGCGATTTTCACGTCCGCGGTATTGGGCTTGTCGAGTTTGACGAAGCGGAAGTCGCGCGTCTGATCGCGCAGTCGGATGTAGTTATTGACGTCGGCGTCAGTGATGAAAGCGCTGGCAGTGAGCTGACCGTCCAGCTGACGAAGTTCGATTTCCCGACGGACGATATCGGCGAATTCCGCAGGCGAGCGATGCTGCAAGCTGAGCAGCTGGCGATATTTGTCTTGATCGAATTTACCGTCGGTTTGAAATGCGGCGTAACCCGCGATTTCACTCTGCACCGCTGAGCGCGATACGGCGGCGCCGAGTTTATCGTCCGCGTTGAGAATCAGTTGTTCGTTGATCATCTGCTCGAGCACTTCGCGCTTGCGTTCAGGCGTGTCGAACGCGGTCATGTCCATCTGCTGGCCATACATGCGTTGAATCTGCCCGCGGAATGCGTCCCAGCGTTCGCGAAATTCCTGTTGCGAGATCTCATGTCCGTCGACGTTGGCGACGAACGTTTCCGTTCGCGCACTCATGAACTGCTGAGTGCCGAAAAATCCGCCGAAGACGATGACGATGATGCCGAGCACGATCTTTGCGACCACGCCGGAAAATTTCTCATGTAGTGTTTGCAGCATTACGATGCTCGACTTGTTGATGTTGACGCGAACCGTGGCGCGCGCACTGTCCCTGCGCATTTTCGCCCATTAACGGCGCCGCTGCAGCTCGCGGAAAAAACGAGGGCGCCCGTAGGCGCCCCTTAAACTTGTCGAAGGGTGCGCAAGGCACCCCAATCTAAGAAGAGAGCCGAAGCACTCTTCGATCACAAGTGGCGGAGTGGACGGGACTCGAACCCGCGACCCCCGGCGTGACAGGCCGGTATTCTAACCAGCTGAACTACCACTCCGCTTGTTCTTTCCCGAAAGTCCGGCTGATTAGAACCGGACTTTCCGCGGAATGATCCGCACCGCGGTATTGGTGGGTGCTGAGGGTTTCGAACCCCCGACCCTCGCCTTGTAAGGGCGACGCTCTACCGCTGAGCTAAGCACCCTCAAAGCAATACTTACGTCGCGTGAGCCGATTAGTTTATGGCATCCTTGAGCGCTTTGCCAGCTTTGAAGGATGGATTCTTCGAGGCCTTGATCTTGATCTGCTGACCGGTGCGAGGGTTACGACCCAAACGCGCAGCGCGCTTGCGAACGATGAATGTGCCGAATCCGACGAGGGAAACGGTATCGCCTTTCTTCAAAGCTTTCTTGATGGTTTCGATGATGGCTTCGACTGCTTTGCCGCCCTCGACTTTCGTCAAGCCGGCCGCGTCGGATACTGCACTTACAAATTCTGCTTTATTCATTCTCTCTCTCCCGATCGGAACAAGCGCCCATTATTCGTGGCATGTGGGCGAATCGATTTGAACACGTTCGTGTCAACGCAATTCGATTCGCTACTCCGCGATCGCCCGGCCTAAACGGTCAATCGGATCGCGGCGCGGACTTTATACCAGCCGCTTGCAGTCGGCGCAATACAAGGCGTGGTGCGGGTTTGCGCGAATCGGAGAAAACCAAGTCGAGCGAAAATTTGTGCGATTTCCGCTTGACGCCTAGAAGGAAATTTGCAAGGCGAGCAATCGATGCTCGCCTTGCAATCGATCAATGTGGACGCGGCTGATTGCCTTCGCCGTCACCTTCGCGCGCCGGTTCCAAAGTGGATTTTGGTGCATTTTCCACTTTTTCACCTGTCAACGGAACGAGTGGTCTTTCCAGCGCGATGTCGAGGACTTCGTCGATCCACTTCACTGGCTTGATGGTGAGCGATGCCGTGATGTTTTTCGGAATTTCGGTCAGATCCTTCTGATTTTCCTCAGGAATAATCACAAGCTCGATACCGCCGCGGTGAGCTGCCAGGAGTTTTTCCTTGAGTCCACCGATGGGCAATACGCGGCCGCGCAAGGTGATCTCGCCCGTCATCGCTACTTCCGACCGCACCGGCACTTTCGTCAACGCCGATACCAACGCGGTGCACATCGCGATGCCCGCACTCGGCCCGTCTTTGGGCGTGGCGCCCTCTGGAACGTGAATATGGATATCGTGCTTTTGGTGAAAATCAGGATCGATACCCAACCGATCGGCGCGCGCGCGCACGACACTGAGCGCCGCGTGGATGGATTCCTGCATCACCTCGCCGAGTTGGCCCGTGTGAATGAGCTTGCCTTTGCCCGGCACAACGGTCGCTTCGATGCTTAGCAAATCGCCGCCGACTTGCGTCCATGCCAATCCCGTGACGAGTCCGATTTCGTTTTGAAGCTCCTTGCGTCCATAAGTATGTTTCTGAACACCCAGATAATGCTCGAGATTTCGCGATGTCACCGTCGCTTTCGCACGCTTCGCGCCTTTTTTCTTCTCGTTGGCGAGCGTCAGCTCTTTGACAACCTTGCGGCAAATCTTCGCAATTTCGCGTTCGAGATTACGTACGCCCGATTCGCGCGTGTAATAACGCACCATGTCGCGTACCGCCGATTCGGCGACGTGCAATTCGGTAGCCTTCAGCCCGTTGGCCTTGGTCTGTTTAGGAATCAGATAGCGCATCGCGATATTCAGTTTTTCGTCTTCCGTATAGCCCGGAATACGAATGACTTCCATTCGATCGAGCAGCGGACCCGGAATATTCAAAGAGTTCGCCGTCGCGATGAACATCACTTCGGACAGATCGAAATCGACTTCGAGATAATGATCGTTGAACGCGTTGTTCTGTTCGGGATCGAGCACTTCGAGCAGCGCGGACGACGGATCGCCGCGGAAATCCATCGACATCTTGTCGATTTCATCGAGCATGAACAGCGGATTTTTCGTGCCGCCTTTCGACATGTTTTGGACGATGCGGCCCGGCATCGAACCGATATACGTGCGGCGATGTCCGCGGATCTCCGCTTCGTCGCGCACGCCGCCAAGCGACATACGCACGAACTTGCGATTCGTGGCACGCGCGATAGACTGGCCGAGCGATGTCTTGCCGACACCCGGCGGCCCGACGAGACAAAGAATCGGACCCTTCATTTTTTTCACGCGCTGCTGCACGGCGAGATATTCGACGATGCGTTCTTTGACCTTTTCAAGGCCATAGTGATCCGCGTCGAGCACATCCTCGGCTGCCTTCAGATTCTTGCGAACCTTGCTACGCTTTTTCCACGGCGCGCCGGTCAGGGCTTCGATGTAATTACGCACGACGGTCGCTTCGGCCGACATCGGCGACATTTGCTTTAGCTTGTTGAGTTCGGCGCGCGCCTTGGCCTGAACCGGCTTCGGCATTCCGGCGTTCTCGATTTTCTTGCCGAGGTCTTCGACTTCGTTCGGCGCTTCTTCGCCTTCACCGAGTTCTTTCTGAATCGCTTTCATCTGCTCGTTGAGGTAATACTCGCGCTGGCTCTTTTCCATCTGCGTTTTCACGCGCCCGCGAATACGTTTTTCGATTTGCTGAATATCGATCTCGCCTTCGACGAAACCCATGATCATTTCGAGACGATCGGCTACGTCCGACGTTTCGAGAATGCGTTGCTTGTCCTGC
Organism: uncultured Rudaea sp.; assembly: GCA_964657965.1. GTDB lineage: Bacteria > Pseudomonadota > Gammaproteobacteria > Xanthomonadales > Rhodanobacteraceae > Rudaea. The sequence continues at coordinate 30,059 of CAZZWP010000010.1, read as the reverse complement.
AGACGGATCGACAGGTGATGGGCAATCGTATCGCCGAGACGGCTGGCGTCGTCGATCCCGGCGATGGTCGTCAACAACTCCGGCGGAATCTTGCGGTTGAGTTTGACGAATTGTTCAAACGTCGTGACGAGCGAACGCGCAACGACTTCGACTTCGCGCTGCTCGCGCGTATAGATCGGATCGAGCACGCGGACGTGTCCGGTCGGAATACCGTCGCGTTCCGAAAACTCGATCACTTCGGCGCGCGTCGTACCTTCGACGAGCACTTTGATCGTGCCATCAGGTAATTTCAGAAGCTGCAGCACCGTCGCGACGGTGCCGATCGGATACAGATCGCCCGCCTGCGGATCGTCGATATCGGGGCTGCGTTGAGCGACGAGCAGAATTTGCTTATCTCCCGCCATCGCTACATCGAGAGCGCGCACCGATTTCTCACGCCCGACGAAAAGCGGCAGCACCGTGTGCGGATACACGACGACGTCGCGCAGCGGCAGCACTGGCATCTCTTTGATGCCGGTGTCTGACTGTGTTTTTGCAACTTTTTCCATTCCAGTTCCTAAAAAGGGAAACAGGGTCACACCGCCGAAATCGACACTGAGCCTGAGACTGACGGCATGAACTATCTACGTCAAGTGCGGCCTACGAATGCGATTGCAAGCCGTAAGCCAACTAGTCGAAGAACAGCGCGTAAGTCGCAGATTGGGAAATCAATATCGCGTGAAGTTCACGTGTCTTCTCAGGTCCGACGGCTCGTCGCCGCGCCGAATGAGACGAATGAGTATGAACAGCATGCGCAGCGAGCGGCGTAGGAGCAGCATTATGCAGAAGACCACGCGATCGATGGCGGCGATCGCGCGGATGAATCGTTCGCGAAGACGATTGCGATGACGTCGCTGTCGCGCGACGTCGGTCCGTGCCGCTATCCGGTATGAGGGATTACTCGGACGCTGCGCGCGATTGCATGCCGCGATAAATCAGATACGGCTCGGCCTGCCCGTTGATGACCGCTTCGTCGACGACGACTTTGCTCACATGTTCTAGTGAAGGCAATTCGTACATCGTGTCGAGTAGAACCTGTTCGAGAATCGTGCGCAATCCGCGTGCACCGGTGCGACGCTTCAACGCTTTGCGTGCGACCGCGCCGAGTGCTTCGTTGCGGAATTCCAATTCCGCGCCTTCCATCTCGAACATGCGCTTGAATTGTTTGACGATCGCGTTCTTGGGCTCGGTGAGAATTTTGATAAGCGCTGGCTCGTCGAGTTCTTCCAGCGTCGCGACGACGGGTAAGCGGCCGACGAATTCCGGAATCAAACCGAACTTCACCAGATCTTCTGGCTCAACGTCAGTCAGAATCTTGCCGACATTGAGCGGCTTCGAACGACTACGCACTTCGGCGGCAAACCCAATCCCGGTCGATTCGGAACGTTGCTGGATGATCTTTTCGAGTCCGGAAAACGCGCCGCCGCAGATAAACAGGATGTTGCGCGTGTCGACTTGCAGAAATTCCTGCTGGGGATGTTTACGTCCACCTTGCGGGGGAACGGAAGCCACCGTGCCTTCGATCAGTTTCAACAACGCCTGCTGCACGCCTTCGCCGGAAACGTCACGCGTGATCGACGGGTTTTCGCTCTTCCGCGAAATCTTGTCGATCTCATCGATGTAGACGATGCCTGTCTGCGCTTTTTCGACGTCGTAGTCGCATTTTTGCAGCAGCTTCTGAATGATGTTCTCGACGTCTTCGCCGACATAGCCGGCTTCCGTCAGCGTCGTGGCATCGGCGATCGTGAACGGCACATTGAGCAAGCGCGCCAGTGTTTCTGCCAGCAACGTCTTGCCCGATCCGGTCGGACCGATCAGGAGGATGTTCGATTTCGCGAGCTCGACTTCGTCCTGGCGCTGACGCGCTTCCAGACGTTTGTAATGGTTGTAAACCGCGACGGCCAAGACTTTCTTGGCACGACCCTGCCCGATCACGTACTGATCGAGCACATCCATAATCTCACGAGGTTTCGGTAAGTGATTGCGCGCAGTCGCGTTTTTCTCTTCAAGCTCTTCACGAATGATATCGTTGCAAAGCTCGACGCACTCGTCGCAAATGTAGACGCTGGGGCCCGCAATCAGCTTGCGCACCTCGTGCTGGCTTTTGCCGCAGAACGAGCAGTAAAGAATCTTGCTGCTGTCGCCTGAACGGCTTTGCCGGTCCTCGCTCATGCCGAACCCCGGTTTCTCACTGGACTATCGATTTGCAGAATAGCACAGCCGCGACAGATTGCAGTCCCGTGACGGGACTGCGATTCAGCTTCGCGAACTGTACCGGTTTGGATCAAATCAGACGGATTTGACGACGTCGCTCGGCCGCGATTCCAGCACCGAATCGACAATGCCATACGCCTTGGCTTCAACCGCGCTCATGAAATTGTCGCGATCAACATCGCGCTCGACTTTCTCGACCGGCTGCCCGGTGTGATGAGCAAGCGTTTCGTTCAAGCGATGCTTGATGGAAAGAATTTCTTTCGCGTGAATGGCGATGTCGGAGGCCATACCGGAAAATCCACCGGACGGTTGATGGATCATCACGCGCGAATTCGGCAACGCGTAGCGCTTGCCCTTAGTGCCCGCGGCGAGCAGGAACGAGCCCATGCTGGCGGCCTGGCCGATGCATATCGTGCTGACGTCGGGTTTGATGAACTGCATGGTGTCGTAGATCGCCATGCCGGCCGTGACCGAGCCGCCGGGGCTATTGATATAGAGATTGATGTCCTTGTCCGGATTTTCCGATTCGAGGAACAACAACTGCGCCACGATCACGTTGGCCATGTAGTCGTCGACGGGACCGACCATGAAAACAACGCGTTCTTTCAGCAGGCGCGAATAAATGTCATACGCGCGTTCACCGCGAGAGGTCTGTTCGACCACCATCGGGACTAGGTTCAAAGCACGTGTCGTTTCATAAATCATGGTAATTCCTCGGCGTCGGTTTAGCCTGCCGGACGCATCGCTTCAGTGAAGCTCAGCGTTTGTGGTGTGACTTGGGCGTGCTCGGCGACCCATTCGGCGATCTGATCTTCAAGCACGCGATTCTGCAGGCTGCTCATGAGTTGGGGATCGCGTTGGTAGAGTTCAACTACCCGCTCGGGTTCTTCGTAGGTGGATGCGATCGACGCCAGCGCTTCGGCGACGCGGCGACTGTCGACGCGCACGCCGTTCTGGCGCGCTAATTCACCCACGAGCAAACCGGCGACGACGCGACGGCTCGCCAGGGGGCGGAACGATGCCGCGTCCGGCGGCGCGATCTGCTGACCTTGCTGCTGTGCCTGCATTTGCGCTTGTTGCACGAGCGCGTTGGCTTCGGACGTAACCATCGTCTCCGGTACGTCGAGATGCGGATAGGTATCGACAAGCTTTTGCACGACTTCGTTCTTCAAACGCACGGCGAGCACGTTCTTCAGTTCGCGCTCGAGGTTGGCGCGGACATCCGCACGAAATTTGTCCATGCCGCCTTCGCCGATGCCGAAGCTGGCGATGAATGCATCGTTGATTTCCGGCAGTTTCGCTTCCTGCACGCGCACGATCTTGATCGCGACGTTCGCCTGACGACCCGCGAGCCCCGTAACACGAAAATCTGGCGGGAACGTCATATCCAGATCGAATTCGTCACCCGTGCTGTGCCCGATGAGTCTGTCTTCCAGATCCTTACTCGCCGCCGCCGAACCGATGATGGTGCCGGCCCGCTCGCGTGTCGATTCGTCTTTATCTTTCTCGACAATCTCGAACAACACCATGTCGCCGGTTTGTGCCGGACGATCCGCAGACGCCCAGGAGCGACGTTGCTGGCGTAGGGTTTCGATCATCGTGTCGACGTCGGCCTCTTCGACTGCCGATTCAGGCTTGCTGATCGCGAGCGTGCTGACGTCGATCTTTTCCATTTCCGGCAACACTTCGAATGTCGCCGTGTATTCGATTTGTCCGTCGACCGGTTCGCCCGATGTCGAAATCTGCGGGCTGACGGCCGGGCGCAGTTTCTGCTCGTCGACCGCTTGCTGGAAACTGGTGCGTACGAGTTCGTTCATGGCCTCGCCGCGAATCTGCGCGCCGAAACGCTGCTCGACGACCTTCGTCGGCACTTTGCCGGGACGGAATCCCTTCAAGCGGACGGTCTTGCCGACTTCCGCGATGCGCGATTTGACCTGGATTTCGTACGTATCTGCCGGGACACGCACGGTAACCTTGCGTTCGAGCTTGCCAACGTTTTCGACCGAGACTTGCATGATAGACCTCTGACTCTGAGCGGAAAGCAGCGGCGATGCGCCGTTTTCCACAAGGTGAACTTCTATACTTTTCTACTTCTGAACGAATTCCATTCTGCGAACTGGTGCGAAAGGAGAGACTCGAACTCTCACGGGTTGCCCCGCTGGAACCTAAATCCAGTGCGTCTACCAATTCCGCCACATTCGCGTGGGTTCCCAGAACAGCGGATTATCGCGCAGACCAGGATCGAGGCAAGCGCGGGAAATGGTGGGCCGTCTAGGATTCGAACCTAGGACCAAGAGATTAAGAGTCTCCTGCTCTACCAACTGAGCTAACGGCCCGTCTGTGTTGTGTTTTTGATTTTAGTTTCGACCACCGGCTCCGAGCCGGAAGTTTGCTACGTACCTCTGCAAAAATGGGGTGGACGATGGGACTCGAACCCACGACAACCGGAATCACAATCCGGTACTCTAACCAACTGAGCTACGCCCACCGTAGATGCCGATTTTAGCTTGCTACCTGGATCGCGTATACCTGTGCGGATTGGCGCGCCCGACAGGAATCGAACCTGCAACCGCCGGCTTAGAAGGCCGATGCTCTATCCGGTTGAGCTACGGGCGCACTATTCGGGCGTAGTTTACGTTGCATCCGCGTTGGTCGGGGTAGAGGGATTCGAACTCTCGACATCCAGCTCCCAAAGCTGGCGCTCTACCAGGCTGAGCTATACCCCGACAAAGACGAATCCGGTCGCGTCATCCGTGCATTCGAGCGTGTCCGCTCGAAACTGTTCATACCTCGCCTTTCTGCCCGCATCGACACGCGACGCGAAATTCCAATAAAAAAGGGTGTCGTTCACCCTTCGCAAATCTGGCGCGCCCGGAGAGATTCGAACTCCCGACCACCAAGTTCGTAGCCTGGTACTCTATCCAACTGAGCTACGGGCGCGAAGAAGCGGAATTATTCAGGTAAGCGACAGAGCCGTCAACCCCGATGGTGCGGCTCACGCGTGTCGTCTTACGATAACTGCTCCGATTACGGTGTCGCGGTTCCGAGTTTTTCCCAGAAACTCGCGAACACGATCGTTGACAGAATGAATCCCAAAATCACGTTCACTACGACGCCACTGGTAAACGCAATGAACGGTTTGCTGCCCGCGCTGACGAGATCACGCAGGCGCGTGCTGAGCCCGATGCTGAGAAAGCAGAACGTGAACGCCCACGTGCGCAAGCCGATCAGAGGCGCGATCAAATCCGGCGTCAGCACTTTCTTGAACTGATCGTAGCTGTAACCGTGCGCCACGATCGTGATGATCGCCGACGCAATAAAAAATCCGAGAACGAATTTCGGAAAGCGACGCCAGATTTCGCCGCCATTCGCGCGCGAGTTCACACCGGTGTTTTCCCATCGCGTCGTCGCGATGATGGAAAGCACGAGCGCCCAGACGCCGATCCAGATGTCGCGCCCGATCACTTTCATCAGCGTGAACGCTTGCACTGAGGCATCCGCCGTGCCGGCGATTCCATCGTGTCCCGCGTAGCCGCTATAGGTTTGCGCGGCGGCGAAACCGGCCGCATCGGCGAATTCCGACGTGCCGATCCACGCGCCCGCGACACCGGTCGAAAGCCCGAGCGCCTTGCCGATCAGCGGCAGCGCGAAAATCATCACGATGGCCCAAAGGATCACCAGCGTGATCGCGATCGGCGCATCTTCTTTCTTCGCGCCAACCGCACCGGCGACCGCAATCGCGGCGGAGACGCCACACACCGCACCGCCGCTGCCCAACACGGCCGCGAAACGGCGATCGAGGCCGAGTTTGACCGCAGTAAAATAAATCGTACCGAACGTGATGAGCGAGATGATCGCAGCCTGCACGATCGCCACCGGCCCGGCCCAGATGATCAACGTGAACGGCAATTGAGCACCGAGCAGAACGATACCCGTCTTGATGTAGAACTCGACACGCAGACCCGAACGCAGCCATGTCGGAACTCCGAAGATATTGGCGACCAGCAAGCCGAGCACGAGTGCCACGAGCGGCGGCTCAAGATTGTATTTTGACGATTGATCCCAGGCGCCGATGAAATAAATGACGGTGGAAACCGCGAACACGACGAAGAACGCGCCGACAAATTCGCCAAGCTTCAAACCCATCGTCTTGACGGCGACGCCGAACAGGACCGCCCACAGTACAAACAATGCGACGTATCGCAGCCCATTGGCTTGCAATTGTGTGCCGATGTCGGCGAGCGCCGACCATTTCTGTGGCGCGACCGCGATCCACTTGAAGCTGACGCCTTGCGTGAATGCGACGACTGCGGCAATCACCAATCCCAATCCGATCCAGATCGCCCACCAATCTTCTTTGGCGATTAATTCGCGCCATCCGGAGGGTTCGGTTTGTGAGGGAGTCGACATCGTTCAATCCTATGTTTCTATTTTTGAAGTTAGCACGCGCTGTCAAAAAAGTCCCCGCCGTAGCGGGGCTGAAAAGTCACGCGTCGAATTTGATAAAAACCAATCTATGCGGCCATCTGCAAATCATGCGAGACGATCGGCGCCTCGCCAAACCAATGCAGCGTCTGCGCATAAGCGGCGACTTCGCCCACGATCAACAACGCGGGCGCACGGACGTCATGCTGGCGAGCGAGTTCGACGAGTTCATCGAGCGTGCCGGCGACAACGCGCTGCGATTTCGTCGATCCATTTTCTATCAAGGCGAACGGGGTCGTCCCCGATCGACCGTGTGCCAGCAGCTGCGCGCGTAACGGTTCGAGTTGCGCGACACCCATATAAAGTGCGAGCGTTTGCCGCTCCTGCGCAAGCGAGGCCCAATCGATAGTGTCGAGCGAACTCTGACCATGCGCCGTGACAAATCGCACCGACTGCGAATGGTCGCGATGGGTCAGCGGCACACCGGCATATGCCGCGCAGGCGACAGCCGCCGTAAGTCCGGGAACCACTTCATAGTCGATGCCATTTGTGCGAAGAAATTCGAGTTCCTCGCCACCGCGTCCGAAGATAAACGGATCGCCGCCTTTCAGGCGAACCACTCGCCTGCCCGCTTGCGCGTGGTCGAGCATGAGCGCGTGGATTCGTAACTGCGTAGCGTCGTGATCTTCGCCCACCGATTTGCCGACTTCGATACGCTCGGCATCGCGCCGCGCCAGATCGATGACTTCTTTGCTGACGAGCCGGTCATAAAGTATGACGTCCGCTTCATTGAGCGCGCGCAGCGCACGTAAGGTGAGCAAACCCGCGTCGCCGGGACCGGCGCCGACAAGGATGACCGACCCTTTGTTCGAAATTTTCCGATCCAGCACTCGCTCGAATTCACGCGCTGCACCCGCGCTGTCGCCTGCGCGCAGTCGGCTCCATACCGAACTGTTCAAAATACGCTCATAGAATCCGCGGCGGTCGGCGAGGTCGCGATGTCGCGCGCGGATCGATGACCGTTTCCTTTCGAGCAAATTCGCCATCGCACCGAGCGAGTGATCGAACAAAATTTCCAGTCGTTCGCGAACCCAGCGCGCGAGCATCGGCGCGGCGCCGCCGGATGAAATCGCGATGATCAACGGCGAACGATCGACGATAGCGGGAACATGGAACGTCGACAGCGCCGCGTCATCGACGACGTTGACGAAGCAGCATTTGGCGTCGGCCGCTGCCGCGACACGTTGGTTGATGTCCGCATCGTCGACCGCGGCGACGACGAGCCAAACACCATCGATCCACGACGCGTCGAATTCGCCGTCGATATGCTCGATGGCGTTGTTCTGCTTCAGCGCGGACAACGACGGATTCAGGGAGGGCGCCCCGACGCGAACGCGAGCGCGCGATCGCAGGAGTGCCTGGACCTTTCGCGCCGCGACGTTTCCGCCGCCGACGACGAGGACAGTGCGGTCAGTCAGATCAGTAAATACCGGGAAAAGCTTCATCGATCGCCAATGTGTTCGAGCGATCAAACTATCCACATCGCGCTCGCTGTCGAAATATTGTTTTGTGATGGCGACATTCGATCGCGCTATAAACGATTTTTCGACATGAGCGTTTAGGCGTCTGGATGTCCAAATAACTTTGCGTTATGATCTCGACGTAACTGGTTATTAGTCACCCTCGCGGACCTCTCATGACGCTCACGCAGCTGCGCTATCTCATCGCCATCGGCGATGCGGATCTGAACATCACCACCGCCGCCAAGCGCGTGCATGCCACACAGCCCGGCGTGAGCAAGCAACTCAAACAGCTCGAAGACGAACTCGGGTTTCAATTGTTTTCGCGCAAAGGCAAAGCGCTGCATGCCGTCACGCCGGCGGGTCAGCAAGTGATGCAGCGGGCCCGTCAAATCATGGCCGAAGCGGCCAATATTCGATCGATCGCCGCCGATCTGCGCGGCGACGAACACGGCGAGCTGGCGATCTCGACGACGCACACGCAAGCGCGCTTTGTGCTGCCCTCGGCGATCGCCGAATTGAAACGGCGTTATCCGCGCGTCAGCATTCATTTGAAACCCGACAAGGACGCGCACGTGATGGGCGCGTTCGAATCCGGCGAAGCGGATCTCGCCGTGGTCAGCACCAGCGAAGGTGCGCCGACGAGCGGACTCGCCGTGCCGCTGTTTCGCTGGCGCCGCGCGGTTGTGGTTCCGCGCGGTCACGCGTTGGCGACGTTGAACAAAGCGATCACGCTGGCCGATCTTGCCCGTCATCCGTTACTGAGTTACGAATCGTCGCTGAGTGTCGAATCATCATTGAGGCAGGCATTTGCGAATATCGGCGAACAACCGGAGTTCGCATTCACGTCACGCGATGCGGACTTGATCAAGACGTACGTGCGCGTCGGTCTTGGCGTGGGCATTCTCGCCGAGATGGCGATGCTTCCCGACGATGCGCGCGACTTGCAGGTTCTCGACGCTTCGAAACTGTTCCCGATTTGCACGACGTGGATGGTGCTTCGACGCGACCGCGTCGCGCGCGCGTTTACGCTCGCGCTTGCGGAATTGATTGCGCCGCAACTCGACGGCCGCGATTTGCAGCGCGCGTTGGCCGGCGAGCCACCGGCACGATGGCCCGAGCCGCCGGAATGGCGCGATGTGGTCGATACGAATCGGATGTTGACGCGCGTCGCCTGAATCAGCGAGTCGGCTCGAACGCCTGCGGTTTGAATGTCACGACACCGCTGCGTTTCAGGAAATCACCGAAACCTTCGGCTTCTTCCCGTTCGCCGGCGTAGCGTTCGAATAATGCGTCGAGTGTCGAAATAATTTCCGGTTCATCGATATTTTCGCGATGCAGGACATTCAGCCGGTGCCCGCGCGCGTCCGCGCCGAGCATCAAGTTGTATCGGCCAGGCGCTTTGCCGACCAACGCGATCTCGCCCAGATACGGCCTTGAACATCCATTCGGACATCCGGAAATTCGGAAGTGAATCGGCGCGTCGCGCAAACCGTGTGCATCGAGCGACGCTTGTATTTTTTGCACGATATCCGGCAAATAGCGCTCCGCTTCCGCCATCGCCTGCCCGCACGTCGGGAGCGCGACGCACGCAAGCGAGTTCAAATGCAGCGGCGTGGCCGACCGATAGCTTCCCAACCCATGCATCGAAACGAGAACATCAATGCGCGTGCGTTCGGATGGCGGAACATTCGCGATGATCAGATTCTGATTCGGCGTCAGACGAAATTCGCCGCGATGGATCGTCGCGACTTCGCGCAACCCGCGCAGATGCGTAGCGCCAGTGCGATCGGCGATGCGTCCGGATTCGATGCGGAGCGTGAGGTGCAGATTGCCGTTCTCGCCTTGCGTCCAACCGAATCGGTCGCCATTGTGATCGAAGTCGAAATCGCGCGCCGGCTCGAACGCGAACCCGGCGCGCCGCTCGACTTCGGATTTGAACCACGCCAATCCGCGATCGTCGATCGTGTATTTCAATCGTGCGCGTTTGCGTTCTGTGCGATTGCCGAAATCTCGCTGTGTCGTAACCACGGCGTCGGAAACCGCAATCACCTTTTCCGGCGTAATGAATCCGAGGACATCCGCTATTCGAGGATAAGTCGTCGCGTCGTTATGGGTGGCGCCGAGTCCGCCGCCGGCCGTCACGTTGTATCCGATCAGCCTCTCGTTTTCGACGATAGCGATGAAACCCAGGTCGTTGGCGAACACGTCGACATCGTTATTCGGCGGAATCGCGAAACCGATCTTGAATTTTCGCGGCAAATAGGTCGGCCCATAAACCGGCTCGTCTTCGTCACCGCTGCCGGCGAGTTTTTCTTCGTCGAGCCAGATTTCGTAATACGCGCGCGATTTCGGCTTCAAGAATTCCGACAAAGCTTTCGCTTGTTCGTATAACGCCGCGTGCGCCGACGATTGAAACGGATTCGCGGCGACGACAACGTTGCGGTTGACGTCGCCACACGCCGCGACCGTATCGATCAGCGATGCGTTGATCGCTTGCAGCGTCGTCTTCAATTCGCTCTTGATGACGCCATGAAACTGGAACGCTTGCCGCGTCGTCAGGCGCAACGTCTGGTTAGCGTACGTCGTTGCGATCGCGTCGAGTTTTAACCATTGTTGCGGCGTAACGACGCCACCGGGAAGGCGCGTCCGAATCATGAATTGATAGTCCGGCTCGAGCTTTTGCAATCGCCGTTCGTCGCGCCGATCGCGATCGTCTTGCTGATAGCTGCCGTGAAACTTGATGATATGCGTATCGGCTTCGGCGATACCGCCGGTTACCGGATCGGCGAGACTTTCCTCCAGTGTTCCGCGCAGGCGGTGACTGGCGGCTTTAATCCGCTCGACGGGCGACAGTGGAACGGTGCTCATCAATAAACGTCGCGAGCGTAGCGGCGATCGGCTGCCAATTGCGAAAGATAGGCTTCGGCATCGTCAACGCTTTTTCCGCCGTGTTGGACGACGACCTCACGCAACGCCGAGTGAACATCCTTCGCCATCGCGGTCGCATCGCCGCACACGTACAGGTGCGCGCCGTTTTGAAGCCAGTCGAACAGCGCTTTACCGTTACGTCGGATAGTGTGTTGCACGTAAACCTTCGTGCTTTGATCGCGCGAGAACGCGAGATCGATCTTGTACAGCTCGCCGCGCTTGAGCGCCGCCTGCCATTCGACCTGATAAAGAAAATCCGTTCGCAAATGGGGATTGCCGAAGAACAGCCAGTTGCGGCCTTTCGCACCGATGGCCGCGCGCTCCTGCACGAACGCGCGAAACGGCGCGACGCCTGTGCCGGGGCCGATCATGATGACATCGCGTGACGTATCGCTCGGCAAACGGAAGCGATCGTTGGCTTCAACATAAACCGGCACCTTCGATTCTTCGCTGCGCGTCGCGAGAAAATGCGACGCCGCGCCGACATGGTTACGACCAAACGCCGCGTAGTCGATTCGCGCGACCGTCAGGTGCGCCTCTTCTTCCGCGAATTTCAGGCTGGATGCAATCGAATAGAGTCGCGGCGTCATTGGACGCAAGGCGGCGACGAGCGATGTGGCATCCCACGCCGCGCGATATTTGTGCAAGACATCGATGATCTGATAATCGGCGAGCAGCGGCTGCAAGTGCGACGAATTGATGATCGCGTCGAGTTCACCGCTCTTCGCACGCTCCGCGTGGGCGACGGCGAACGGGCGCGACAGGCGCGTGATTTCGCGCTTATCGATCAGCCAATCGCTTAGCGGCAGCGTTTTTCCATCGTATTCGACACCTGCCTGTGCGTCGAGCTTGAGAATGTCGAGAATTTTCTCGACCAATTCCGGCGGATTGCTCGGCCAAACACCCAACGCGTCACCGGGCTCATACGTAATTCCGGAATCGCGAAGCGACAATTCGATGTGGCGAATATCTTTTGTCCCGTCGCTGGCGCTGATGCGCTGATTCGCCAACACTTCCGCGGCGAACGGACGTTCACGGGTCCAGACGACCGGTGCCCGCGCAGAACGCAACGGAACGACAGTCGCGCGTTGCGTCGTCGTGGATTTGAGTTGCTCGCGCGCGACGCTGACAGCATTCTGCAACCAAGGCGTGGCGACGGTTTCGATATCGACGTCGGCATCGCCACGCGCGAAAAGTCGTTTAGCGCCCAGTTCCGCGAGCCGCGCGTCGATTTGATTGCCGACGGCGCAAAACTGCGCGTAACTCGAATCGCCGAGGCCGAGCACGGCGAATTTCACATCGTCCAACTTGGGCGCGCGTTTGCTGGCGAGGAATTCGACGAATCCACGCGAATCATCCGGCGGATCACCCTCGCCTTGCGTGCTGATAACCACGAAAAGAAACTTTTCGGACTTCAGTTCGCGTAACGGATAGTTGTCTGCGCGGATCAAGCGAAACGCAAATCCGGCACTCTCGATTTGACGAGACAAATTCTCCGCAAGACGCTTAGCGTTTCCGGTTTGACTCCCGAATACGATCGTGACTTGCGGCGCCGCGTCGACGGCAACGAGCATAGCCGTGTCGCGATCGATCGATGAGGGCCGCGTCGCCAAGCCCGCCGCATAGCCCGATAGCCAGTTCAAGGTCGACTGATCGAGCCCGTCGACGAGCCTCGCCAGCAGCGTCGCTTTTTCTTCGGGCAGTGGGACTAATGACTGGATCGATTCGGCGGCCATGGCTTTGGACATCTAAACGGCCAAAGCATAGTAAGGGCGGCACGATCCGACCAAAACGAACGGATGGGCATACACCTATACCTTTATATTATGCCGCCGCGGCCGCCAATCAGCGCCAGCGCTTTAAAGTCGGCCAAATCGCCGTGAGCGACGCGAACTTCTTGTGGCGGCAGATATAAACCGGAATCTCCGCCTCCAGCGCCCATTCATTGGGCGCGGACGTGCCGACGAGCTGGACGTCTTGCCAATAACCTTCAAGCACGTCGCGTCTGTCATCGAGAACGATCATGCAATCGCCGGAATAACCGCGCGGACCCCACAGAAAATACGTGCGATCGCCACTGAGCGCCGCCGGCAGGCCCGCGCCCGGCCCGAAGAAATCGATGGTGCCGGCTTGGCCATAATCTTGCGCGAAAATGCCGCAATCGGCCCGTTGGTCGGCCGGAATCTGATTCCACGCGACGACCGTCTCATCGGCGATTTCCTTCCAGCCGAATTGATCGGAATACCACTGCGGCAATGACGCGCGTGCGTGCGAATGTTCCATCAAAGGCAATTTGAATGGCAGTGATTGCGCATAGTCCACGAACGCATCGGGTGACAACGCGGGAACAACGATCGGAGCCAGATAGGTGCCGCTCACAAGTACGAGGACGATCGCCGCTGCTTGTAAACCAAGCCGGTAGCGACGCGATCGCCAAGTGGCAAGTGCGCGCTCCAACGTCAACGCACCCGCTGCGAGAAGCATCGGATATACCGGCGCGAGATAATAGTTTTTCCCGTGCGAAAAAAAGAGCGCGGAATAACAAACGAGATAGCACCACCCTAAAAATCGATACGGTTTGAGACTAGCGGAAAACAACAGCGCGACCAACCCGGTGATCCACAGTGGCGCTGTCAGCGGATTGACTAGCAACATCTGCTGCACGAAATAGTCGATCGACGACAACACGACATCGCGACCTTCGGCTTTTATCGCCCGCATGAGTTGGACGAACGGCCAATCGTTCGCGTAATTCCAGATCAGGTTCGGCAAGAAAATGAGTAGTGCCGCGAGCACGCCCAGCCAAAACCAGCGATCCGCCAAGAACCGGCGCTGCGCCGTCAGCAGCAGACCGATGAAGACGCCCGCGCAGAACAGGCCAATCGTGTATTTTTCTTCAAGCCCGATACCCGCGACGATGCCGAACCACAGCCACTGCCGCGCATCGTTGCGCTTGATCGCCAAAATAGCGAAGTACGCACAACCCATCCAAAGATTGGGTTCGAGCGAATTGGTGCCGAGCAAACTTCCGTCCGACAAATATTGAGGCGCGAGCGCCACGCAGATCACGGCAAGCAACGCGGCGAAAAACCTCCCGCCCAATTCGCGCACGATCGCGGCGGTTTGCACGATGAGAAAAGAAGAGGCCAGCGCCGGAATTAATCGAATGGCGCGCAATGAGTCGCCGAGAATAGCGCGCGACATTTCGGTCAAAAACGGAATCAGCGGTGGCTGATCGACATAGCCCCACGCCAAGTGCCGGCCGCACGACAAATAATCGAACTCGTCGCGAAAATACCCATACTTATCGTTGAAAAATATGTGCAGCAATAGCGCGACGATCGCAACTGCCCAGGCGATCCCGCGGTGTGTCGGTTGCGTGTGAAAATCAGGTCGCAAGGTGGTCGTGCCTATCCGCGAAGTAGATCGATGTCACGTAGCGGAGTGCTCGCTTGACGCTCACTCGCCGCTGAACGTAGTCGGCTGATGAAAGGGGCAACGGTTGAGTGTCGAGCGGTGCTGCGCCGATGCGGTATACGCCGCTTTGCGCGCACGCATGACAGAGCCCAACGGTCGATGCGCGGCCAGGCAATGCCATGGCGAGAACGACATTCCATCATCGATTGCTTGCGAGCGCGCCGCAGACCACGCAGTCTGCGGGCCAATCCGCAGCGTCGCGACTTGCCGGAATGGACTGTCGACTTCCGACCACACTTTGCTGGCATCTTCGATCGGCATCTTTTCTAAATCGGTGCACAGCTGCGCGCGCAGATTCCACTCCGCTTCGTTGCTTCTGAAAAAATCCACGACATCGGCGCGTATCGCGTCGTCGTCGTGATGAACATCCAACCGCTTGTCCTTCAGCGCGATCAAATTTGCCGACGCGGGCGCCAACGACAACTTGGCCATGTAAGGGCCGAAGAGAATCGGTACTTGCGTAAAAAACGTTTCCCGCAGTAACGAGGTGAGCGGATGCCCGCCGAGCGCCGTCAGCGTCGGACTTTTCGCGCCGGCCGCTTCGACCACGCGCTCCGCACCGCGAAGTACCGCCGAGAGCGCACGTTTCAACGATGGTACTTTATCGGTGGTTGCCGCCAGCGCCTTGAGATTCGCGAGAAACTTCTTAGGTCCCGGTGCCAAGAATGCGGGGCCTTCGGTCATCAAGAAATCCTGCGTTTGCTGTTCGAGGTCGCCAGGTAGCCGATCGCCGGAGACATTCAGGATCTTGATAGCGACACCCCGCGGCGTAGACACCGCATCGCTCAGCAGGTCGCCGGGGCTGGTAGAAAATCGAACGATGACGGGATACGCGCGCGGTTCGGCAAACAATCCTTGACGCAACTCGGCCGGTAGATCATGGGCGATGGTGAGCGTGCCGTTGAGGAGACCGTGGCTTTTGGCATGGACACTGCGCTCGGCATGACCGCTGTCCTTGAACACGATGTCTTCAATCTTGCTGAGTGTCGTGACGAGTTCTTCGATCGTCTCGGCTTCGTTGTCTTCAAATACCTCAAACGACGACTGATAAACTAGCGGTGCGTCTGCGACTGTCGTGCCCGTTACACGTTGCGATTGTTCGTCCATGGATAATTTTCCTTTAGGTTTAGGTCCTATAGTTGATGAAACCTATTAGCAATCGTCTTTACGGATTGAGTCGCCAGATGGTGAAAGTGAGTACCGTCGCGAACGCCGCCCACGCGAGATAGGGCATCAACAAAAAAGCGGCCAGTCGGTCTTTCCGGTAGAAAGCAACGATGGTCGCCACAATGAGCACGCCCAAGATAATGACATCCGCCAGTGCCAGATCAAGGCGATGCGCGCCAAAAAAAAGGGGCGTCCACGCCGCGTTAAAACCAAGCTGCGTCACCCATAGAATAATCGCAGGCCCGACGCGACTGACTTTGTACACGCGCCAGGCCGCAATCGCCATGAGCACATACAAGACGGTCCAGACCGGAGCAAAAACCCACGGCGGCGGATTGAACCAAGGTTTGTGCAAAGCGTTGAACCAACCGTCGGGCCTAGAAATTGATCCCGTCGCCGCGGCAGCGAACGTGATCAAGAAAAAGACGACAAGACTTTTCCAGCGCGCCATCAACTTTCCTAGTTCTTATCTATAAATAACTTGTGCAAGCCGACATGCGGTTGCATTTACTGAGTTCAATTATCCCATGCCTTCTGAACGCGCGGCGCCTACTTCTTTTTCTTCGCACTTTTCTTGACCGATTTCTGCCCGCGTAGCCGACTATGCGCCGCAAACGTATCAGTCAAATAAGTCTGCGTGTTCTCCAATAGAAATTGCCGAAAGGCAGTCGCCGCCGGTGACAACTTCTTGGCCGTCATATGGACCAGATGCCAGTTGCGCATCACCGGCGTGCCGAGTACGTCGAGCAGACCGATCTCGTTCGTGCGGAGCTCCAGCTCCAACGTATGCAGCGAAAGCAGACTGACGCCCATTCCCGCCATGACAGCCTGCTTCACCGTTTCGTTACTGCCGATGGTGACGATTCGCGTTGGCGTGAAGAGATGCTGCTTGAACACGCTTTCCATCACCAGACGCGTTCCCGACCCTGGCTCACGCATCAGGAAAGTCTCTTTGCGCAATTCGTGAAAATCAAAACGCCGAGCGCGCAGGAGCCGATGACTTTTATGTGCGACAAGACGATGGGGATTGTGCGCGATCGCTTCGGATTTCGCATCGAGCCGTTCGGGCGGTTTGCCCATGACCGCAAAGTCGATCTCGTTGTCACGCAAGGCATTGATCAACGTGCCGCGGTTTCCGACGAGGAACTGAATGTCGATTTTCGGATGACGCTCGGCAAATAGAGCGAGCAGCTTCGGCGCAAAATATTTAGCCGTGCTGACCAGGCCGACCGTCGACTGACCGCTATGCAAACCCTTCAGACCCTGCAGCGCTTGTTCGGCGTCCTGCAGTTCGCCGAGCACGCGCGTGGCGTGATGACGAAACAGTTCGCCGCCCGCCGTCAGCGCCAGCTTCTTGCCGATGCGCTCGAACAGAGGCAAGCCGACCGCGCCTTCGAGTTGTCGAATCTGCATCGAGATCGCCGGTTGCGTCAGATGCAACGCTTCGGCCGCGCGCGCGAAATTCATGTGGCGCACGGCTTCCGTGAAAACGGTGAGCTGGCGAAGGCTGAGTCGACGAATCATATTTTCATCATAAGGTATACCTGAAGTCAGATAAATAAAAATTGAATTTGATTTTGTAAGGCGTTCGCCTAGCCTCGATACGACACGTTGCCGAGGACTATCCATGAGTGCAGTGGCGAAAGACATCAACGCGCCGAAGAGCGAAATCAAAAGATCGGCGACACGCTATAAGGCCGGCGTGCTCAAGTACGCGCAAATGGGGTATTGGCAACCGGATTACACACCAAAGGCGACCGACATCCTGGCGCTGTTTCGAATCACACCGCAGGAAGGCGTCGATCCGGTCGAAGCCGCCGCTGCCGTTGCCGGCGAATCGTCGACAGCCACCTGGACGGTGGTCTGGACCGACCGGCTCACCGCGTGTGACATGTATCGCGCGAAAGCGTACCGCGTCGATCCCGTGCCGAATATTCCCGGTCAATATTTCGCGTACATCGCATACGACCTATCGCTATTCGAAGAAGGTTCGATAACGAATGTCACCGCGTCGGTCATCGGAAATGTTTTCAGCTTCAAACCGCTGAAGGCTGCACGTTTGGAGGACATGCAGTTTCCAGTCGCGTACGTGAAAACGTTTCATGGTCCTCCGACCGGAATCATCGTCGAACGCGAGCGCCTCGATAAGTTCGGACGTCCTCTGCTCGGCGCGACGACCAAACCCAAACTCGGTTTATCGAGCCGCAATTACGGTCGTGTCGTTTACGAAGGACTGAAAGGCGGCCTGGATTTCATGAAGGATGACGAGAACATCAACTCGCAACCGTTCATGCATTGGCGTGATCGATTCTTGTTCGTGATGGATGCCGTCAACAAAGCGAGCGCGGCGACGGGCGAAGTGAAAGGCAGTTATCTCAACGTCACTGCCGGCACGATGGAAGAAATGTATCGGCGCGCCGAGTTCGCGAAAGAACTCGGCAGCGTAATCATCATGGTCGACCTCGTCGTCGGCTACACCGGCATCCAGTCGCTGTCAAACTGGGCGCGCGATCACGACATGGTGCTGCATCTGCATCGGGCCGGACACGGCACGTATACACGGCAGAAAAACCACGGCGTGAGCTTCCGCGTCATCGCCAAATGGATGCGCATGGCGGGCGTCGATCACATCCATGCGGGCACGGCGGTCGGCAAACTCGAAGGCGATCCGCCGACGGTGCAAGGTTATTACAACGTCTGTCGCGACGCGCATACCGTCGTCGATCTGCAACGCGGAAATTATTTCGAACAGGATTGGGGGTCGTTGCGCAAAGTGATGCCGGTCGCATCCGGCGGCATTCACGCCGGACAGATGCATCAATTGCTCGATCTGTTCGGCGACGACGTCGTGCTGCAATTCGGCGGCGGCACGATCGGCCATCCGCAAGGCATCCAGGCCGGCGCCACGGCCAATCGCGTCGCGCTCGAAGCGATGGTTCAGGCGCGCAACGAAGGCAAGGACATCAAGAACGAAGGTCTCGACATTCTCAAGAAAGCCGCGACGTGGTGTTCGCCGCTGAAGGCCGCGCTCGATACGTGGGGCGAGATCACGTTCAACTACACATCGACCGACACGAGCGATTTCGTGCCGACGGCCACGGCGAGTTAAGGAGTCGACATGCGCATCACCCAAGGCACATTTTCATTTCTTCCGGATTTGACAGATCCGCAGATTTCCGCGCAATTGAAATATGCACTCGATAAAGGTTGGGCGATCGGTATCGAATACACGGACGATCCGCATCCGCGCAATACGTTCTGGGAAATGTTCGGCAATCCGATGTTCGACCTGCGCGATCCCGCCGGCATCCTGAAAGAGATCAACGATTGCCGCGCGACGTTCCCGAACCACTACATCCGCGTCACCGCATTCGACTCCACGCATCAGGTCGAATCGGTCGTGCTGTCGTTCATCGTCAATCGGCCGAAAACCGAACCCGGATTTCGGTTGGTGCGCCAGGAAGTCAACGGACGTTCGATTCGTTACAGTACCGAAAGTTACGCCGTCGACAAGAATCCGGAAGGCTCGCGCTACTGATTCCGATGAATGCCGTACCCGAAAAAATAGCGGAGGCCCAAGACCTCGCCGAGCTTTATCGCGAAAGCGGTATCGCGCAGGTTTTCGAGCAGCTCGATCGCGAGCTTGTCGGTTTGGTGCCGGTAAAGTCGCGCATCCGCGAAATCGCGGCGCTGCTGCTCGTCGACAAGGCGCGGCGCGCGATCGGACTGAGCGCCGGCGCGCCGAGTCTGCATATGAGCTTCACGGGCAATCCGGGCACGGGCAAGACGACGGTCGCGATGCGCATGGCGGACATCCTGCATCGTCTCGGCTACACGCGCGGCAATCATCTGATCGCCGTCACGCGTGACGATCTGGTCGGCCAATACATCGGTCACACCGCGCCGAAGACGAAGGAAGTCTTGAAAAAAGCGATGGGCGGCGTGTTGTTCATCGACGAAGCGTATTACTTGTATCGACCGGAAAACGAACGTGACTACGGTCAAGAATCCATCGAAATTCTGCTGCAGGTGATGGAGAACCAGCGAGACGATCTCGTCGTAATCCTCGCCGGCTACGCCAATCGGATGCAGACGTTCTTCCGCAGCAATCCGGGTATGGCGTCGCGTATCGCCCATCACGTGGATTTTCCGGATTATTCGTCCGACGAATTGCTGCAGATCGCCGAATTGCTCATCGCGCAGATGGATTATCGTTTCGACGCGAAAAGTTTGGCGGCGATGCGCGAATATATCGGCCTGCGTCTGCAGCAACCGCATTTCGCGAACGCCCGCTCCATTCGCAATGCGCTCGACCGCGCGCGATTGCGCCAAGCGCAACGTCTGTTCGCCGACGCGAAAACACACGCGCCGAACCGAGATCAATTGATGCTGATCGCCGCGGAAGACATTCGCGCCAGCCGCGTTTTTCGCGGCGGTCTGGATGAAGCGACGACGTGACAAACACGCCGCACACCGGAGAGCTGTGATGCTGACGCGCCGAACGACGCTGTCGAAATTCGTGATCGAGCAACTCAAAAGTTCGCCGGATGGACAAGCGTTGGCGGCGTTACTGGTCGACATCGCCGCAGCAATAAAAACAATCAGCGCCGTGGCGGCGAAAGGCGCGCTGGACGGCAATACCGGATCGCTCGATTCCAAAAATATTCAAGGCGAAGTACAAAAACCGCTGGACGTGCTGACCAACGACATCATTCTCCGCCACTGCGACTGGGGCGGACTGTTGGCGGGCATGGCGTCCGAAGAAATGGAACATCCGTTCGCGATTCCGCCCGAGTACGAACGCGGTCGATACTTGCTCGTGTTCGATCCACTGGACGGATCGTCGAACATCGATCTGAATGTCGCCGTCGGTACGATTTTCTCGGTGCTCGCCCACGACAAGGAAACGGCGCCGACCGAAGCCGATTATTTACAGCCAGGCCATAAACAGGTTGCCGCCGGCTATGCGATTTATGGACCGTCGACATTGCTCGTGCTCACCGTTGGCCACGGCACGCACGG
Organism: uncultured Rudaea sp.; assembly: GCA_964657965.1. Classification (GTDB taxonomy): domain Bacteria; phylum Pseudomonadota; class Gammaproteobacteria; order Xanthomonadales; family Rhodanobacteraceae; genus Rudaea. Next base: position 9,264 of record CAZZWP010000010.1, on the reverse strand, counting down.
CTTCACGCTCGATCGTGAAATCGGCAACTTCATTCTCACGCATCCGAATCTTCGCGTCCCCGAAGAAACGAGCGAGTTCGCGATCAACACCTCGAACGAACGTTTTTGGGAACCGCCGATGCGCCGCTACGTCGAAGAATGCAAGGCCGGCAAGACGGGACCGCGCGAGCGCGATTTCAACATGCGCTGGATCGCGTCGATGGTCGCCGAAGTGCATCGCATCCTGATTCGCGGTGGCGTGTTCATGTATCCGCGCGACAACAAGGCACCCGTGAAAGCCGGCCGTCTGCGTCTGCTCTACGAGGCCAACCCGATGGCGATGCTGATCGAACAGGCCGGCGGTCTCGCGTCGACGGGACGCGGCCGGCTGCTCGACAAACAGCCCGACCAGATTCATCAGCGCGCGCCGGTGATTCTCGGTTCACGCAACGAAGTCGAACGCATCGAACGCTATCACCGCGATTTCGACAAAGGTGACGACGAACCATTCGTCTCGCCGCTGTTCAACGAACGTTCGCTGTTCCGTCCCGAAGCCCGTAGCTGAAGTTCGCGGAGAATCATTCATGTCGACGCAACATCCTGTCATCGCCGTCACGGGCTCGTCGGGCGCGGGAACCACCACGGTGATGTCCAGTTTCGTGAATATTTTCCGGCGCGAAAAAATCAACGCGCAACTCGTCGAAGGCGATTCGTTTCATCGCTTCAATCGACTGGAAATGCGCAAGGAAATGGCCGATGCGGAAAAGCGCGGCGATCGCCATTACAGCCATTTCGGTCCTGCCGCGAATCTCTTCAAGGAACTCGAGGATCTATTCCGCAACTACGGCGAAACGGGTACGGGTCGCGTCCGCAAATATCTTCACGATCATGCCGAGGCCGCGCCGTACAAACAGGATCCCGGCACATTCACCGCGTGGGAAGACGTGCCGCCCGGTACCGACATGCTGTTCTACGAAGGCTTGCACGGCGCCGTCGCCGATGGCGATGTCGACGTGTCGCGCTATGCCGATCTGCGAATCGGCGTGGTCCCGATCATCAATCTGGAATGGATCCAGAAACTGCATCGTGACAAGAGCACACGCGGCTATTCACAAGAGGCCGTCACCGACACGATTTTGCGCCGCATGCCCGATTACCTGAGCCACATCTGTCCGCAGTTTTCGCGCACGCAGGTTAATTTTCAGCGCGTGCCGACGGTGGATACATCCAATCCTTTCATCGCGCGCTACATCCCCACGGCCGACGAAAGTTTTCTCGTCATCCGTTTCGCCAATCCGAAGGGCATCGACTTTTCGTACTTGCTGAGCATGTTGCACGACTCGTTCATGAGCCGACCGAACACCATCGTGGCGCCCGGCGGAAAAATGGGGCTGGCGATGGAGCTCATTTTCACGCCATTGATCTTGCAGTTGGTGGATCGCAAGCGTCGCGCGATGTCCGCGTAAAAAGGAGCTGCCGATGAACGCCCGAACACGTCTCAGCGACGCAAGCCCGAACGACGCGATCAACGCGATTCGCTTTCTGTCGTGCGACGCGGTGCAAGCGGCCAACTCCGGCCATCCCGGTGCGCCCATGGGCATGGCCGAAATGGCCTATGCGTTGTGGACGCGCCACCTCAAACACAATCCAGCCAATCCGGCGTGGCCCGACCGCGACCGGTTCGTGTTGTCGAACGGTCACGCGTCGATGCTGCTTTATTCACTTTTACACTTATCCGGCTACGATCTGCCGATCGACGAACTCAAACGCTTCCGGCAATTGCACTCGCGCACGCCCGGACATCCCGAATATGGCGTAACACCGGGCGTGGAAACCACGACCGGACCGCTCGGCCAGGGGCTCACCAACGCGGTAGGCATGGCGCTGGCGGAATGGCTGCTCGCGCGCGAATTCAATCGCGATGGTCATCGTATCGTCGACCATCACATTTACGTTTTTCTCGGCGACGGTTGTCTGATGGAAGGCATCAGCCACGAAGCGGCTTCTCTGGCCGGCACGTTAGGACTCGGCAAACTCATTTGTTTTTATGACGACAACGGTATATCGATCGATGGCGCCGTCGCGCACTGGTTTGCCGACGATACACCACGTCGCTTCGAAGGTTACGGCTGGCACGTGATTGGAAACGTTGACGGACACGATTCGAACGCCATCGACGCGGCCATTGGCGACGCGCGAAAAATCACAGATCGTCCGAGTCTCATCTGCTGCAAAACGGTCATCGGCAAAGGCAGCGCGACCCGAAGCGGCACGCATGACGTGCACGGCTCGCCGCTCGGCGCCGACGAGATCTTGGCGACGCGGAGTGCCTTGTCGTGGACCCACGCGGCATTCGACGTGCCGCAGGAAATTTATGACGAATGGGATGCGCGCGCCAACGGCGATCGCGCGGAGGCATTGTGGCAGAAATCATTCGATGCCTACGCGAAAGCATTTCCGGAACTGGCCCAGGAATTTATTCGACGCGTGAACGGGGAATTGCCTTCCGACTGGACATCATTGGTCGCAAAAAATCTCAGCGACATACAAACCGCGGCGCCGAACATCGCCACGCGCAAAGCATCGCAAAACGCACTCGATATATTGGCGCCCAAACTTCCGGAACTCCTCGGCGGATCGGCGGACCTCACCGGCTCGAATCTGACGAACTTTAAAAACGCCGTCGCCGTCCGCGGCGGCGATACGAAACACGCGGTCGGCTTTCATATCAATTACGGCGTACGCGAATTTGGAATGAGCGCCATCATGAACGGTATCGCGCTGCACGGCGGGTACATTCCTTACGGCGGAACGTTCCTGACGTTTTCCGACTACAGCCGTAACGCGATCCGCATGGCGGCGCTGATGCGACAGCGCGTGATTTTCGTACTGACGCACGATTCGATCGGACTTGGCGAAGATGGTCCCACGCATCAACCGATCGAGCATGTGGCTGCGCTCCGCCTGATTCCGAACGTGCATGTCATTCGTCCGTGCGACGCGGCAGAAACGTTCGCGGCGTGGACATCCGCTATCGAACGCCATGACGGTCCAACGTGCCTCGTCTTGTCGCGGCAGAACTTGCCGCCGCAGCCACGAACGGGCGAACAACTCGCCGCAATCGCGCGCGGCGGTTATGTCCTCGCCGACGACGCCGATGCACCCGATGCGGTCATCATCGCAACCGGTTCGGAAGTGTCGCTAGCGATGCAGGCGCGCGCCGCACTGGCCGATGAGGGCGTCAAACTTCGCGTCGTATCGATGCCGTGCGTGGAAATATTCGAGACGCAAAGCGGCGCTTACCGGCGCAGCGTGCTGCCGCGTGGCGTGCCGCGAATCGTCGTCGAAGCCGGTGTGACGGCGAGTTGGTATCGGATCGCGGGAGCGAACGGTCGCGTCATCGGCCTGGATCGTTTCGGCGAATCGGCGCCGGCGAAAGCGTTGTTCGAGTTGTTCGGATTTACCGTTGCCAATATCGTCACGCAAACACGGTCAATGCTAAGCGATGGAATAACGAGTGACTGATACCCGGTTGCGCGCCGTGCTGTTCGATCTCGACGGCACGCTCGTCGATACGTTGCCGGATATCGCCGCGGCGATGAATGCCGCGCTGGCCGAAATGGGCCTGCGCACCCTCGACGCCGAACGCATCGGTTCATTCGTCGGCAAAGGACCACGCACGTTGGCCTTGCGCGTACTCGACGAGCAGCCGACCTTGGATGCCGTCGAGCGCAAAGCGCGCATCGACACGCTGCTTGGCGCGTATGTGAAGAATTACGAACCACGCGTGGGCCGACAATCGTCGCTCTATTCCGGCGTGACGGAAACGCTGGAAAGTTTAGCAGCACAAGGTTTGCAGCTCGCCGTCGTCACCAATGCGCTACAACATTTGGCCGAAGCAATTCTCGCGCGATTCGATCTCGCGCGATTCATGACACTCATCATCGGAGGTGATCGTGTGGCGCAAGGAAAACCGCATCCCGAAGCGCTCCTCACGGCATCCCGAATACTCGGTACGCTGCCTCAGCACACCCTGATGGTCGGCGATTCGGAAAACGATGTGCTCGCCGCGCGCGCAGCCGGTTGTGCGGTGGTCGCGGTGCCGTACGGCTATCGCGCCGGAGAACCGGCCGAATCGCTCGGCTGCGATGTGCTCTCCAATTTCGGGTCGCTGCAAACTTGGATTGCGGAGTATCGCGAAACGTGAGTGATACAACGTGCTGAAGGCGCTGATCTTCGATGTCGACGGCACGCTCGCCGATACCGAGCGCGATGGTCATCGTGTCGCGTTCAATCGTGCGTTCGCCGACGCCGGACTGAATTGGCATTGGAGCGTCGAGGAGTATGGCGAGCTGCTTCAAGTCACTGGCGGCCACGAGCGACTGCTGCATTTCATGCAGCGCAACGGCCACGAAACTTCGCACGCGCTCATTGAACAACTGCACCGAGCCAAGACGAAACATTATCTACGGTTGATTGACGAGAACACGGTTCAACTGCGTCCCGGCGTTCGCCGGCTTGTCGATGAAGCGCATGCCGCCGGCGTGACCTTGGCGATAGCGACGACGACGACGCGCGCCAATGTCGACAAGTTGCTCGCGAGCGCATTGCCGAATCGATTTAGCGTCGTCGGCGCAGCAGATAATGCGTCATCCAAAAAGCCCGACCCGCTCATCTACCGCTTAGTAATAGAACGGCTGGGCCTATCGCCCGCGGAATGTGTGGCCATCGAAGATTCCGAGGCCGGAGTTCGCGCGGCGCTAGCAGCGGGCATTCCAACGATCGCCACGGTCAACGATTACACGCTCGGCCAGGACTTCAGTGGCGCTCATGCCGTGGTGTCGGACCTTGGCGAACCGAATTGGCCATCTCAGGTGCTCGCAGGCGAGGCACCTGAGAATGGTTTCATCGACCTAGCTTACGTAATCGCGATGGCTGATGAGAAAATGCATCGTTGATTTGTGAAGTCATAACCGTCTGGGCGAACCCATGGCGGAATGACCGCTTGAAGTGCCCATTACATCGATGATCGCAAGTATCACCGGAACGATGAGAAGAAACGCGGGTAGAAATACACCTGATGCCATGACATGACCTCCTCAGAAAACAAAGCGAAACGCCTTGTACACTGGCAGTGCATAAACGGCGCCAGCCAATAGGTAGCCTACATCGTGCGATTCGTCATTCGTTTCGTTGCAGACTGCACTTCAAACATACGGCAGCGATGTTATCTGCACTACGACGAATTGGGGACAGGCAGCAAATTTTTTAACTATCAATGTAATTTTCAGCAAAAATGGGAAGTTGACGGCATAGTCGTTGCAGTCACGCAGTTCAACTACGGTGGGACGAACCAGACCATGAAAAAAGCTTCCAAGCGATCACCGAAGGAATCGGACTCTAAAACGTCCGGCGCGAAGGAAGATTTCGGTCTGACCAAAAGTGAACAAACCGAGGTAGAAAAAAAGCGTCCGCCGCGCCCCGTCGTGCTACACGAAGTTGTCAGACGCGAGGGCGAGCAGGAATTGTCGCGCCGGTTTGCGGCGCTGTTGTGGTCGGCGATCGCGGCGGGCCTTACGATGGGATTTTCATTCGTCGCGCGCGGACTCCTGCGTAGCCATACCGGTGATTATCCGGAACGCGTGCTGATCGAAGGCTTGGGTTACTCCGTCGGATTCGTCATCACGATTATCGCGCGCCAACAACTGTTCACGGAAAACACGATGACGGCCGTGTTGCCTTTGATGGCACAGCCGAGCTGGTCGAAACTGGCAAGCCTGGCTCGGCTTTGGGGAACGGTGTTGATGGGCAACTTGATCGGCGTGGCACTTTTTGCTTACGGCACGTTGCATTTGAGTCAGTACGATACCGATACTCAAAACGCGTTGACCGGTATTTGCGAAGACCTCATGCGCAATACACCATGGCAAATGATCACCAAAGGCATCATGGCGGGCTGGCTGGTCGCAACGATGGTGTGGATGATCGCCAGCACGACCAATGCGCAACTGCCGATCATCATCGTGGTGACATCGCTGATCGCGATCGGCGGCTTCACGCATATCGTCGTCGGATCAGCGGAAAGTCTGTATATGGTTTTCGCAGGCAAACTATCGATGGGCGCTTACGTGTTCGATTTCGCCCTGCCCACGCTGGCGGGAAATGTCGTGGGAGGAAGTTTTATTTTCGCGCTCATCAGCCACGCGGAAGTTCGTAGCGATGCCGAGTGACCGACGCAGCGCACGCTAGCTCGACCGGACGCATCGTCATGGCGACCGTCGGCTCGCTCGGCGATCTGCATCCGTTTTTGGCCGTTGCACAACGATTGAAGGAACGAGGTTTCCAGCTGGTCATCGCCACGCACGCGGAATATCGCGAAAAAGTGGAAGCGCTCGGAATTACATTTTATCCCGTGCGTCCAAGCATGGACGAGTTGACGCGCACACTCGGTCTGTCGCGCGCGGACATGTCGCGCCGTGCCATGCACAATCCCTTCTTCGTTTATCGCGCGCTTGTTTTTCCGTATCTGCGAGAATCGCACGACGACTTGGCGCGGTTGATCAACGACGACGACACCGTCGTCACGAGCAGCCTGGCTTTCGCTGCGCGATTCGTCGCCGAACAACGCGCATTGCCGTGGCTTGCGATTGTCTTGCAACCGATGATGTTTTTGTCGGCGTTCGATCCGCCGATCCTCGATGGTGGTTTCGGCATCGGACGCGTGTTGCGGCGGCTCGGACCTCGCACGGCGAAAATCGCGATCGACACAATGTCACGCCTATCCCGACCGCTATTTCGGCCCATCGATCGTTTCCGCGCATCGATCCGGCTGCCACATGGTGGCGACAATCCAGCGTTCCGGGGACAGTTCGGCGCAGCGGGCGCGATCGGGCTTTACTCCGAGACGATGGGACGGGCGCAGCCGGACTTTCCCGCGTCAACCGCTGTCGTAGGTTTTACCTGGTTCGACAGTGAAGATGGACGTCCGCCCAATTTAAGTCGCGCAGTGCGGGAATTTCTCGACAATGGCGCGGCGCCGATCGTCATGACGCTCGGCAGTGTCGTAAGCGATATCGGCCATGCGCTCTTCATGGCGGCGATCAATGCGGCGCAGCAGTTAGGTCTACGTATCGTGGTGCTCGCGGGAAACGACGGCGCGCTGCAACTAGCGTCGATGGCATCGCACGACGTCTTCATAGGAAACTATGAACCGCACTCGCTACTCTTCGGGCGTGCCGCCGTGATCATCCATCACGGCGGCATCGGGACATTGGCGCATGCGTTGCGCAGCGGTCGTCCACAGTTGATCGTTCCGGTGCTCGCCGACCAAGCCGACAACGCCGCGCGCGCAGAAAAGCTCGGCGTTGCGCGCATCGTTCGACGAAGCAGGTTCCGCCCAGCGAATGTCAGCGCCGAAATCAAGCATCTCACTACTGACTATCGTTTCGGCGCGGCCGCGAAGGCTATCGCGGCGCGCGTCTCGAACGAAAATGGCGCCGATGCCGCCGCTGACATTATTGCGCGTCAGGTACGTCGACGGCGCCGCTAAGTCACTTTTTCGGTTTCGCGGCAGCTGCCATGTAAATGGATTCGACGAAGCGCCCGATCTTCGCGGCTTTTGCGCCCTGATCGAGACTCGCATCGCGACGCACGATCGCGCAATAGGCGTTAGCAAACGTATTTACCACGTCGGCCTGCGCCACACCCGGTGCTGCCGAACGTGCCGACTGCACGAGCTTTTGTGTACTTGTATACATGTTCGCATCGTTCAGTGCGGTGAGTTCTTTCTGAATGGCGGCGCCAGCTATGGCTTTATCGAGTGGCTTGTCGCCCAGTGCCGGACACGCAGTCAATGGTGCTGCGTTAAATGTCGTATCGGCCGATCGTCGTAGGTCCGAGACCATCGCGGCACTCGCCGTGGCGGTGGCCGAATTGCCCCACGACTGTCGGACGTAGTTGACGATATCGGCGATATCGCCGTCATCCATTGTCGCGCCAATGGCCAGCATCGGCGCATAACTACCCCTTGCTTCCAGACCGCCCAGCACCACGCTAATCGCGTTTTGTGGACCTTGGGTCTGAACAACCGCGTTGCCTTTCAGTGCCGGAATAACGCCCGCCTGCCCGGTGCCGTCGACGGCATGGCATGACGCGCAATAGTTGAGATAGGCCTGCTCGCCGCGCGCGTAATTGACGGACGGATCCGCGATCACATGCTCGGGTGCCGACGGCGGCGTCGACTTCAAATAAGCGACGATCGATTTCAAGTCAGCGTCTGAGAGATGACTCAGACTATGCACCACTTCGACCATCGGCCCGACGGCCACGCCCTTGCCAGGCGCAACGCCTGTTTTGAGAAACGTCGCCAGGTCCCAATCACTCCATGCGCCGATACCGCTGTGCACGTCGGAGCTGATGTTCGGTGCGTACCAGTTTTGGACCACGCCACCTTCGAGCGATTCGCGCCAGCGCGACGTACCCGCGACGGGGCGAGCGTTGTGACATTCCCCGCAGTGTGCAAGACCATTGACGAGATAGGCGCCGCGATTCACCTCTGCCGATTGATTCGGATCGGCGACAAAATCCTGCGTCTTGAAGAATGCCGCGCGCCACGCGGCGAGTGATTCCCTGATGTTGTACGGGAACCGCAAGGTGTTGGCCGCGTTCGGCTTGTGGACGGGAGGCAGCGAAAATAGATACGCCTTGATCGCCAGGGCGTCGTCGCGCGTGACGATGGTGTACCACGGAAAAGGCATGACGGGATAAAGGTATTCGCCACCCTTGCCAATGCCTTCATGCATCACGCGATAAAAGTCGTCGTCTGACCATGCGCCGATGCCGGTCTCGCGATCGGGGGTGATGTTCGGCGTAATTAGTGGGCCGAACGGGGTCGCCATCGATAATCCACCGGCATACGGCTTGCCATTCGGCGCGGTGTGGCAGGAGGCGCAATCACCGACCTGCGCCAGGTATTCGCCGCGTGCGACGAGATCATTTTTTGGCGGCGTCGCAGCGCCACAGGTGGCGGCAAAACAGGATCCCGCCAGCAATGCCGACAGCATCGCGACGCGTCGATGTAACGACGTGTGCGATCGGTTGGATGAAACATGCTTCGCGCCGTCGAACAGCGCATTAGGACGAGCTTCCTTGTCAATATTGTTCACTTCACTACTTCCTGCAGTCGAAGGTTCGAACTCGGAGTGTACGACCGCAATTAAAAACGGTTCATTAACTGTAATTTATCTGTCGTTCTGTCGGTGTGCGGCATCGCTTAGGATGCCGCAC
>CAZZWP010000009.1:27223-51697 GCA_964657965.1 uncultured Rudaea sp. | reverse complement strand
CATGGCCGTGCCGGAAGGCACGCCGGTACATGCGCCCGCGGCGGGGATCGTGACATTCGCCGATTCCGATCTCGTGCTGACCGGCGGTACCGTGCTTCTCGATCATGGATTCGGACTCACGAGTTCAATCCTGCATATGAGTCGTGTCGACGTCCAAGCCGGACAACGTATCAAGCGTGGCGACGTCATCGGCTTGGCCGGAAAAACCGGTCGCGCGACCGGACCGCACGTGCACTGGGGATTCAACTGGTTCGATACGCGGCTAGATCCTGCGCTGCTCGCCAAACCCACTTCTTAATTCGCGTCGGCGCGAAAACCGTTGTCGATTCCTTTCGTCGTGATTGCGACGGCATCATGCGGATGCAAACTTTCCAGATGCGATGCACGCGCCCAGAAATCGACGATGCGCTCGTCGGAATCGAGCGCACCGTGAATGCGTCGCGCCGCATCTTCGCAAAACATCAGATTCGCGCCGTTGAGTAGCGCGAATTCTTGTTCGTCTTCCCGCTTGACGGCGGTTTGAACTGGTGTCTTCAGCGCGCCTTCGATGCGGTCAATCAATTCCACGATGGGAAATCCGAAACTCGACGCCAGCTTGACGCGGACTTCGGCCACGCTGCGTTGACTGTGCGGCGTCGCGCAGATGCCCTCTTCCGTACCCAGCCATTGCGTAACCGTTTTGTGATCAAGCGGTTTGTTGGCGGGAAAATCGCGCTGGAATTTTTCCTGGATCAACTGCCGCGCCAGTGCGGCCGAAGCCGGACACGTGCTCGAATATTCAAGCCTAAAACCTAACTCGATATCGCATTGGCCGTTTTGCATCAGCGCAGAAATAATCAGCGGATACGATTTCCATCCGCTGTTGTCGCTCTTCAGCGCGGGACGTCGCAACAGATGATCGAACGCGACGCGCACCATCGCACGATCGGATAATTGCGCATGCGATTCCAGGAAATCGCGAAGCAAATGGCGGAGCGAACTTGGTGTCAGCGGTTCGGCCAGCGCTTTATCGACGAGCAAATACAAACGCGACATATGAATGCCGCGTGCGTTGGATTTACGCGCATTGACGTAAGCAGACACGCGCGCGGGAATTTTCATCTGCTCGCCGTTGCCGCCGAGCAACGTGATCGGTGCGTCGATGTCGCTCATGCCGACCCAATCGAGCGCGACCAAATCGCGATGCGTCGCGACGGCCACATCCGGCATTACGCGAGCGATGGTTTGATCCTTTTGCATGAGTTCTCCGGCTGCCCCGTCATTATGCCGCACGTTCTGACGTGGGGTTGGTGGCAAGCGAGGTCAAGTGTCTGGCCTCCTGCCAAGCCCACCACAAGCTGCGCCAGCGCAGATTTCGCGCGTGTCGCGCAAGATAATCCGACGGATCGTCAGCGCGCACTGCGCGTTCGGCGAGCCACTGATCCGTGCGCGCCCGAACGAGGCGACTGAGGTTGACATTCGTCGCCTGTCGCCGGTTCTCGTCGATTGCGTCGCGCACCTGGCGAATAAAATCTCGGCGGACAGCGCTTGAATCGGCATCGCGCGCGGCGAGATCGGCACGCGAGATGCCGTGACGCGCTAATAAATCGAGCGGCATCGACGTACGTTCCGCATGCGAAGAGCCGACCTGCGCGGCAAGCAACAAATGCGAACAAATCCACAATTTCATAACGGCATCGAGCGACGATCGATTGCCGTCGATCATTTGCGCTTCGATGGCCGCGACAGGCCCAAAAAATTCCGACAGTGATGCGAATATCGCATCAAGATTAGCGGGAAAAGACGCATCGAGCTGCGCAATCGCGCCGTCGATCAGCGCGCGCCACAAATCCGGATCGATCGAGCCGGCGCGTGCATCGCGGAATAATTCGCGACTGATCGGATGCCTCGCATTCCCCTGCGACGCGCTCATTAGTTCCTGCTGCCACCAGCTCAGCTTCGCGGCGGCCACTTGCGCTTCGCGCACGACAAACGTCGTCTGCGTCAGTTCGTGAATCAGGCTTCCAAACGCGCGCGCAGGTTGACGTTGCTCCGGCTTCAAAAAAACCAAGACGGCCGCTTGCTCGGGATTGGCTTCGAGCCATTTTCGCTCGAAACTCGCGAATGCGCTGCCCTCGTCCGACATTCCGGCTACAAGCCAAGCGCGGGCAACAATTGCGACGGCGCCGCGATCACCGCATCGGCTTCCCACGTGTACGGATCTTCGCCAGCGAGATAACCCCACGTCACTGCGACGGTCATCGTACCGGCACGTCGACCCGCCTCGATGTCGCGCGCGTCGTCGCCGACGTACACGCTGCGGTTCGCTGCAACGCCGGCAAGTTCACACGCGTATAGAATCGGTTCGGGCTCAGGCTTTTTTTGCGGCAAGCAGTCGCCTGAAACCAGCGCCGCGTGACGCTGATCCAATTTCAACGCAGCCGACAAACTTCTCGCCAACCAACCCGGCTTGTTGGTGACGATGCCCCATTTAATGCCACGACTTTCCAATGCCTCGAGTAGCGCATCGATTTCCGGATACGTTCGCGTGTGCGTCGCGATGGCTTGCGAATAAAGTTCGAGGAAACGTGGCAGCAATGCGTCAATGTGTTGTTCGTTGGCGTCGGGAAACGCGCGGCGCAACATGGCGCGGCCCCCTTTTGAAACGACCGCGCCCACGTGTGCGGCATCGATGAGTGGCAGCGACATTTCCGCGCGCAGACGCTGCATTGCCGCCATGAGATCAGGTGCCGAATCGACCAGCGTTCCGTCCAGATCAAAAAAAATCGCCTCGATTTCTGCGCCGCGTAGCATCATTCCGGTTTGCGCGCACAGGCCAGGAAATTCACCCGCGTATTTTTTACGATCCACGCACGACGGCTCAGTGGGTTGTAGGCCAGGCCGCTGACGTCTTCTAGGTCGAGTCCGGTGCCGCGAAAACTATTCGCGAGTTCGGAGGGTTTGATGAACTGCGCATAGCGATGCGTACCGCGCGGCAACAAATTCAGCGCGTATTCGGCGCCGAGGATCGCCGCCCCAAACGCCAGCGGCGTGCGATTGAGTGTGGAGAAGAATGCGCGGCCGCCCGGTTTTAGCAACGACGCGATCGCGGAAATCACGCTACCCGGATCGGGAACGTGTTCGAGCATTTCCATGCAAGCGATCACATCGAATTTTCCCGATGATTCTTGTGCGAGTGCTTCGACGGCGATCTCGCGATAGTCGACCTGCAAATTCGATTCGTGCAGATGCAGACGCGCCACGTCGAGCACGCGTGGCGCGAGATCGATTGCCGTCACGTGCGCGCCGGCTCGGGCGAGCGATTCGCTCAAAATTCCGCCGCCGCAGCCGACGTCGAGCGCGTTCGCGTTTTTTAAATCGACGCGCTCGGCTATGTAATTCAATCGCACCGGGTTCAGATCATGGAGTGGTCGCGATTCGCCGTCTGGATCCCACCAGCGCGAGGCAAGACGATCGAATTTCGCCGTCTCGGCGTGACTGACATTCCCAGACTCAGTTGCGTTCACGGTTGCCATCCTCGCCTCATCGGCACTCGACTACGCCGCGCACTTGCAGACGCGCGTCGATGGCGGGCGAATTCCCGTCGGGTTCGTCCACGCTGAAGTCTACTGTGTAGCGCGCGCCACGTCGCGGCGTGAAATACGTACCCCAGCTATCGTCTTCGCCGATCGGGAATCGCTGGACGTGCGACACATCCGGTCCGACGGGCACGTCGATCAGACTTCCCGGTCGGTATAAGAAAACATGGTGCGGATCATCTAGCGCATGTCGGCGGGTCCACTGCGACAGCCGTTCTTGACGCGACAGCACGATATGATTTTTGTCATCGCGCAGCGTCACGGTAACCAGCGCGGACGTGCGCGGCATATCGTCGTTGGGGGCGATAGATTGTCGGGTAATCGCCAGCCCGATTGTCGATTCAATCGGCGGAAGGCCGTCGAGGCGCCGCACGACGTGATCGGCTGACATCAAATCGACAGTGCCGAGATCGACCGCATAACCGTCCTGACACAGCGCGGAAGCTGCAGCCTTGCCCGTAAACGTGCCGTCACCGCGATACCCGTCGTAGCGCGTGAGGCGCGCGTTGCATCCTGTCAACCCAAGGCCGCACAACGCAGTGATCCAGGCAAATCGCGCGAACGCAAAGCACATATCAGCCCAAACGCGCCTGCCAGGCGCGTGCTTTTGCGCGCAACGCGTCGATGTCCATACGAAGTAAGGCTTGGTTCTCGACTTTGCGCAGCCCGGCGATCCAAACATCGCTGACTTGATGGCGGCCCGTCGCATAGACAAGCTGCGAGATCGCGTTGTACACGGGTTCGGTTTCGATCGCGTCGAGCCGCACGGCGACGAGATCGGCCTGCTTGCCTGCGACGATGGAGCCGACACGATCGCCGATTCCCATTGCGCGAGCACCGTTCAACGTCGCCGCCTGCAATGCGAATGCGGCGTCAAATGCACTGGCGTCGTTCGCGACACCTTTGGCGAGCAGCGCCGCGGTCCGCATTTCGCCGAACATGTCGAGATCGTTGTTGCTCGCGCAACCATCGGTGCCGATAGCGACATTGACGCCCGCGCGCCGCAGTTTTTCCGCGGGACAGAATCCGCTGGCAAGTTTCAAGTTCGATTCCGCGCAATGCACGACCGACGCGCCGGCCTCAGCCAGCTGCGCGATTTCACTATCGATGAGCTGGGTCATGTGCACGGCGATCAAGTGATCGTTGATCAGTCCGAGCGATTTCAATCGCGCGAGCGGACGCATGCCGTGGAGTTTTTTCGATTCTTCGACTTCTTGCGCGGTTTCGTGGACGTGGATGTGGACCGGGATGTCGAGCTGATCGGACAACATGCGAATACGTTTGAAACTTTCATCCGACACGGTGTAAGGCGCGTGCGGTGCCAGCGATGCGCTGACCAGCTTTTCGGACTTAACCGAATCGTGGACGGCGAGATTCTTGTCGAAATATTCATCCGGCGACGATGCCCACGCGCTGGGAAATTCGATAAACGGAAGACCGACGACGGCACGAAAACCGTGCTTGAGATAAGTGGCGGCCTGCACGTCGGGGAAAAAATAGTTTTCGTTGCAGCACGTGGTGCCGCCGCGAAGCATTTCGGCGATGGCGATTTCGACGCCGTCGCGGACAAATTCCGGGCCGACGGCTATGGCCTCGGCGGGCCAGATGTGTTGTTGCAGCCACGTCATCAACGGCAAATCGTCGGCCAATCCGCGCATCAGCGTCATGGCGTTATGCGTGTGCGAATTGATCAAACCGGGAATCAACGCATGCGCCGACAGATCGATGCGATGCGCATTTGTATACTTTGTGCGCGCCTCGTCGATCGGCAGAAGATCGGCAATGACGTCGCCGCGAACGACGACCGCGTAATGATCGAGAACGAGGCCATGCGGTTCGACCGGAATGACCCAGCGCGCTTCGAGGATTTGTTCGACCGTTTCCATGGCTTCGTCCGCGACGCGTTTTCCTACTTGACGCGACCCTGATATTCGCCCGTTCGCGTATCGACTTTGATCTTGTCACCCTGCGGCACGAACAGCGGCACGCGCACGACGGCGCCGGTTTCCAATGTCGCGGGTTTGCCGCCGCTGCCGGCGGTATCGCCTTTGACGCCAGGATCGGTTTCGGTGATCAGCAATTCCACGAACGTCGGCGGCGCGACCGTGAGGGGCGCGCCATTGAATAGCGTGACGATGCACATCTCATTGCCTTTCAGCCATTTCTCGGCATCGGCCATCGCGCTTTTATCGGCGGCGATCTGTTCGTGTGTCTCCGGATGCATGAAATGCCAGAATTCGCCATCGCTGTAGAGATATTCCATGTCCGTATCGACGACATCGGCGGCTTCGACGGAATCGGTCGATTTCATCGTCAGCTCGACGACGCGGCCGGTCTTGATATTGCGGTATTTCACGCGCGTGAACGCCTGGCCTTTGCCGGGCTTGACGTACTCGGTATCGACGATCGTGCATGGATAGTTGTCCACCATGATCTTCATGCCGTTTTTCACATCGTTCATGCCATAGCTGGCCATAGTCGCTCCGTTACGCAACGAGCCGCGCAGGAAAGCGGCTAAAATTGCTGTCTACTGAAATGAGGCCGGACGCTGAGTCCGTCAGAACGTCAATGATAACCGCAAGCCCCCGTCGCGCGCAGCAAACGCGTTGGCAGCAACTGTGGCGCGAGTCGATTACCGATCCGCGCGAGTTGCTCGATGTGCTCGGCCTGGCACATCTCGCCGATGAGCTGCTGCCCGAAAAAGACACCGGATTTTCACTACGCGTGCCGCGCGGTTTTGCGGCGCGGATGCAGCGCGGCAATGCAAATGACCCGCTGCTGCGCCAGGTTTTGTGTGTCTCCGACGAGCTGATCGCCGTCGACGGTTTCTCGAAAGATGCTGTCGGCGATCTGGCGGCTCGATCAGCGCGTGGCGTGCTGCATAAATATGAAGGGCGCGCACTGCTGATCGCGACCGGATCGTGTGCAGTGAATTGTCGTTATTGCTTTCGTCGGCATTTCAATTACGCGGACGACACCGCGGCTGCAAATCGTTGGAGCGAAGCCATCGATCAGATTCGTGGCGATGACTCGATCGCGGAAGTGATTTTATCCGGCGGTGACCCGCTTTCGCTCTCGACGGCGAAATTGAAGGAACTCACTGACGCGCTGGTCTCGATAAAGCACATCGAACGTTTACGCATTCATACGCGTTTGCCGATCGTTCTGCCGGAACGCGTGGACGATGAGCTTCTCGCATGGTTATCGATGCTGCCGTGGCCGGTCGCGATTGTCGTGCATGCGAATCACGCGAACGAAATCGACGATCGCGTCGCGGCGGCGACGAAGCGGATGCGGGCGGCGGGTGTGACGTTGCTGAATCAATCCGTGTTGCTACGCGGGATCAACGACAACGTCGACTCGCTGAAGGATCTCTCCGCGCGATTATTCAGCGCGGGCATCGTGCCGTACTACCTGCATCAGCTCGACAAGGTTGCAGGAACGGCGCATTTCGCCGTCGACGACGACACCGCGCGGGCGTTGGTCGCCGAACTATCCGGACGTCTATCCGGCTATTTGGTGCCGAAACTCGTGAGGGAAATTCCTGGCCGCGCATCCAAGACACTTCTCTGATCGATAATCGCGTACGCTGGTTCGCTGGAAATACCCGCCGGAATCGAGTAAAAGCTGTCTTGAAGTCCATGCCTGGCCAATGAGCAAACAAGATAACGTCATCAAGCTACTGCTGATCGAAGATTCGGTCGAAGAAGCTGAACAGCTGATCAGCATGTTGCGAAACGGCGGCATCGCCGTGCGTCCTGCGCGCGCGGCCAATGCCGACGAATTGGAAACGCAAGTTGCCAAACACACGCCGGATCTGATCCTGGCGAATGTGGCGGCGCGCGTTCTCAAGCTCGCCGATGTCGCCGCGTCGGCGAATCGCACCGGCAAGGACATCGCCATCGTCGCCGTCGCGACCAACGTCAACGAAGACACGATCGTCAGCGCGTTCCACGATGGCGCCCGCGCGCTGGCGCTGCGGCATCGCGCCGATCACGTGCAATCGGTCGTTAAGCGCGAATTCGAAAGTTTGAATATGCGGCGCAGTGTGCGTCGTCTGGAAACCTCGTTGCGTGAAACCGAACGGCGTTGCGACGCGCTACTGGATTCGTCGCGCGACCCGATTGCTTATGTCCACGAGGGCATGCACGTTCGCGCTAACAAAGCGTACCTGGAGATTTTCGGGTTCGAGGACTTCGAAGAAATTCAAGGCATGTCGATCCTCGACATGATCGCGGCCGACGATGCGGACGACTTCAAGTCGCTATTGAGAAAATTGTCGAAAGGTGAAAAACCACCGCAAAAACTGAATCTGAAAGCACAGCGCGCGGACGGCACGACGTTCGACGCGACGATGGAATTCGCCGAAGCCAGTTACGAAGGCGAGCCATGTCAGCAGATCATATTCCGTCAGCAGACGGTCAGCGTCGAGTTGGCCAAAGAGCTCGACGTGCTGCGTTCCAAGGATCTAGTCACCGATCTCTACAACCGCACGTATTGCCTGGCTGAACTCGATCGCGCCATCGGCGAAGCGACGAAAGGCCGCAATGATCAAGGCCTGTTGTTGTTGGAGCCGGATAATTTCCGTCAATTGCTCGATACGGTGGGGCTGGGCAACGCCGATCTTCTGCTCGGCGATATGGCGAACTTGATGCGACGTCATATTAAAGAGTCGGACATCGCGGGCCGTTTCGGCGAGCATACGTTTGGTGTGATTCTCGCCGGACGCGCGCACGAGGAAGTGCGCCAGCTCGCCGAGTCACTGCGTAAAGCATTCGAAGAGCGAATCTTCGAAGTCGGCAAGCAGTCGTTGAACGTCAACGTGAGTATCGGCGGAACGCTGATCGGCGAAAAGAACGCGAACGCAGCCACCGTGATCAGTCAGGCCAGTGCATCGCTGCGCACAGCGCAGGCCGAGGGCGGCAACCGCATCAATGTGTTCGACCCGAATGCGAAAGACAAAGCCGTAGAAGAAAAAAATCGCCACTGGCTCAAGTTGGTAAAAGATGCGCTGACCAACAACGGCTTCGTTCTGTTCTATCAACCGATCATCAGCCTGCATGGGGCTGAAGGCGAGTTCTACGAAATCCTGTTGCGCATGCAGGGGCCGAAAGGTGAAATCACACCGAATTTCTTCATGCCGGTTGCGGAACAGCACGGCGTGATGCCTGCGATCGATCGCTGGGTTATCTCCAACGCGATCAAAGCGCTGTCGGAACGCGAGAAGTCGGGGCACAAGACGACGTTCTTCGTGAAGCTGGCGCCGCAATCGCTCGACGATCAAACCTTATTGCCGTGGATTTCGCAGCAATTGAAGAATTCGCGTCTGCGCGGCGACGCGTTGGTGTTCGAGATGCCGGAAAGTAAAGTCGTGACGAGCTTGAAACCGGCGCGGCAATTCGTGACGGGACTCAAGCAGCTTCATTGCGGATTTGCGCTGGAACAGTTTGGATCGGGATTGAATTCATTCCAGCTTCTGAAACACGTTGACGCGAATTATCTGAAGCTCGACCGCAATTTCATGGCCGAGCTGCCGAAGAACAAAGAGAATCAGGACAAGATCAAGGAACTGTGCGATCAGGCGCATCACGCCGGAAAGTTGACCGTCGCCGAGTTTGTCGAAGACGCGGCGAGCATGTCGATCCTGTTTTCGTGCGGCGTGAACTTCGTGCAAGGCAATTTCTTGCAGGAGCCTGAGAAGGTGATGTCTTACGAGACGGCTTAGGGAAGTCTCGCAATATCGCTTGTTTCTCTTTGTTCGCCTACGCCGTGTTCGCACACATCCTCTGCGCCCTCGTAGTCTTATTAATTTGAGAGTTTTTTATTGATTGTTGTTTCTGAGCGCGTTAATACGCTCTTCGATCGGCGGATGGCTCATGAAAAGCCGCGCGACGCCATGTTCGCCGTTGATGCCGAATGCCTGCACGGCTTTGGGCAAGCTTGAATCGTGGTTGCCGGCGAGTGCCTGCAGCGCGGAAATCATGTTTTGACGTCCGCCGAGTTTCGCGCCACCCGCATCCGCGCGGAACTCGCGCCAGCGCGAGAACCACATGACGATGATGGTCGCCAGCACGCCGAGTACGAGTTGCAAGATCATCACGATAACGAAGTAGCCGATGCCGCCGCCGCGGTTGTCATTGCGGTCGCCGGACATAGCACCGTCGATCACACTGCCGATGATGCGGGCGAGGAACATGACGAAGGTGTTGAGCACGCCCTGAATCAATGCGAGCGTCACCATGTCACCGTTCGCGACATGCGTGATTTCATGCCCGAGCACGGCAGTGACTTGATCGCGATTCATGCTGCGCAAAAGTCCCGTGCTTACGGCGACCAGCGCGTGGTTTTTGCTCATGCCCGTGGCGAAGGCGTTCATCTCCGGCGCGTCATAGATCGCGATCTCGGGCATGCCGATTTGCGCATTCTGCGCATGCGTTTGAATCGTGGTGAACAACCACCGTTCCGATTCGTTGCGCGGTTCGGCGATGACTTGCACGCCGACGGACATCTTCGCTAACCATTTCGACAACGCTAACGAAATAAACGCGCCGCCCATCCCAAACACGGCGCAAAAAATCAGCATCTGCTGAAGGTTTACGCCGGCGTGAGTGTATGTCCAGCGATCGATTCCGAAAATCGACGCGACGACACCGAGCACCAGCATGATCGCCAGATTGGTGCCAAGAAACAGAATAATTCGCAGCATTGGATTCCTCGTTGATTACGCCCAAGTAATCGGTGCGCAGTGCACGAAAGCTTGGGTAGACTGACTGTTTTTCAAGATGTCGAATGTCGTGACAGAACTCTACCGCGGCCGCTTTGCGCCCTCGCCTACCGGACCTTTGCATCTCGGCTCGCTGGTCGCGGCGTTGGGAAGTTGGGCGCGGGCGCGGCGTCGAAACGGCGCGTGGATAGTCCGTATGGAAGACCTCGATCCGCCACGCGAGGTTCCCGGCGCCGCCAACGATATTTTGCGAACACTCGATGCGTTCGGTCTCACATCGGACGAGCCTGTGATGTTTCAGAGCCAGCGCGACGTCGCGTATCGGAACGCATTCGAACGATTGAAAAAACAAAATCTGGTTTTTCCGTGTGGTTGCAGTCGCGGCGATTTGGAACCATTCAACGGAATTCATCCGGATCATTGCTTATCGGTTTCCGCGAAATCGCCCGTGCCCGCATGGCGCGTGCGCGTACCGTTCAAGTCGATTGAGTTCATTGATCTGCAACAAGGGCCTCAGCATCAAAATCTTCGCGACGAAGTCGGCGATTTTGTGGTGCTTCGAACCGAAGGATGGTTCGCATATCAGCTGGCCGTGGTTGTCGACGACGCCGAGCAAGGAATCAGCGAAGTTGTGCGCGGCGCCGATTTGCTCGACTCGACGCCGCGACAAATCTTCCTGCAACAATCGCTGGGTCTTGTGACACCGCGGTATCTGCACCTGCCGCTGGTGGTTGGCGACGACGGGCGCAAATTGTCAAAGCAGGATCGTGCTCGTCCCGTCGATCGCGATGACCCTGTTCCGGCGCTTCGCGCGGCGATCGAATTCCTAGGTGTCAAAACTTATGGCGTTGCAGCAAATATCGATCGCCTGCTTGCCGCGTTGATCGCGCAATTCGATACCGTCAACGTCCGGTTTCCTGATAACGATTCTTGAATCCGAACGGATGCGCCGCGCGTGTACAATCGCGAAAAAAAGCAGGTCAACAAAAACAACCGGAGGGAGTCATGACTGCACGCGTAGCATTAGTTACGGGTGGAACGGGCGGCATCGGATCGGCCATCGTCAAACGTCTCGCGTCGATGGGCCATAAAGTCGCGACCAACTATCGCGATGAAGCGCGCGCCAACGCGTGGCTATCGCAAGTCAAATCGCAGGGTCTGGACGTGACGTTGGTCAAAGGCGACGTGGGCGACACCGCAGCCGCCGAAGCGATGGTGAAATCTGTCGAAGAAAAACTCGGACCGATCGACATCCTCATCAACAACGCCGGCATCACACGCGACACGACATTCCACAAAATGAGCGCGCTGCAGTGGCAGGAAGTCATCAACAGCAATCTCAACTCCTGCTTCAACGTCACGCGGCCGGTGATCGACCACATGCGAAACCGCAAGTGGGGTCGCATTATTCAGATCAGCTCGATCAACGGCCAGAAAGGTCAGTATGGCCAGGCAAACTATGCGGCCTCGAAGGCCGGCATGCACGGTTTCACTATTTCGCTGGCGCAGGAAAATGCGAAGTTTGGTATCACCGTCAATACGGTGTCGCCGGGGTACGTCGCTACGGACATGGTGATGGCGGTGCCGGAAGATGTGCGCAATAAAATTGCTGCGCAGATTCCCGTCGGGCGGCTCGGCGAGCCCGATGAAATCGCATACGCCGTTTCGTTTTTCGTGAGCGAAGAAGCACGCTGGATCACGGGCGCGAATTTAGCGATCAACGGTGGGCAATACATGGGGTGGTAAACGTTTTCACTTGGCGAGACGTCGCGAGGCGGCTCGCCATCCACTTCAGCAGTTTCGCCTCCGCCTTTGAATTCGCTGCGATTGCTGCGCAGCAAACATGCTGGTGCGGCGCCGCATCTTCTGCTAAGTTTGCGGCATGGCACAAGTCAGAATCATCAAAAAGTACCCGAACCGGCGTCTCTACGACACGGAAATCTCGAGCTACATCACGCTTGAGGAAGTCCGTCAGCTTGTCATCGACGGCGAAGACTTCGAAGTGCGCGACGCGAAAAGCGGCGAAGACCTGACGCGTTCGGTCTTGTTGCAGATCATTTCGGAGCACGAAGAAACCGGGCAGCCGATGTTTACGACGCAGTTGTTGTCGCAGGTGATCCGTTTCTATGGCGACTCGATGCAAGGGTTCATGGGCAGCTACCTCGAGAAGAGTCTGCAGATCTTTCTCGATCAGCAGCAGAAATTTCGTAGTCAGTTGAACAACATCCTCGGGCAGACGCCATGGTCGATGCTCAACGACATGACCGAGCGTAATCTCGACTTGTGGAAGTCGGTGCAGGATGGCTTTCTCAGCGCTGCCGCCGGTTCCGCGAAAGCTCAGCCAGGCAATAAAGATCCGAAATCCTGATCTGCCTGCGCGTTGACAGTAAAATCCGTGCTGATACCATCGCGCGCTTGTTGCAACGCGCCATCGTAAGCGCCGCACGAATCATTGAGCAGGAGTGATCATGAGCAAGCGCCTCGCCGTCGTCAGCGGCGGTATCGGTGGCCTGGGCACTGAAATCTGTAAATACCTTTCGCGCTCGGGTCGGCGAGTCATTGCCGCTGATCTCGGAAGTCGGGCCGAACGCGTCGTCGAATTCAAGAAAGAGGTTGCCGATTTCTCGGACGTCGAATTCGAATCCGTCAACGTCGGCGATTTCGACGCCTGCATAGCGTTCGCGAAAAACATCGAAACGAAATATGGCCCGGTAGAAATTTTGGTCAACGCCGCGGGCATTACTCGCGATGCGACGTTACGCAAGATGAGTCCACAACAATGGAGCGATGTGCTCGACATCAATCTCGGTGGTGTCTTCAACTTGTGTCGTAGCGTCGTCGAAGGTATGAGCGACCGCGGGTTCGGCCGCATCGTGAATATCTCATCGGTAAACGGTCAGACGGGTCAATTCGGGCAGACAAATTACTCCGCCGCTAAAGCCGGCATGCACGGATTTACCATGGCGCTGGCCCGCGAAGTGGCGCGCAAAGGTGTCACGGTAAACAGCGTGTCGCCCGGTTATTGCCGCACCGCCATGGTCGCCGCGATTCCTGAAAACGTGCGCAATCAGATCATCGCGAATATTCCCGTCGGCCGCCTGGGCGAGCCTTCGGAGATCGCGCGCGTCGTCGATTTCCTGTGCGCGGATGAATCAGGTTTCATCACAGGCGCAAATATTCCGGTGAACGGCGGGTATTTCATGGATTTTTAGTTTTATAGCTTATCTCGTTGTTTTCAATGTGTAATTGATCAAATCTTCTCGTCTAGCTACCCATCTAGCTACCAATTATTGAATCCCTTCCACCGCTGTTCGGCAGCCCGAGCTACGGGTCTGCCAACTGTTTCGTGCACGGGCGAGATGACCTTTGGCGACAAGATCAAGGAATCAGTTTTGCGGCCCGGTCTGGGCCGCCCTCCGATATTCGTAATACGGAAAATTAAATCCGAACGGTGGTCAGATCCTTCAACGTGCGCGATTCGCCGCGCACTCTTTATGGGTTTGGCGCAGTTATGTTGCTGTATTCGTATCGTGTCTCGACATTAGGGCCATCCGGAATCTTTGCCGTTTGACCTTGCAACAATCCACGAGATTTGAAGATGCGCACAGTTGAGTCCGCGTCGGTCTCAGAATTGTGGACCGCGTAAACGGCGACCGTTTCACCGCCAATGACTTCATCGGGGCGCGGAGTACAGGTAGAGGTTTGAGATGCGGCGTTTTCCTTCGCATCGCTGAGCATCTGCGCTGCGGTGACTTTGCTGGGCTGCCAGTGGCCATCGTGCTGGACGTATTCCACGCCCCCCACAAAGATGCTTTCGCTTGGCGTCACCTTCCCCGCGCGCGTCACTGTCGAAAACACATGATGCGGCGTCTGCACGGATTTGATTCCCGCCTGAAACACGGGATCACATGATCCTGCGTGCGCGGAGTTTAGAGCGGCGGAAATAAGGACAGCGGCAGCGATGGGAAAAGCGCGCATTGGCCAGCTCCTAAAAGCGCGATCATGCCATACGTCGCGATGGGTAAAACGGCGCCAGTATCGATTCGGCATTCGACCGCGAATCAGCCGAGCAATTGAACGCGAGACATTCGATTGTGCCGAGTTCTTGAGCGCCGTATCTCGCTGTCGAACTCGTCTTATATGCAGCTCTCAAATTCAGTATTGAATATCACGTCGTTTTGCTGGACTTCGAAAGCGCCTATATCGGGCGCTGGCCCGGAACTTCGCGGTAAGCCCCGTTGATCGTTAGTTTGGCCCGGATACGACGAATTCCCGGAATCGATCGCCACACTGTGACTCATTAGCGCGCGAGTTTGTGTAGGGCCGCCATTATTTTGAAGAAGCCCGAGCCACAAGCAACCACTGCTCTTTGTGTCTGCAGGAAATGCGGGGGCTTTAATACTTGTCACGAAATTGTTCGCGCCTAGGACGTTTTGACCACTCGCCACGCCTATTGCGGGGGCTGTCGTCGCGACAATATTGCTGAACATCGACACAGGGTAACTGGAGGGAAATGAAGACACTCCATCGATAAAGTCCAGGCTAAGGCCGCCCTTTTGATTGTTCGCGACGGTGCTGTTTGCCACCGTAATTGAGCTGGCGATCAGGTTCGCGCCATATGCGCCTACATTGTCTGAGATTGTGCTCTCCACAACGATCGACGAGTTCGGCGCTGCCGTCGCGCGATTCAGAATGTTGAATAACGCAGCGCCGGCGCATTTGTTCTGGGAGATCGTCGACCCGCTCACATACATGTCGCCAATGACAATGGCCGCGCACCCAGTGCCCGTGCCGACAACGCCGGGCGAATAATAGGTTCCGTTGCCACTCAAGGTGCTATTGATGATGGCGGCACCCCCTGCGGCGTAGAGTCCAGCCCCTCCGATGTAACCACCTGGAGACGTCTTACTCGTGATTGAGCTTTGCGTGATAACGGAATTCAATAATTGGGTTTCGCCGTACGAGGCGACGCCGGCACCCTCAACGACATTATATTGAGTGGTGTAATCCGTGCGCAATTGGCATCGCGAGACGTGCATATTGCTGAGCGTTACGTCCCCCTTAGAAAAAATGCAACCGCCAAGCGCGGCGGGGGCGAATGAGTGTGGTGGAACTGTCGCCTTGGAGTAGCCTTTCGATACGGTAAATCCTTCTAGTTCCAACTTACCGGTACCCGAATGGTAAAAAACGCGATCGCTGTAGGTCTGTCCGGACACGGTAATGGGATAGGGCGCTTCGACAGTAAGCGAATGTTGCGAGACCGCGATAGCCCCCGTCGTCAACGTGATCTGGGAGCAGGATAGCGGCGCCGTGCCTCCAATGACCGGCATGGCCAGCTCGACTGTATCACCGCTCTGCGCCGCGGCAACCGCGGCGCGAAGACTACCGGCGCCGGAATCGTTACAGTTCGAGAGATATTGAATTGCAGCGAACGAAGTTGATGTCGAAGCGCCAAATAAAAATGTGGCGGCAAGGGCGAGCTTAGTGCGGCGACGCGGTAATGCGGACATCGGTCGGTGAATCCTTAATTGTATGGTGGGTATCGTGTCTTATGCCTCTACCTCTTCAAGAGTTACGGCAAAAAATTACACAAGTGCGTATCGCGTGAAGCTCAAAAAGTGCGCGCAATGCACTTCATCCACGACTTCATTGTCGATCGGCCACGGAGCGATACGTAGGTCGTGAATCATATCGGCATCGCAATCGGGCGAAATATCAACGCCGAGAAAAACTTCGCGCTCATTTCTTCCGCTGCCCAGATCCAGTTTCATGTAATTCGTTTTTCAGAACTATTGATGTTGCCCAATGAGAGCCGGACTCTGAGTGCGGACCTACATTTGGATGGCAAAGACGTCTTTGATGTGGCGGACATCGCATTTCGGGCAATCTGTGATGATTAGTATCCTCAAACCCTGTCCGTAGTCCGATTTGGATCGATCGGTATCAACGGATTCCATGCGCCAATCATGGCGATGGAAGTCTCACTGAGAGCGACTGGCGTCACGTCGCGCGCGGGCACTGCTTACACGGACGAGCGCACCGGCTTAATCCATAACTACAGCAAGAAGCGTGGTAGTAGAGAGCCAGGAGACTTCTCCATGTCGGGGCAGATCTAACCTACAGCCGCTCTGCGGCGTTGGCAGGCCGGCGTCCCTGCCGCGCTCGGTGGTTTAGTGGCGCCGGCCTGGGCGTGCTTCGGTCGTGCGGAACGCTGACTGGCTTCTGATTAGTTTGGTGCTTTCGGTTTCCAACACTCTTTAAGTGCGGCAACCTTCCCGATCTCGCTGCGGAATGCTTCGAAGTTCGGCTCACTCTGGAGTGCCGCGTTTTCGTAGCCCGAAATGCCACTCGTCAACAAGTTGAGCGTGCCATCCGGCTCGGATACATGGACCTGGAACGGCATCGAGAACACTCCGCCACTGCCCTCGATCGGCCGATACAACGACAGCAAGAACAGCTGACCGTCGGGGTAGCGATGAAGTCCGTTGTAGGTGTCGCGTAAGCGCTCGCCCGCATCGGTAAGTTCGCCACCAAACACGACTCCGGTCAGTGTGTCGCCCGGCTGCTTACCCAACTTGCTCTTGAGCACCTCGACGATATGGAACTGCGTCACTGTGTAGATGAACTTCCCCGACGCGGACAGATATGGAGTGGAAGATTCCGCACGGCCCAGGGCGATTTCATCCTCGCTACAGTAGAGGGAAAACAGGTCCTGCTCCGCGCGCGTGGTAAAGGGAGCCTCGATGGGGTGAATCATGCCGTCGGCGTTGAAATAGGACTCGTTGCCTTTGACGCCATCGGCAAAGCGATGGTCCGAATAGTGGAGCTCTCTCTTGTTGACGATCGAGTCGTGCCCCAGATGCGTTTCGATCGCTACACGCTGCGCGTCGGTGAGCGCGGTTGCCTCGTCCGCGATCGCTGATCCAATCAGGAGCGGCGCCGATAGCACCGCGAAAGTAAAAAAGAGCCAACGCTCCATGGAAAGACTCCTTCATCAATCGGGCCGGCCGAAACCTTAGAATGCGCAGCCGCTCCGCGCAAGCGCGATTCTGAACCGTCGTTCGGTTTCGGCCGTTTCGTTCGAGAGCGAGCGCATCCAATCGGACCCAACCCGCAACGCGCGGCCGTTGTGAAGCAAGGTAAAGGTTTGTGGCTCAAGGCGCAGCGCCTCTTGTCGATGCTCGCGCAGCCGCCGTGTGGCGTTCTGCAAGGGGAGCCCGACGTGCACGCAACGATTATTAAGCTCAAGAACGCTCCGGCGCTATTGGATGCGCCTGCCGGCGACGCGGTCGCCAAGGCGATCCAGCGGCGCGACGTCTGCGCGGATCAATCAATCCGGCACTGACTAACCGCACCATCCGTAATAGCTAGGTGATTCACACTTGAACTTGCGGGCGCGGGGGAAGGACAGGATGATCGCTTAATGACGGACCGGCGGCTTACAAACCAGCAACGCTATTTGAGCGGCGTCCACTTGACGCTAAAACAGTGGTTCCGAATCAGGCCAGATTGGGATCATGACCATTGCGCATTCTGTTGGGCTAAGTTCACCGATCTGGAGTTACCCAACACAGTACGCGAAGGCTACGTCACTGACGATGATCAGCATTGGATCTGCCCGCAGTGCTTCGAAGATTTCCACGTTGCGTTCCAATGGCGCACGGGCTGATTCGCCTTCACAGAGGTTGCGCTTCACGCGACTCGCGGCAGCCTAAGCGCGCTCAGCCACTTCATAGCCCACGCCCAAGGTTGTGAGGCCGCTGCGCACGGTGCGCCGCAAGTCGTTCGGTTTGACGAGTTTGCGAGCGACACCAAGCTCATCTAATACTCGCCAT
Source organism: uncultured Rudaea sp. (assembly GCA_964657965.1). GTDB lineage: Bacteria > Pseudomonadota > Gammaproteobacteria > Xanthomonadales > Rhodanobacteraceae > Rudaea. The sequence goes on along the minus strand of CAZZWP010000009.1, from coordinate 33,560 downwards.
AGCCAGGCGCGATACGTTTGGTAAGGGATCGGGCGATCTCGACCTCGAGACGCAGGGAATAGACAAGTGGACTCACCAGCATCGCCTCTAATCGCTTGCAACAGCTTCATCGCCTGATTGGGTAATGTGATGGTTTAGGCCGAGGACGTTTTCGAAAGTTCCTCGCGAATGGTCCAAGTCTCTGCGTCTAAGTCGAACTCGCTCTAGCGCGCTTCACAATTTTGTTGCTGCAGCTGGCTTTTTCTTCGATGTCGATTATGAAATGGAAGGAGCGGACAATGGAAGACGCTAAGTTAGATATTCCATGGATTTTTGATCCGAGCAATCCGCAGTCGGCGTTCAGCGCTCGAGCTATCGAATGACAACTCCCGAAAAAGAAAGGAAGGTATCCCTCCACCTCATCGGCGTCAGCATGGTGAAGAACGAAGCTGACGTGATCGAGACCAGCATTCGCCATAACTTACGCTTCCTCGATGCGATGATCGTGCTCGACCACGATTCGACCGACGCGACATCGGCCATTCTGTCATCGCTCGTCGACGAAGGATTGCCGCTAAAACTTACGCGCCTAAGCGAGGCGACCGCTTCGTTCAAACAGTCCGAATGCACTACGTTCCTGGCGCATACCGCTTTCGCGCGGCATGATGCGGACATCGTGTTTCCCATCGATGCCGACGAATTCATTCGATGCGGCTCGCGTACCGTCCTCGACGACGACATTGCTGCCTGCGCAGACGACGTCATGCACCTGCGCTGGCAGACCTATGTCGACAACAACTCCGGCGAAACCGATATCCTGCGACGCATGCGGTGGCGGGTGGAGACGCGCCGACAACCACCGCCGAAAATTGCCCTGCGCCGCCCAAAGCACGGCAATTGGAAAATTGGTCCTGGCAATCATCTGTTGTATACGCAAGAGCAGGCTACGACGGACTGGACGAACGGCAGCCAGCTACCCAACGTCACGCTTGCCCATACGCCCGTTCGTTCGCGCGAACAACTTTTCACCAAGGCGTTGATCGGCTGGCTATCGAATCGTCTTGCCGTCGGCAAAGACGAAGCGGAAACGACCCGATTTGGCTGGCACTGGCGTGAGCTCTATCGGCGCATCGTCGCCGGCGATGAACTGACGCCCTCCGATCTACTCATGTACACGGTCAACGCCTATGCGATGGATCGTGCCTATCGCGAAGGCGACGAAGACTTGTTCACGCTCGTGGAAGAAGCGATCGCAGCACCTGTGCAATTGCGGTATACCACGCACACGCCGATCGATCCGCTGCGAGCGCTCGCCAATTGGACATCGTCGCTCATCGACGAGCTTCAGCGGCGATCGGTTTGACTGCCAGCGCGGCGGCGTTTGCACTATTCGAAATTGTAGACGTCGAACAGCGCAATAGTTAGAAATCGTAGCCGTCGATGAAGATGAAGTCGTCTGACACACGGACGCAATCGTACGTCAACGCAATTTGATCGCCTGTTTCGACGACATCAAAATCGCTGAGCTTTACGCCGACCAACATCTGTTCCAGATACAAATTGTCTTCGTCGAAGCCAAACTCTGCCCACTTGTGCGTAGTGAACTCATCGCCTTCGGCCGTGAGCGCGATGTTCCCACCATCGGCGAGGACAATTCCGTAATGTTGCATGGTGCGCAACACAACACGTGCGGCGGCATTAGTTGTGAATCCATTGATATCGAAATTTGCATGCAAGCGGAGCCGAGAGCCGTACGGGATTTTTGCCGACGATCCGCTCGGGCCGCCCGCGTGACTCGCGGGATGTACATAGGTATTTGCCGCCATCGATGGGTTCGGCAGGATGAATCGGATAGCGTGAGGCAGGTAACCCTCAGTTTGCTGAATCGCCGCGTAAACCTCGTCGGCATTGAACAATAACGATGCGACGGGAAATCCTGCGCCGTCGGTGCTCGTACATTGCTCGCCTCTTCCCTGCGGCGGATAGACTTTCGTGAGATCCCAAATAACGACACAGGCTGACTGAAGTTTTCCGCCAACGACGTTGCTCTCGTAGGACTCGTAAAGCTTGGTGCCTTGCGCGACCAGCAAATGACAATCGTCCCCAGTGCATGTGTAGTTGGTTCTGCCTTCGATTGCGCCGCCGGTTGGCAGCGGAAATTTCAAATTAGTCAGGCTTTCGCAATCCGGGTCTGTGTACCCGTCCGGACCCGCGATGACAGAAACCATGGGCGCATCGGAAGCGGCGTGCATCACATGCATGCTTTGATCGATTTGGAATTTGTTGCCGTTGCCCCAGCTGCCTGTGGCCGTGATCATCGATGCGGAATTCGCATTCAATGGCGCTTGCGTGATATCGCGACTCCAGACCGCGCTTGCGGGAAATTCCGGCAAGGCGTCCGCGAAAACGGTTCCACCTAGGAAAAGAAGCGAAAAAAGACTCGCGCGCATGAAAGCACTCCCCGAGATTTTCTTGCGAAGTGTAGCGAGATTCGACCTGCTCTCGGCAAATCTACGTCACAGTTTGCCGACGTTTCACCAAACCAGATCGGCGGGAACATCATCCTCGGGCGGCGCGTTAGGGTCGCATAGCAGTACCAGCGATTCGGGTTGAACGGACTGCGATTGCAATGCTATGTCGCGCTCGACCAATAAGTAACGTCCAGCAAGCTGCACGACAGCCAATTCGCCACGATTGAGTTTGCTGAGCTGGTCGGCTGTGCAGTAAACGCGTCGAATTTTATTGCCGTGCGGAAAATGGCGCGGCACGTCGGCATCGGCGTGGTTGAGTGCCTTGCCGTCGAGAAGCGACGTGAGTTTCGCCTTGCGTTCTCTTTTTTCGCGCGCGATGCGTTCCGTCTCGCGTTGCGCACGTTCACGCTCGTCGCGCTCTGTCTTCGCACGGATGGCATATGCACGCGCGAGATCGACGTCATCTTTCTTGGATTGCTGCGGCGTCGGCGCCGGCTTGGGACGATTCGCATGCGGCGGCCGAACCGGTTTCGGCGCAGGCTTGGCTTCTTCTTTGAGTTTTTTCCCCAGCCCACTCTTAAGCAGTTGGTCGCGCAACGATTCTGACATCGTGATTCTCAGTAATGCGGTGGCGGCGGTTCATCTCGCACGTCGTCTGCCAGTCCGACTCTAATTTGTGACAGCTCGCCACGCAAACGTTCGTACTCGCCTCGCAATCGCGATAGCTCGCGATCCTGCGCAATGACCGTTGTGTCGAGCGTGTGTGCCGTCTGTTCGAGAAATGCGAAACGCACTTCGAGTTCGGTCAAGCGTTGTTCAAGGCTCGCGTTCATCAGTTATAACCGGCCGTCGGAATCGCTTGCTGGCAAAACGTATTTTACGTCGTAAATAACCGAATTTGGTTTCGCGAGCTTACGGATGCCGGCTGCGCCGAGCGCACGAAACTCGTCGTGCGCGACAGCGAGAATAACGACATCGTATGAACCTTCGGCCGGCATTTCGACGGGCCGCACACCGCATTCGCGTTCGCATTCCGCAGGGTCGGCGTGCGGATCGAAGATATCGACAGCCGCGCGATAATCACGAAGTTCTTCGACGATCTCGCGAACACGCGTATTGCGCAAGTCGGGGCAGTTCTCTTTGAATGTCACGCCGAGCACGAGAATTTTCGCACCGACCACGTTGATTTGTTTCAACGCCATAAGACGCAATACCTGCGAACAAACGTGGGCGCTCATGCCCTCATTAATGCGCCGCGCGGCGCTGATCAATTCGGGATAGTGCCGCACTTCCTGCGCCTTGTGGATCAAATAATACGGGTCGACGCCGATGCAATGCCCGCCAACGAGGCCCGGCGTGAATTTGAGAAAATTCCACTTCGTCGCGGCAGCCGCGAGCACTTGTTCGGTGTCGATATCTAGCCGCGAAAAAATTAACGCGAGCTCGTTCATGAGCGCGATATTGACGTCGCGTTGCGTGTTCTCGATGGCCTTTGCCGCTTCGGCGACGCGAATGTTCGGTGCGCGATGCGTTCCTGCCGTGATGATGCGACGGTATAAGTCGTCGACGAATTTCGCAGACTCCGGAGTCGATCCGGACGTGACTTTCACGATATCGGCGAGTCGGCGTTTTTTGTCGCCCGGATTGATGCGCTCGGGACTGTAGCCGACAAAGAAATCAACGTTGAAGCGAAACCCGGAAGTGCGCTCGATCGCCGGAACGCAAATTTCTTCCGTCGCCCCTGGATAGACGGTCGATTCGTAGATGACCAATGAACCCTTCGGCATCGCCCTTCCGATCATTTCGCTGGCGGCAACGAGCGGCGACAGATCGGGCCATTTGTGCGGCGTTACCGGCGTCGGCACGGCGACGATGTATACATTGCAACTTTTCAACAATTCGGCATCGGCGCTGAACCGAATTTTCTCCGTCGTCGCGAATTCCCCGGTATCGATTTCGCCGGTAGAATCTTTGCCTGATTTCAATTCCGCGATGCGAGCGGCATTACGATCGAAGCCTAACGTCTCGAATTGACGACCGAGCGCAACAGCCAGCGGCAAGCCGACATAACCCAATCCGATAACGGCAATTCGAGCGCTATCCAGCCGCGCATCGAAGGTCATTGCGTCGCACCCGCGCTGACGCTACGACCGCGGCCGATTCCGTAATATTGGATGCCGGCGTTTTCGACGGCGATGGGTTCGTAGATGTTGCGTCCGTCGAATATCACGGGCGTTCGTAAAACGGATTTGATGCGCGCGAAATCCGGACTCCAAAATGCTTTCCATTCCGTGATGATCACGAGCGCGTCGGCACCGTGGAGTGCGGCGTAGGCTTCGTCGCAAAGTGTCAGCTCGGTACGATCACTGTAAAGACGATTGGCTTCCGCCGTGGCTTCCGGGTCGAAGGCGCGAACGGTTACGCCGGCTTCCCAGAGTTGTTCAAGTAATCGCCGACTCGGCGCTTCACGCATGTCGTCGGTATTCGGCTTGAACGCCAAACCCCACAGTGCCACTGTTTTACCTTGTAAATCCTCGCCGAAGTGGCGGGTAATCAATTCGAACAATTTTTCCTTTTGCGATCTGTTCACGGCTTCGACCGCGCTCAACAAGCGGGCTTCGTAACTGTGACTACGCGCGGTGCGTTCCAATGCCTGCACATCCTTCGGAAAACAGGAACCGCCGTACCCTGCACCCGGATAAATGAACGAATAGCCGATGCGGGGGTCGGAGCCGATGCCGTGACGAACGAGTTCGATATCGGCGCCGACGCGTTCGGCGATGTTCGCCATCTCGTTCATGAAACTGATCTTCGTGGCGAGCATCGCATTTGCGGCGTACTTTGTAAGCTCAGCCGAGCGCACGTCCATCAGCACGATGCGCTCGTGATTGCGGTTGAACGGCGCATACAGCGTCTTGAGCGTATCGATCGCACGCTGGCTATTGGATCCGATGACAATGCGATCAGGCCGCATGCAATCTTTGACGGCGTCGCCTTCCTTCAGGAATTCTGGGTTGGACGCGATATCGAAATCCAACCTCGCGTTTCGCGCGGCAAGTTCCGCCGTGACAGCTTCGCGAACGCGATCGGCCGTGCCGACAGGAACCGTCGATTTGTTCACGACGATGCAGTATTGATCCATGTGTCGGCCGATCGTGCGGGCGACAGCCAGGACATATTTGAGATCCGCGCTTCCATCTTCGTCCGGCGGCGTGCCGACGGCGATAAAGAATAAATGCCCATGCTCGACGGCCGACGCGGCGTCGGTCGTGAAGCGAAGTCGTCCTGCCGATCGGTTGGCGGCAACGAGTTCCGCCAGTCCCGGTTCGAAAATAGGAACCTCGCCTTTGTCCAGTCCCGCGATCTTTTCTGCATCGACGTCGACACACACGACGTCATTGCCGACTTCGGCCAGGCACGTACCGGTAACCAGGCCCACATAGCCGGTGCCGAAGATGGTGATGCGCATTCGAGAATCCGTTTTCCGCGAGCGAGCGGGCAAAGCGCGCATTGTAGTGACCGGCGCGTGTCCTGACCAAATTTTCCGACGCGCGAAAAGCAAAAGGCGCGGATATACCGCGCCTTTTGTGATGACAGCGAACGCTTAAATCAGTGCTGGGCGGGTGCCGCCGGTTTCGGCGGAACAATCGTCGGCTTGCCTGGCGTCGCCGGCGGTGCAGCCTTCGGTTCTTCGATGCTGAGAAGTTTGACGTCGAAGATCAGCGTAGCGTTCGGACCAATGGCGGGCGGACCGCGGTCCTTATAAGCCAACGCAGCAGGAACATAGAACTTGTACTCGGAACCGACGTTCATCAACTGCATGCCTTCCGTCCAGCCGGGAATCACGCCGTTCAACGGGAACGTCGCCGGGCCCGGCGGGTTGTGGT
>CAZZWP010000009.1:18077-27213 GCA_964657965.1 uncultured Rudaea sp. | reverse complement strand
TCGATCTTCGTGCCGGTGTATTCCACCTTCACGCTGTCGGTAGCCTTCGGCTTCGGGCCGGTGCCTTCTTTCACGACTTCATATTGCAAACCGGACGCCGTGACCTTCACGCCTTTCTTGGATTTGTTCTTGGCGAGGAAATCATCGCCTTCTTTCTGATTCTTTTCGGCGTCTTCCTTCGACTTTGCCGCTTGCTTGGCTTGCAGCTTCTGCACGAATTCCTGACGCACCGTCAGCGCTTCGGCTTCGGTAATCGTCGTGGGACCGCCTTTCAGCGATGCCTGCAACGCCTGGATCATGACGGTCATGTCGATTTCGTCTTTGATCGTCTGCAGTCCGCGCGCGACGTCCATGCCGACCATGTAGCTGTACTCGGCTTTCTTGTCGCCTTTGAACTTGGCGTCGATAGCCGACGTGTCTGGCGCTGCTTTCGCGGCGGCACCCGGTGCTGCCGTCATGGCAGGATTGCCCGCGGGTTTCGGATCGGCCGCGCCAGCTACTCCGGCGCCGGCAAGGGCTGTCGCGATCGCCACAGCGGTCAAAGTCTTGCGCAAAAACTTGCTCATGTATGCTCCTGAAATTGAGAAAAATAGCCGGCTGTGCGGCTAGCGGGACATCGTTATCCCGCTGAAGGACGTGCGATGGGGCCGCGTATTGTGCGATTCCGCAACGCCGAAGGCAAACCGGATCGTAGTTCTGACTGCGAAAAGCGGGGAAAGGTTCCGCAAGAATCACGAGCGCGTCGACGCAGTCGCGAACCTTATGTTCGGTGCCGTCGAAATAATCGACAAGCGCGGAGGTTCGACGTGAAGTACGCGTCGCAGCGATCTGTTTTTGAACGAATCGTCGGCGTGCAAACGCGTTGGTAAAGAGTTCTGGTTCGATACCGTCATTTTTGTTCTCGAAGTGCTTGACATAAGTCACTCAGGTGTTATACTTAGATACAACACTAGCACTACAGTTCACCGGACGAGGCACTTATGAACATGACATCGATAATCACACGCGTAGCGATCCTGGTTGCCTTCGGCGGCGTTGTGTCCATCGCGATGATCAATCGAGTCGATCACGCTCAGCCGAAGAAAGCTGTCACGACGATGCCGGTTGCGCCTATGCGGGTCGTAGCGACTCCTAAAATTGTCGAACTCCCGACTATTTCGGTGCGCGCGACGACGAAAGAATTGGCCGATGCCATGAACGCCGATGTGATCAACGGCGACGCCGATATCGGTATCGCGCTCGCGCATCCTGTCCAAACCGGCAATCATCTGCAAACGCCGCGTACCGTTACGCCGACATTGCCGTCGCTGGGAATGGACATGCCTTATTACTCGTTCGGCAAGGCATTGCAGCGCGTGGGTAAGGAATAACGCATGAGCATCACGTGGAACGACAACGCGCCGATTTATCGCCAGCTACGCGATCGCGTAGTAGCGATGATTCTCGACGGCGTCCTGAAACAAGGCGACGCGTTGCCATCGGTGCGGCAAGTCGCGGCGGATTTCCAGTTGAATCCAATCACCGTGTCGAAAGCGTATCAGGAACTGGTCGACGAACAATTGGTTGAAAAACGTAGGGGATTGGGAATGTACGTATCCGACGGAGCACGCGACGCGTTGATGCGATCGGAGCGCGATCGCTTCCTCACTGAAGAATGGCCGATGCTGTACGCGCGTTTGAAACGCATGAATCTGGACGTCCAAACGCTTATGCAGCAAGCGGAAAAAACGGGTGCGCGCTCATGAGCGACCCTATCGTCACCGCGCGGGGTTTGAGCAAGCGTTATGGCACCAGCATCGCGCTCGACAACGTGAATCTGAATATCGAAGCCGGTCGAATCGTGGGGCTCGTCGGTCCTAACGGCGCCGGCAAAACGACGGCGCTGAAAGCCATTCTCGGCCTCACCGAATTTACCGGCGAACTCAGTGTGCTGGGTCTCGATCCACGCAAACACCGCGACGAATTGATGAAACAAGTCTGCTTCATCGCCGACGTTGCGGTGTTGCCACGCTGGATCACCGTTGCCGAAGTCGTCGATTTCGTCGGCGGCGTTCATCCGCGTTTCTCGCGTGAAAAGTGCCTGGCGTTTTTAGCCAAGACGAAAATGAAAAACACGCAGCGCGTGCGCGAATTGTCGAAAGGAATGATCGTGCAATTGCACCTGGCGCTCGTGATGGCGATCGACGCCAAGCTGCTGGTGCTCGACGAACCGACGCTCGGCCTGGACATTTTGTATCGCAAAGATTTCTATCAAACCTTGCTCAACGATTATTTCGACGAGCAGAAAACCATTATCGTGACGACGCATCAGATCGAGGAAATTGAATATATCCTCACCGACCTTCTCTTCATTCGCGACGGCAAGATCGTGCTCGATGCGACGATGGACCAGATCGGCGACCGTTTCGCCGAAGTCATGGTCAACCCGGACAAAGCCGACGCAGCGCGTGCACTGAAACCGTTGCACGAACGCCAAATTTTCGGCAAGTCCATTTTTTTATTCGATGGCGTCGATCGCGCGCGCTTAGCGGAATTGGGCGAGTTGCATAAACCGAGCGTCGCGGATCTGTTCGTCGCGACCATGAAAGGAACGTACGCATGAGCACGTCATTCGCGACAAACAAATTCAGCTGGCTTGTGAAACGCGAATTCTGGGAATATCGCAGCAGTTTCTTTTGGGCGCCTATCATCACCGCGATGGTGATGATCGCATTCACGCTGATGGGACTGATTCTGGCGGAAGCCACGGCCCACCAGCACGGCGTGAGCATCAACGGGTTCGACATCAGCAAAATCACTCAGGCGATGAGCGCTGACGACGTCGAAAAATTGCACTCGGCACTGGACATCAGTCTTCTCGGCATGTGTTTCCCTATCGGCATCGTGTTGTTCTTCGTGCTGTTCTTCTACTGCGTCGGAACGCTCTACAACGATCGCGCGGACCGCAGCGCGCTGTTCTGGAAATCGTTGCCGTTCTCGGACACGGAATCGGTTTTGGCCAAATTGGTAGCCGTTGCGCTCGTCGCGCCGGTGCTGGCCGTTGCCGGAATGATCGTGTTGCATCTGGGCTTTCTCGTGTTGCTTTCCGTTTATGCGCTCATCCACGGCGTCAACGCGCTGCCATTATTGTGGTCGCCCACTCACCTGCTATCGCTTTGGTTCAAGCTGATCGTACGAATTCCGGTCAATTCGTTGTGGGCGCTGCCGAGTATCGGCTGGCTGTTTCTCTGTTCGAGTTTCTTTCGGTCGAAGCCGTTTCTCTGGGCGGTGATGCTGCCGGTGGTGTCGGGAATCATCGTCACCTGGATGAAACTGATGCAGTCATTTTCGCTAGAGAGCGGATGGTTCTGGCGACACATCGTGGGACGACTGCTGCTCAGCCTGATTCCTGGCAGCTGGGTGTGGATGGACTTGGGCGTCGGCAACTTTGTACGCCTCGGCAACAACCCCATGGAGATGGCGGATAACTTTTTGTCGCTTGGCACCTTGGCAACACAACTCGCGTCGCCGGACCTCTGGATCGGCGCCACGGCGGGCACCGCGATGATTGCCGCCGCTATTTACTTCCGCCGAACGCGCTTCGAGGCTTACGCCTGATCCGAACGCAAAACAAAAAGCCCGAGTTTTCTCGGGCTTTTTGTTCAATCAGCGAACGGTATCCGAAATCACTTTGTATACATTGCTGCTTTCTTTCTGCAGCCCCGGCTGGCTGAGGCTCAAGTCGCCGTCAAGCCAGTAACGCAAATACGCCGTGCCTTGCAAACGAACGATCATCGCGCTCGAAATACCGACATACACCGTGTCACCCGATCGCAAATCGCGCGCCTGAAGACTTTGCGTCACTGACTTGCCATCCGCATATTGCTGCTCCAACGACTTGCGTTCCGCCGAGGTCGGCGGCGGAACATGGCCGGCAATCGTTCCGCCGACGGACTTCGTGCGCAGTGTCGGCGTGGCGGTTTCGCGGATCGGCGCGACGACGTGATAGTGATTGTCGGCGACGGGCGTCAGTTCAACACGTTCCAGATTCAAGTCGCCGTCGAGCCAGAAAAGATGCGTCCTGGCGCCGTCGCGACGCACGACGCCGCGAATCGGGCCATCGATAAATATCTCATCGTCTTTTTGCAACTGCGCGACCGTCAGAGCGCCTTCCGCGTCACGTCCACTGTTCAAGTTTTGCTGCATGCGCTGTTTGATGGCCGTCAGTTTGGCCGCGGCATCCTTTTCCGCTTGCGCTTTCGCCGCCGCCGCTTGCGCCGCTTCGGCACGCGCCGCCTCGGCTTTGGCAGCTTCTGCGCGAGCCGCCTCGGCACGTTGTGCTTCTACGCGCGCGGCCTCGGCGCGATCGGCTTGTTCTTTTGCCGCCTGAATGCGCTGTGCTTCGGCGCGCTGCGCTTCGATTCGCTCGGATTCGGCACGTTGCGCCTCGATGCGAGCATTTTCCGCCCGCGCCGCTTCGGCTCTTGCCGCATCCGCTTTCGCGGCGGCCGCTTTATCCGCGGCGGCGGCACTCGCGGCCGCGGCTTTGCCGTCGTCTATGCGTACCAACACGTTTTCAAAAAACCCCTCTTTCATCTGCACGTCGATGTTCGACGCGCCGGCGTGCAATTTCGCAGCGACCTTCGACTGCCAATAGTCCGGTGCGGTGACAACCAGATGTTTGCCTTGCGCCGCGGCTTGACGCGCGATGTCCGCCAGCCGCGCATCGCCGGCGCCGGAGAGAAAATCCTTGCCGTTGACATCCACTTCCTGTGCGCCGGCGCTCGACGAAATCAGCGTCGCTGCAAAAAGTATACGTTTAAACATTTGCATTTCGGACCACCCCTGTAGCATTGCTCTAACGATTCGCACTTCACACACCCGTTTTTCGACAAAGCGGCCAAGTTTGCCTGTCCATCGTCGCGCCGCATGTGCCTATTGGCATACGGCATTACGCGCAATCACTCATCAACCGCCGGCAGAACCCCCATGCACACCACCTTTGGTCAGCGCGGTAGGATCGAGCAACGCCTGCAGCTTCGCTTTCGACAAACCCGTCGTCTCCATTGCGACGTCAAGAATCGGCCGTCCTTCCTTGTACGCCTGCTTGGCCGTCGCCGCGCCTTTTTCGTAGCCGATGACCGGATTGAGCGCAGTCACCAGAATCGGATTCCGGTCGAGCGCTTCTTTGATCTTGTCTTCGCGCACGTTAAATCCGGCGATCGCGTTGTCGGCCAGTGCGCGCGATGCGTTCGAAAGAATTTCGATCGATTGCAGCAGATTTAGCGCGATCACCGGCAACATGACGTTCAACTGGAAGTTGCCGCTTTGCCCGGCGATCGTGATCGTCATATCGTTGCCGATCACTTGCGCGCACACCATCGTCATCGCTTCGGGAATCACGGGATTCACTTTGCCGGGCATGATCGACGAACCGGGTTGCAGCGCAGGCAGTTCGATTTCGCCGAGGCCCGCGAGGGGGCCGGAATTCATCCAGCGCAAATCGTTCGAGATTTTCATCAACGAGCACGCCAGTGTTTTTAGTTGGCCCGACAGTTCGACGGCGGCATCCTGCGATGACATGCCTTCGAAAAAATTATCCGATGATTCGAATTTCACGCCCGTGGCTTTACGCAATTCCGCGCAAATTTTCGGACCCAGCTTCGCATCGGCGTTGATACCCGTGCCGACCGCCGTTCCGCCTTGCGGCAATTTGCAAACGCGTTTCAGCGCGTCCTGCAGACGTTCGATACCGGAGCGAATCTGCGCCGACCAACCGCCGAGTTCCTGTCCGAACGTCACCGGCATCGCGTCCATCAAATGCGTGCGGCCCGTCTTGGCGACATTCTTGAGCTGCTTGGCTTTCTTGTCGAGTGTCGATTTCAAATGCGCCAACGCCGGCAGCAATTGCTCGGAGACGCTGAGTGCCGCGCTTACGTGAATCGATGTAGGAATCACGTCGTTCGACGATTGACCGTTATTCACGTCGTCGTTTGGATGTACTTTCGTACCCGCTTGCGTCGCAACGTGCGCGATCACCTCATTCGCATTCATGTTCGACGATGTGCCGGAACCGGTCTGGAACACGTCGATGGGAAATTCGCGATCGAATTCACCGGCGGCAACACGCTCGGCCGCTTTGCGAATTGCTTTGGCTTTCTTCTTGGCGAGATGTCCGAGATCCGCATTGGCCTGTGCGGCGGCGGATTTGATCAAGCCCAGCGCGCGGATGAACTGGCGCGGCATCGTCAAACCGGAAATAGGGAAATTATTGACGGCGCGCTGCGTCTGCGCGCCGTACAGCGCGGCGGACGGCACTTTCAGCTCGCCCATACTATCGCGCTCGATGCGGTAATCGGCCATTGGTTGCTCCGTGATTTAAGGCAATCGGACAGGTCCGCCCAGTCCGTAATTATAGCCGCGCAGTGTATGATTCGCGTGTTACCAGAGTGAATTTTCGATGCCGCATTCCGAGCTGACCGCCCTGTCGCCATTGGACGGCCGTTACGCTGCGAAAGTCGAGGCGCTGCGCCCGATTTTCAGCGAATACGGGCTGATGCATCGTCGCGTTCTCGTCGAAGCGCAATGGCTTATCGCCCTTGGCGAAGAAAAAGCAATTAAGGAAGTCAGACCGTTTTCTGCGGCTTCACGCCACGCGTTGACGACGTTGGCAAGCGAGTTTTCGTTGCAGGATGCCGAGCGCGTAAAAGCCATCGAGGCGAAGACGAATCACGACGTCAAGGCGATCGAATATTTCATCAAGGAAAAAATCGGAAGCAATCCCGAGCTGGCGACGGCGAAAGAATTCGTCCATTTCGCCTGCACATCGGAAGACATTAACAATCTTTCATACTCGCTCATGCTTCGCGACGCGCGCGATGGCGTGTTGTTGCCGATGCTCGACAAAACGATCACGACGCTGCGCACATTGGCGCACGCACTTGCCGGGCAGGCGATGTTGTCGCGCACGCACGGACAAACGGCATCGCCGACGACGCTCGGCAAAGAGATCGCCAATGTCGTCGTGCGTCTGCAACGTCAGCGCGCGCAAATCGCGAACGTGCAACTGCTCGGCAAGATCAATGGCGCGGTCGGCAATTACAACGCGCATGTCGTCGCGTATCCCGATGTCGATTGGAACGCGCTGAGCAAAGCGTTCGTCGAATCACTCGGTTTGATGTGGAACGAATACACGACGCAAATCGAACCGCACGACTGCATTGCCGAATTGTGCGATGCGATGCGTCGCGCGAATATCGTTCTCATCGATCTTTGCCGCGACATCTGGGGCTACATCTCGCTCGGCTATTTCAAGCAGCAATTGAAAGCCGGCGAAGTCGGTTCGTCGACCATGCCACACAAAGTAAATCCGATCGATTTCGAAAATGCAGAAGGCAATCTCGGCATCGCCAATGCGCTGCTGTCGCATTTCGCCGAGAAATTGCCACTGTCGCGGTGGCAGCGCGATCTGACCGACTCGACCGTTTTGCGTGCGCTCGGCACCGCGTTCGGCCATACGCAAATCGCGCTCGAATCGCTGGCGCGCGGATTGGCCAAGTTGAATCCCGATCCCGTGAAACTCGCTGCGGATCTCGATGCGAACTGGGAAGTACTGGCCGAAGCGGTGCAAACCGTCATGCGTCGCCACGGATTACCGGAACCGTATGAACAACTCAAATCACTCACGCGCGGGCAAGGCATCACGCGCGAATCCTTGCAAGCATTCATCCGTGGTCTCGCCCTTCCCGACGATGCCAAAAAGCGCCTGTTGGCGCTGACGCCGGCCTCCTACATCGGATTGGCTTCCGATCTCGCCAGTTCGATTTAGTCGCGCGATGAAAACGTTGCCGATCGAAGTCCGCGCGCGGCGGCGCCAGTTTCTCGGCATGTCATCCGCGCAATTTCTTCGCCAGTATTGGCAGAAGAGACCGCTGCTGATTCGTGGCGCCTTCGCGACGAAAAACGACTGGATCGCGCCGAACGATTTAGCCGGACTTGCGTGCGAAGAACTCGCCCTGTCGCGCATCGTTCAACACGATCCGAAGCGCGACCGTTGGTCGGTTCGCAGCGGACCGTTCGCCGAATCCGATTTCGCGAAACTGCCGAAGAAAGACTGGACGCTGCTCGTTCAAGACGTCGACAAATGGGATTTCGATGTCGCGCAGATTCTCGATGCGTTTTCGTTCGTCCCGTCATGGCGCATCGACGATGTGATGGTGAGCTACGCCGAAGATCGCGGCGGCGTCGGCGCGCATGTCGATCAATACGACGTTTTCTTGATCCAAGGCATCGGCAATCGCCGCTGGCGCATCGACGCAGAGAAAAAAGAAGGCCACACGTTTCGCGACGACGTCGATTTGAAACTGTTGCGCGAATTCTCGCCGACGCACGAATGGATACTGGAGCCCGGCGACGCACTTTATCTTCCGCCCGGCATCGCGCATGAAGGAACGGCGATCGGCGAGTGCATGACGTTTTCTGTCGGCATGCGTGCGCCGTCGAACGCCGAACTCGTTCTCGATTTCTCGGAATTTCTTGCTGAATCACTCACCGACGCGCAGCGGTTCAGCGATCCTGATTTATTGCCAGCACGCGATTCGTCAGAAATTACCGACGCCGCGTTAAATCGTGCACGCGACTCGATACCTCAATTTGCGAATGTGGACAAATCCACACTGGCCATGTGGTTCGGCAAGTTCATCACACGTTACCGCACCGCGCACGATGCCGCGCCGCCGCCACGTCGAATAACGGCCGAACAGCTCGCCTCGAAATTGCGGAGTGGCGTCACGCGAAATCCATGGAGTCGCATGGCGTGGACGCGTCACGGTCGCGGCGCGTTGTTATTCGTCGCCGGCGAAAGCTTTCCGTGTTCATCGGCCGTCGCGACACTCGTCGCCGGCTCGCGCGAAATCGATGGTGCAGAACTCTCAAAACATAAATCTGCGCACACGCTTTTTGCAGATTTGATCAATCAGGGCCATTGGCTGTTGCGCCGCTCAAAATAAGCAGTGTATTTTCGTGTTAGCGCCTTGCCCTTCGAACCGATGATTCCCGACAATTTCACGATCGAGTCCGCCGACTGGTCCAACGCCGACGATCGCGCCGCGTGTTCGTCGGTCCGCGACGCAGTGTTCGTGACGGAACAACAAGTGCC
>CAZZWP010000009.1:0-18067 GCA_964657965.1 uncultured Rudaea sp. | reverse complement strand
GGTGTTCACCCTCGAACAGCAGGTGCCGCGCGAGGATGAACTCGATTCGTTCGATGCCGTATCGCGCCACGTGCTCGCGCGCGATTTGCAGGGAAATCCGATCGGCACGGGCCGGCTTACGCCACAGCACGTCATTGGCCGCATGGCTGTCGCGAAGGAATGGCGTTCTCGCGGTGTGGGTGCCGCGATTCTGCGGCGATTGGTCGAGCAGGCGCGCGCACTCAATTATCCGTCTGTCGAATTGCACGCGCAGACCCACGCTGTGCCGTTCTACGACAAACTCGGTTTCGTCAAATACGGCGACGAATTCGTCGAATGCGGCATCCAGCATTTTCACATGCGGATGGATTTAGCGCCGAACCAGATCCCCGATCGCGCTGCGCCGCCGCCGCGACCGGACGTGCGCATCGTGCCGGTCACCGATCGTGACGGCGCCGTCGCGGAAACGCTGCAACTCATCGCCGCCGCACGGCGCGAGGTGTGCATCTACACACGCGATCTCGATCCGCCGCTGTTCGATAACGATCAGGTGCTCGAAGCGCTCAAACAACTCAGCATTTCCGGTCGCGGCAACACGATTCGCATCATCGTGCAGGAACCACGCATACCGTCGCAGCGCGGCCATCGGCTGATCGCCTTGTCGCAGCGCATGTCGAGCGTGTTCTCGTTGCGCACGCCGACGCAGGACGAAGATCTGCAGTACCCGTCGGCTTTCGTGATCAACGATGCGCGTGGATTTTATTTCCGTGTTCTCGGCAGTCGATTCGACGGTGAATCGGTGAACTATTCGCCGGGCAAACATGCGCAGTATCTGGAGTTCTTCAACCGCGTGTGGGAACGCTCCGAACCCAGTGAGGAATTGCGTCAACTCAGCATTTGAGCGCACGTCACGGCTCTTGATTTCCGCCCGTTCGACAGAACCTTAAACCCGTTCTCGCAGTGCAGCACGAAGCGCGTATAATTCAGGGTTTGCGCGTCCTCTCCGCCGACGCGCCTTTCCACGGCAGGCTAGTGTGAGCGTCAACTTACTTCAGCAGTTTTCCGCGTCTTCCCAATTGTCGGGCGGCAACGCCGCATTCATCGAAGATTTGTACGAATCGTATCTGCGCGATCCGAACGCCGTCGCGGCGGAATGGAAGAAATATTTCGACACATTTTGCGGCCGCGAAGCCGGCGATGTGCCGCACTCGGATGCGATCGAACGTATCGAGAATGCGCAAAAATTGAACGGACATGCGCGCGCGTTGCCCGCATCGCCGGCAAACGACGCGCATGCGCAGAAACAGGCCGCCGTTCTCAAACTCGTCACCGCCTATCGTTCGCGCGGTCATCTCGCCGCCGACCTCGATCCCCTCGGCATGGCGCAGAAGCTGAGCGCGCCCGACCTCGATCCCGCATTCCACGGGTTGGACGCATCCGATCTCGACACGGAATTTTCGACCGGATCGTTGGCCGCGCCGAAACGCCTCAAACTGAAAGACCTCATCGCGATGCTGAAGGCGACCTACGCCAGCACTATCGGCGCCGAGTTCATGCACATCAGCGACACGACACAGCGGCAATGGATGCACGAGCATCTCGAAGCCGCCGGCGGCCGCTACGATCTCAGCGTCGAGGAACGTAAGCGCACGCTCGAATTGCTGACGGAAGCCGAAGGTCTCGAGCGTTATCTGCACACGAAATATGTTGGCCAAAAACGTTTTTCACTTGAAGGCGGCGACAGTCTCATCCCGCTGCTCGACGAACTCGTCCGCCGCGGCGGCGCCGATGGCGTACGCGATATGGTCATTGGGATGGCGCATCGCGGGCGCTTGAACGTGCTCGTCAATCTGCTCGGTAAGGCGCCGCAGAAATTGTTCGCGGAATTCGAAGGTAAATTCGATCATCCGGACGATCCTGCGCATTCCGGCGACGTGAAATATCACATGGGATTCAGCGCCGACGTAAAAACGCCGGGGCACACCGTGCATCTGGCACTCGCGTTCAACCCATCGCATCTGGAAATCGTCAATCCCGTCGTCGCCGGCTCCGTGCGTGCGCGGCAGACGCGACGCGGCGACGAGAAAAACGAACAAGTCGTTCCGATCCTGATTCATGGCGACGCCGCCCTCGCCGGCCAAGGCGTGAACATGGAATTGTTGAACATGTCGCAGGCGCGCGGTTTCGCCGTCGGCGGTTCGATCCATGTCGTCGTCAACAATCAGATCGGCTTTACGATTTCCGATCCACACGATGCCCGCTCGACGCTGTACTGCACGGACGTGGCGAAAATGGTCAACGCGCCTGTGCTGCACGTGAACGGTGATGATCCGGAAGCCGTCGTGTTTTGCGCGCGTCTGGCCTTCGATTATCGTTTGCAGTTCAAGCGCGATGTCGTCATTGACCTCGTCTGCTATCGCCGCCATGGCCACAACGAAGCCGACGAACCGGCCGCGACGCAGCCGCTGATGTATCAAGTGATTCGCGCTCGACCGACGGCGCGTGAGTTGTACGGAAAACGGTTGGCGTCGGAAAACGTCATCGGCGCCAATGACGCGCAGGCGATGATCGATGCGTATCGCGCCAAACTCGATGCGGGCACGCCCATCGCCGATCTCGATCCATCCTTCAAAGATGCATTTGCGATCGATTGGACAAAATATCTCGCCGGCAAGTTGAATCAGCCGGTGAAAACCGGCGTCGCCGGCGACAAACTCGCCAGCCTGAGCAAAGCGATCCTGACGATTCCGCAAAATATCGCGCTGCACCCGCGCGTCGCCAAGATTTACGAGGACCGCAACAAGATGGCCGCCGGCACGCAGCCGATGGATTGGGGTTTCGCGGAAAACCTCGCGTACGCCACGCTCATCGATCAGGGTTTCGATCTACGTCTGGTTGGCCAGGATTCCGGCCGCGGCACGTTCTTCCATCGCCACGCGGTGCTGCACGATCAGAATAGCGACAACACGTACTTGCCGTTATCGACAGTCCGCCAAGGCGCGCACGTTGCGATCATCGACTCGTTGCTTTCCGAAGAAGCGGTGATGGCGTTCGAGTATGGTTATTCGACGGCCGATCCGAACACGCTCAATTTGTGGGAAGGCCAGTTCGGCGATTTCGCCAACGGCGCGCAGGTCGTCATCGATCAGTTCATCAGTTCCGGCGAATCGAAATGGGATCGTCTGTGCGGGCTCGTTCTTCTCCTGCCGCACGGTTATGAGGGCCAGGGTCCGGAACATTCTTCGGCGCGACTTGAGCGTTACCTGCAACTTTGCGCGCTCCACAACATGCAAGTGTGCGTCCCGACGACGCCGGCGCAAATGTTTCATCTGATGCGCCGACAAATGATCCGCGATTGCCGCAAACCGCTCATCGTACTCACGCCGAAATCGTTGCTTCGTCACAGGCTCGCGGTATCGTCGCTCGATGAGTTGTCGCGCGGCGCGTTCCAACTGGTCATTCCGGACACGACCGTCAAATCCGGCCAGAAAGTGCGCCGTGTCGTGCTGTGTTCCGGCAAGGTTTATTACGATCTTATCGAAGATGCGGGCAAACGCGGTGTCACCGATGTCGCCGTCGTTCGGGTCGAACAGCTTTATCCTTTCCCGCGCGAAGAAGTGAAAGCCGAACTCGCGAAATATCCGGCCGCGCAAGAAATCGTGTGGTGCCAGGAAGAACCGATGAACCAGGGTGCGTGGTACCAGATTCAACATCACTTGCTAGCGTGCATTGCCGACGAACATTCCTTGCACTATGCCGGACGCGCCCGCTCGCCCTCGCCCGCCGCCGGACATTTGAGCGCGCATGTCGCCGAACAATCCAAACTCGTCGAACAAGCGCTCGTCGGGCCGCCCGGATTCGATCACGCCGCAGAATAAAAACAGACAAATACACAGGACATTTTCATCATGACACTCGAAGTCAAAGTTCCGGTTCTGCCCGAATCCGTTTCCGATGCAACCATCGCGAGCTGGCACAAAAAGCCAGGCGACGCGGTGAAGCGCGACGAGAATCTGGTCGATCTGGAAACCGACAAAGTTGTGCTTGAAGTGCCGGCACCGGCCGACGGCGTGCTGAAAGAAATCAAACAGCAAACCGGCGCGACGGTGACGAGTCAGCAACTCCTCGCCATCATCGAGGAAGGTGCCGTCGCCGTCGCGCCGGCAAAGACAGAAGCGCCGAAAACGGCAGCGCCCGCGCCTGCCAAGAGCGAAGCGCCGAAACCCGCACCCGCCGCGCAAGCTGCGAAGACTCCAGCGAAAACGGAAGATTTGTCGCCTGCCGGCCAACGCGTCGCAGCGGAAAATAAAATCGATCCGTCACAAGTTCCCGGCACCGGCCGTGGCGGACAAGTGACGAAGGAAGATCTCGTCAATTTCATGCGCACCGGCGGACAGACTGCCGCGCCCGCAGCGAAAGCGCCTGCACCGGCGCCCGGATCGCGTCCGGAAGAACGCGTCACGATGACGCGCATGCGCTCGAAGATCGCCGAACGGTTGATGCAGTCGAAAAACTCGATCGCGATGTTGACGTCGTTCAACGAAATCAACCTCGCTAAAGTCGGGGCGATACGCAAAGAGCTCGGCGAGCAGTTCGAGAAAGCGAACGGCATCAAGCTCGGTTACATGAGCTTTTTCGTGAAGGCCGCGAGCGAAGCCTTGAAGCGCCATCCGATCGTCAACGCGTCGGTCGACGGCAACGACGTTATCTATCACGGCTATCAGGATATTTCCGTTGCCGTGTCGACTGATAAAGGTCTCGTCACGCCGGTGTTGCGTGACGCGCAATCAATGAGCTTCGCCGATATCGAAAAAGCCATCGCCGCGTACGCAAAAGCCGCGCGCGAAGGCGGATTAAAACTCGAAGATCTGCAAGGCGGCACATTTACGATCACCAACGGCGGCACGTTCGGTTCGCTGTTTTCGACACCGATCGTCAATCCGCCGCAGAGCGCGATTCTCGGCATGCACACGATCAAGGATCGCGCGATTGTCGAGCGCGGACAAGTCGTAGCCGCGCCGATGATGTATGTCGCGATCAGCTACGACCATCGCATCATCGACGGTAAAGATGCCGTGCTGTTCCTCGTCGACATCAAGAATCAGCTCGAGAATCCGCAGCGCATGCTGTTAGGCATGTAAGCCGGGCGCAATTCGTATCGCTGTTCCGCGTTTTTCATCAACGGAATCAAATCATGATCGACAAGTTCGACGTCATCGTCATCGGCGGCGGCCCCGCCGGTTATCACGCCGCGATTCGCGCCGCGCAACTGGGATTGAAGACGGCTTGCGTCGATGCGTGGACAGCCAAAGACGGCAAAGCCGCGCTCGGCGGTACATGCCTCAACGTCGGCTGCATTCCGTCGAAAGCGATGCTCGATTCGTCGAAGCAGTTTTACAACCTCACCCATTCGTTCAAAGATCATGGCATCACGGCCGCGAATCCGAACATCGACGTTAAAACGATGGTCGGCCGCAAAGACAAGATCGTGAAGCAATTCACCGGCGGCGTGGCGTTACTGTTCAAGGCGAACAAGATCACGTCGTTTCTTGGTACCGGAAAATTGTTGAAGGACCGCCAGGTCGAAATCACCGGCAACGACGGTTCGAAACAAACGCTTGCCGCCACCAATGTCATCATTGCGACCGGCTCGGTTCCGATCGACCTGCCGTTCGCGAAGTTCGACAATAAATTCATCGTCGACAACGCCGGTGCGCTCGACTTCGACGCCGTACCAAAACGCCTAGGCGTCATCGGCGCGGGTGTGATCGGTCTCGAACTCGGCAGCGTGTGGCGCCGTCTCGGCGCCGAAGTGACGGTGCTCGAAGCGCTACCCGAATTGCTCGGGCCGGCTGATCGCGATGTCGCAAAAATCGCCGCGCGTGAATTCGCGAAGCAAGGTCTCGACATCAAACTCGGCGCGAAAGTCAGCAAAACGGAAGTCAAAAATAACGCGGTCGAAGTTACATTCGCGGACGCAAAAGGCGAACAGAAAATCGTCGTCGACAAATTGCTCGTCGCCGTCGGTCGCCGCGCGTATTCGAAGGAATTACTTGGCGACGGCACCGGCGTACAGCTCGACGACCGTGGCCGCATCGCCGTCGACGAACATTGCTGGACGGGCGCCGAAGGCGTCTGGGCGGTCGGCGATTGCGTGCGCGGCCCGATGCTTGCGCACAAGGGTTTTGAAGAAGGTGTCGCCGTCGCCGAATTGATTGCGGGCAAAGCCGGGCACGTCAATTACGACACGATTCCTTGGGTGATCTACACCGAACCCGAAATCGCGTGGGCCGGCAAGACCGAAGAAGAACTCAAGGCCGCCGACGTCCCGTACAAGATCGGCACGTTCCCGTTCGCTGCCGTCGGCCGCGCCGTTGCAATGAACGATGCGGTGGGACAAGTCAAAGTAATCGCGCACGCGGAAACGGACCGTATCCTCGGTGTCCACATGATCGGACCGGAAGTCTCAGAACTGATTTCGGAAGCCGTCGTCGCAATGGAATTCCATGGCTCTGCGGAAGATCTCGCGCGTATCGTGCACGCGCATCCGACGTTGAGCGAAGCGGTGCATGAGGCGGCGCTGTCGGTCGACAAGCGATCGATTCACAAGGTGAATTAACGTTTGTCATTCCAGCGAAAGCTGGAATCTAGCTCGTACGCGTTTGAAACAGTATTACGTCTACATTCTCGCCAGCGGTTGGCGCGGTACGCTTTACGTTGGTATTACATCCGACTTAGTTAAGCGCATCTGGCAACATCGTGAAAGTCTCGCGGAAGGATTCACGAAGAAGTACAAGGTAAACACGCTCGTTTGGTTCGAAACACATCAGCACGTCGACACAGCAATCAAACGAGAGAAAGCCATCAAAGCGTGGAAACGTAGTTGGAAAATCGAGTTGATCGAAGAGGATAATTCGAATTGGCAGGACTTATTCGATTCGCTTCACTAAGATCTGGATTCCAGCTTTCGCTGGAATGACAAGCACAGGGAGAACGCACACTCATGAGTGCTAAGAATTCCTTCAAAGCCTTCCGCATCCACGCCGACAAAAGCTCCTACCGCGCTGGCATAGAGGAAATGCGCGTCGATGATTTGTCGCCCGGCGAAGTCGTTATCAAAGTCGCCTACTCCAGCGTCAATTTCAAAGACGCGCTCGCAGGCTCCGGCAAAGGAAAAATTCTTCGTCAGTCGCCGCTCAATGGTGGGATCGACGTATCCGGCACAGTCGTCTCATCCACTGATCCCACTTTTAAAGAAGGTGATGAGGTTCTCTGCACCGGCAGCGGTCTTTCGGAAACGCACGATGGCGGTTACGCGGAATACGCACGACTGGAATCGAAATGGACGATCCCGTTGCCGCAAGGTCTTTCGCTGCGCGACGCGATGATCATCGGCACGGCAGGCTTTACCGCCGCGCTATCGCTTTATCGTATGACGCAAAACGGCCAGGTGCCTGGGATGGGACCGATCGTCGTTACCGGTGCGACGGGTGGCGTCGGATCACTCGCCATCGACATTCTCAGCAAGGCCGGGTTCGAAGCGCATGCAATCAGCGGAAAGATCGAGCGGTTCGATGATCTGATCGCACTCGGCGCGAAACAATGTATATCGACAAACGATTTATATTGGGGCCGTCGTCCGCTGGAAACGAGCAAGTGGGCCGGCGCGATCGACAATGTCGGCGGGGATATGCTCGCCGGATTGACGCGCGTCATTCATCCCTACGGAAATATCGCGAGCTGCGGCAATGCGGCCGCGATTGAACTGCAGACGACAGTGATGCCCTTCATTCTGCGCGGCATCAGTTTGCTCGGTATCGCTTCCGCGGGAACCGCGCGCAATATCCGTGACGAAATCTGGAAGCATCTGGCTTCGGACTGGAAACCGGCGCATCTCGATCGCATCGCGACACGCGAAGTTGGCCTCGAGGAGTTGCCTTCTGTCTTCGACAGCATGACGAGCGGTGCATCGTTCGGACGAACGGTCGTCAAAATCGGGTAACCATCACCCTCGATTCTGGACGAGCAATTCACGGCAACTGGCTGCCGTGTCAGAGAATTAAATTTCATCCTGCGTGTTCACCTGAAGCTTAAACCTGCATAACGCGAACGCCTGTTGCCTTCTGGCGCGGCAGCCTTAGAATGCGATGATCTGATCCGTGAACAGGAACTGTATGGCGCGTATTCTGATCGTCGACGATTCGCCGTCTCAGCTTGTCAGTTTGAAACGCATCGTCGAGAAATTGGGGCATCAGACGATCACCGCCGAGGATGGAGCCGCTGGCGTCGAAGTCGCAAAGCGCGAAGTGCCGGATTTGATCTTGATGGATGTGGTCATGCCGAATCTCAACGGATTCCAGGCCACGCGTACGATCGCGAAAGACACGAAAACCAGCCATATCCCCATTGTGCTGGTGACGACGAAAGATCAGGAAACCGATCGCGTGTGGGGGATGCGTCAAGGCGCCAAAGCGTACGTCACAAAACCCGTCAACGAAGGCGAGCTGGCCGAGACGATCGGCAAGCTGTTGCCTGCCGCGTAAATAAAAGCGGTTTTACGTGGTTACCCGGCGCGGATTCCAGTCGAAGGTCTTCGACATCTGTTCGTAGAGTTTTCTCTGCGCATCGGTCTCCGCGGCGGGTGCGCGTATTTCCAGCGTGACGATTTGATCACCCGGCGTTTTCCCGGGCATACCACGCCCGCGCAACCGCATGCGTTTGCCGCTGTTAGAGCCGGCAGGAATTTTCAGTTCTACTTCGCCACCCAACGTCGGCACCTCGACCGTCGCTCCGAGTGCGGCTTCCCACGGCGCAATCGGGAGCGTCGTGATGATGTTCCGCCCATCGAGATGGAAACGCGAATCGGTTTGAATGCCGACTTCCAACAGCAGATCCCCCGCCGGTCCCCCGCTCGCACCGGACGAGCCCTGCCCCGACAAACGAATTTGCTGCCCCGGTAGAATGCCTGCGGGAATTTTTACCTCGAGCGTGCGATCGCCGGAACCATCGCGCAAGCTGATGCGCTCCCGCCCACCGCTGTAAGCGACGCTCAGCGGAATCTCGATACGCGCCTGAACATCCTGACCGCGTCGCGGACCCGCCGGACGACCGGCGCGCGCGCCACCGCGGCCGAACAGCGATTCGAAGAAATCGCTGAAATCCCCTTCGCCGCGAATGTTCGAAAAATCGAAATCCGCGCCGTCGCCGAAGTGCGGCGGTGGTTGGAAATCGTCGCCGGGGCGATATCCATTGGCCTTGAGCTGATCGTAAGCGCGACGCTTCGCCGGATCTTTCAGCGCCTCGTACGCTTCGTTGACCGATTTGAATTTTTCCTCGGCACCGGATTCTTTGCTCACGTCCGGATGAAATTTGCGCGCCAGTTTGCGATATGCGGATTTGATTTCCGCGTCGCTGGCTTCGGGCTTCACGCCGAGAATTTCGTAGTAATCCTTGAATTGCATAGTCGCTGCGCTTGAATTTCCTTAATGATGTGCGTTACGCACGCAAAAGCAAAGCCCGCGGTCGAGCAAACAACCGCGGGCCGCTGAACATGTAGAACTCTTAATGAGAAACGGCGATACGACGCGGCGTAGTTTCCGGTTTCTTCGGAATCGAGATTTCCAGCACGCCGTGCTTGCCGGTGGCGCTGATGCCTTCGGCATTGGCGCTGTCCGGCAGCGCAAAACGGCGATAGAACGCGCCGTACGAACGCTCGACACGCGTCAGCTTTTCGTTCTCCGTCTTCGTCTCGGACTTGCGCTCGCCCTTGATCGACAGAATGCCCTTGTCCATATGGACTTCGATCTCGTTCGGATCGACGCCAGGGACATCGGCGAAGATCACGAAACGATCAGGCGCCTCTTTTATATCGACCCGCGGCGTCCACTGGCTGGTGACCACGTTCGACTGATCGGTATCGTCCTCGCCCATAAAACGGTTGAAAACCTGCTTGATCTCATCCTGGAAGTGCTGATTCTGCGCCCATGGGTAGTAACGGGTAATCGTCATAAGATATCTCCAAAGCAGCCCGGACAGACGGTCCGTATGCGCGCAAAAATGAGTTCACGGACGGGGTTTTCAAGTGTGCGAGAATTCGTTTTAACCACTGTCATTCAGCATCCAGCCAGCCACGAATTTGCCCCATCATTAGGAGACATCGCATGACGATCAAAGTAGGCGACCGCATCCCGAACACGACGCTCAACTATCTCAAGGACGGCGTCCAAGCCATTAATACCGACGAGATTTTCAAAGGCAAAAAAGTCGTCCTGTTTTCCGTCCCCGGCGCGTTCACACCGACCTGTTCGGCCAAACATTTGCCTGGCTACGTCGACAAGTTCGAGGACTTCAAAAAGAAAGGCGTCGACGTGGCGTGCATCGCCGTCAACGACGCGTTCGTCATGAACGCGTGGGCCAAAGATCAGCACGTGCCCGAGGGCCTGTGGATGCTTGCCGACGGCAACGGCGCTTTCACCAAAGCGTTAGGTCTGGAAATGGATGGCACGGCATTCGGATTGGGCATGCGCGGCAAGCGATTTGCACTGTATGCGGACGATGGCGTGGTCAAGCAGTTGCACGTCGAAGCGCCGGGCGAATTCAAGGTCTCGGCCGCCGACGCGATGCTCGACGCGCTGAAATAGCGAATTATTCGGGTCGATAAGGGGGATGTCTGTGGGCGGTCCGGCACCCGAACCGATCACAGCGCTGTTGCGACGATGGCGCGAGGGCGACGAGGCGGCGGCCGCTCAGCTGATGCCGCTCGTCTACGCGCAATTGCGGGCGATCGCTCGGCGGCAGCTGGCCGGCGATCGCGCCGGCCACACGCTGATGCCGACCGATCTCGTCCACGAAGCGTTCCTGAAATTGACCGATGGAACGCCGCCGGATTCAAACGATCGCGCGCATTTCTTCGCGATCGCCGCGCGCGCGATGCGGCAAATCCTCGTCGATCACGAACGTCATCGCCGCGCCGACAAGCGCGATGGCGGCGAACGCATCACGTTATCGTCCGTTGATCCGCCCGATCCGCGCCAGAACCTCGATTTGCTCGCGCTCGATCAGGCGTTGCACGCATTGGAAGAAATCGACGAGCGCAAAGCACGCGTCATCGAACTGCGGGCATTCGGCGGACTCGACTTCGACGAAATCGCCACCGTTCTCGACATCTCGCGCGCGACACTCGCCCGCGATTTCCGTACGGCGCGCGCCTGGCTTTATCACGCACTCGAAATACCCCAGCCGGACGCGGCCGGATGACGAACCCACGTCGCACGATCGCGTTATTCGAGCAAGCCATTGCCTTGGACGACGTCCAGCGAAAAACATTTCTCGATATCGAATGCAAAGACGATCGATCGCTTCGTGCTGACGTCGACGCGTTGATCAAAGCCGATCTGGACGCGGGCGATTTCTTTCACGGCCCGTCAGCGAATCCGGCAATCGCGTCGGAGAAACATTGGGATCGTATCGGCTCACCGCGCTGATCGGCAGCGGCGGTATGGGCACCGTCTACCGCGCCGAACGCGCCGATCGCGCATTCGCCAAGCCCGTCGCCATCAAGCTGCTGTTATTCGATGCCGGCGATTTGCGCACGCGATTCGCGTTGGAACAACGCATTCTCGGCGCGCTGAGCCATCCGAACGTCGCGAGCCTGCTCGATGTCGGACAAGACGCCAACGGCGCGCCGTATCTCGTCATGGAATACGTCGAAGGACTTCCGATCACGCGCTACGTGCACGATCGTCAACTCGATCTTCGCGCGCGCATCGAACTTTTCCGCAAAATCCTCGACGCCGTTCAGTTGGCGCATTCGCAGCTCGTCGTGCATCGCGATATCAAACCCGGCAACGTCCTCGTCGATGCGCACGACGAACCCAAGTTGCTCGATTTCGGCATCGCGAAACTTCTCGATGGCAGCGTAGCGGCCGACACGCGCACCGGCCTCGGCCCGTTGACGCCGGAATATGCGAGTCCGGAACAAGTGCGTGGCGAGCCGGTCGGAACCGGTTCGGATATTTATTCGCTTGGCGTGCTGCTGTACGAACTGACGACCGGCGAGCGACCGTATCGCATCGAAGAAACACGCCCCGCCGCCATCGAGCGCATCATTTGCGACACCGATCCGGTGCGCCCGAGCCAGCGCATGCGTGCGCAGCGCATCGGCGGCAATCGTCGCGATCTCGACGCGGTCATTCTCAAGGCGATGGAGAAACGTCCCGCCGATCGCTACGCATCGTGTGCTGCTTTCGCGGAAGACTTGCAACGCTGGCTCAACGGCGTGCAAGTGCTCGCGCGCGAACCGACTTTTGGAGAACGTGCGACGCGATTCGTACGTCGCCATCGTTTTGGCGTATCGCTTGCGGCGACCGCGTTACTCGCGTTGCTCGTCGGTCTCGCCTTTGCGTTGTGGCAAGCGCACGAGGCGACGCTGGCGCGCGATCGCGCCGAACGTATCAACGGGTTTTTGCAGGACATGCTTGGCACGGCCGATCACAGCAGTCTCGGTCGCAACGCGAAGCTGGGCGACATCCTTGACACGGCGCGTCACAACGCCGAGCGCGTATTGGCCGACGATCCGCAAACGCTCGCGGAAACTGAACTGACGCTCGCACGCGCGTACGGCACCGTCGGCGATTTGGACAACGCGCTGAAAAGCGGAACCATCGGGTTATCCATCGCAGAAAAATCCCAGTTGGCCGCCGTCACGATCGACGCACAAAGCGCGCTGGCGAACGTGTACAGCAATCGCGGTGAGTTCGATGCGGCCGAACGGATTCTGACGCTCGCACGCGCAGGCGCGATCGATCATGGCTCTGCCTTGCAACGTGGCGAAAGCGCCGCCGAATTGGGGCTGCTGGAAATAAAACGCAACAACATGACGGCGGCGAAACGCTGGCTGAAATGCTCGCTGGACGAACTTCCATTGACCGCGCTCGATAGGCGCGCGTCGACGATGAACGATCTTGCGGTCGCGGAAGAAACCGACGAATTACCGGAAGCGCTCAAAACGATAAACGCCTGCATCGATATGCTCCGCGCCGCGTATCCGAATGGAAGCCCGTTGCTCGCGCAAGCGATTGGAAATTTGGCGGGCATGCTCGACGATCAAGGCGATTACGCCGACGCTTCGAGAAAATTCGACGAAGCGCTGAAAATGAAAATCGATCTCATGGGCGAAAATCATTTTAGCGTCGTCGGAACGCTGAGCACGATGACATGGCGCAGCGTGCAGCAGAAAGATGCGAACGCGGCGCTCGGCTACGGCGCTCGCGCATGGGCCGGCGCGCAGACACTGTCACCTGAAAATCCGTCGATCAGTTACGCGGCGATCACTTACGCGCAAGCGCTGATGCTTGCCGGACGCGCGAACGAAGCAATACCCCTCATCGAAACCGCGTTGAAATTACGCAAAGCCAATTTAGCGCCGGACAACGCATTCGTGGTCAATACGGAAAGTGTGCTTGCGCTCGCGGAAGCACAAGCCGGTCGAATTGCCGACGGCGAGACGCTCGCGAAGTCGGCGTACGACCGGCAACTGGCCAAGCTCGGCGAGAAACATCCACTGACCGGCAATGCGAAGGATCGCCTCGACGAAATCGAGGCGCTCAAGAAAATTACCGCGTCACATTAAGCGCTCGCTCGATCATACTTCCGGTGGCGTGACAGGCGCATCGCCATTCGTTGCAGGATCGGAAGCCGCATCGATGTCCGGCTCGTCGCCGCCAATCGATTCTTCCAGGCGAACGACGCCGACCAGATTTTCCTCTTGCGGCAAACGGATCAGCGTGACGCCTTGCGTGTTGCGGCCGACGCGCGCAATTTCTGACGCACGTGTGCGCACCAGCGTTCCCTGATTCGAGATCAGCATGAGACCATGCGCATTGTCCAATTGCACGGCACCAACCAGCGAACCATTGCGATCCGAACATTGGATTGCGATCACGCCCTGCGTGCCGCGGCCTTTGCGAGGATACTCGCTCAGTTCCGTACGTTTACCGAATCCGCGTGCGGTGGCCGTGAGAATATCGCCCTCGCCTTCCGCGACGATCATCGATACGACGTGCGCCTTATCCGTGAGGCGGATGCCACGCACGCCATGCGCGACGCGCCCCATCGGGCGTACATTGTCTTCGGCGAAACGCACCGCTTTTCCGTTGCTCGCGAAAAGAAACACATCGCGCGTGCCGTCGGTGATCGCGACATTCACGAGTCCGTCGTCTTCATCGAGATCGATCGCGCGAATGCCGTTCGTGCGTGGACGCGAATAGTCGCTCAGCGGCGTTTTCTTCACCGTGCCGTTGCGCGTGGCGAAAAAGACGTAACGATCGTCCGGGAATTCACGCACGGGCAACAACGCTTGTACTTTCTCATCGGCTTCCAGCGGCAACAGATTCACGATCGGCTTGCCGCGAGAACCCGGTCCGGCATCCGGTATTTTGTATACTTTCATCCAAAGTACACGGCCGGTGCTCGTGAACGCGAGCAGCGTATCGTGCGTGTTGGCGATCCATAATTTTTCGACGAAGTCTTCTTCCTTGATCGCCGTCGCCATACGGCCTTTACCGCCGCGTTTTTGCGCGCGATAAATACTGACCGGCTGCCGTTTCGCATAACCCGCATGCGATAGCGTAACGACGACATCTTCGGGCTCGATCAAATCGAGCACGTCCAGATCTTCCTGACTGCGCTGGATGACGGTGCGACGTTCGTCGCCGAAATCCGCACGCAGTTCGAGGAGTTCGTCGCGAATGACCTTGAGCAGCTTGTCCGGATTTTCGAGGATCGAGATCAGATACGTGATCGTCGTGAGCAGGTCGCGATATTCTTCGGATAATTTTTCCTGCTCCAAACCGGTCAGGCGGTTCAGGCGCATCTCGAGAATTTCTTTCGCCTGCGCTTCGGACAAGCGATAGCCTTCGTCGAACAATCCGTATTCGGGCTGCAACGATTCCGGGCGCGTAAGCCCCGCGCCCGACGCAGACAGCAAAGCGCGCACGGCGCCGGCTTCCCAGGTGCGCTCGAGCAACCGCTCGCGCGCGATCTGCGGCGTCTGTGAGGTGCGGATGACTTCGATCATCGTGTCGATGTTCGCCAGCGCGACAGTCAACCCTTCTAAAATGTGAGCGCGATCGCGCGCTTTGCGCAGATCGAAAATCGTCCGGCGCGTGACCACTTCGCGGCGATGCCGAATAAACGCTTCGAGCACTTCCTTCAACGTCAGCAATCGCGGCTGGCCGTCGACGAGTGCCACCGTGTTGATGCCGAACGTCACTTGCAACTGTGTCTGCTGATAAAGATTGTTGAGCAGCACTTCGGCCATCGTGTCTTTGCGGACTTCGATAACGATGCGCATGCCGTCTTTATCGGATTCGTCGCGCAAACCGTCCGGCGAAATGCCTTCGATCAATTTTTCTTTATGCAGCTCGGCGATCTTTTCGATCAGCCG
Source organism: uncultured Rudaea sp. (assembly GCA_964657965.1). Lineage (GTDB taxonomy): Bacteria > Pseudomonadota > Gammaproteobacteria > Xanthomonadales > Rhodanobacteraceae > Rudaea. The sequence goes on along the minus strand of CAZZWP010000009.1, from coordinate 2,643 downwards.
CGCCTTGTTCACCTGATACGGCAACTCGGTGACGATGATCGTCTCGCGACCGTTGTCTTCGGTTTCGATATTGGCTTTTGCGCGAACGAGAATGCGGCCACGGCCGGTGCGATACGCTTCGAGAATGCCCGCAGCGCCGTTGATGATGCCGCCGGTCGGAAAATCAGGGCCGGGAATATGCTGCATCAAGACATCGAGGCCAATCGACGGATCGTCGATCAATGCGATCGTCGCGTCGATGACTTCGGTCAGGTTATGCGGCGGAATATTCGTCGCCATACCGACGGCGATGCCCGCGGAGCCGTTGATCAAAAGATTCGGCACACGCGCGGGCAGCGCGCTCGGTTCTTGCTCTTTCTCATCGTAGTTGGGAACGAAATCGACAGTTTCTTTATCGATATCGGCAAGCAGGCTAGCTGCCAATCGCTGTAAACGGCATTCCGTGTAACGCATCGCCGCGGCGGCGTCGCCGTCGACCGATCCGAAGTTGCCTTGGCCATCGATGAGCGGATAACGCAGCGAGAAATCCTGCGCCATGCGCACGAGCGCGTCGTAGATCGAGGAGTCTCCATGCGGATGGTATTTACCCATCACGTCGCCGACGACGCGCGCGCATTTCACGTAAGCGCGGTTCCAGACGTTGTTGTTTTCCTGCATGCCGAACAGAACGCGGCGATGCACGGGTTTCAGCCCGTCGCGTACATCAGGAAGGGCGCGGCCGACGATGACGCTCATGGCGTAATCGAGGTAACTCTGCCGCATTTCGTCTTCGATATTGACGCGAATAATTTCTTTGGCCAGTTCCGCCATTCGATCTTCTTCCTGGTGATTTTCCGATGCGGATCGACGCCAGGCATGGCGTTCCGCGAAGTCCCGGTTTAACCACGAAATTCTACCACATCGGGATGCTTAAAGCCCCATAAAAAGGCCCCGTTTTTCAGCGACTTGGCGATGACGAAACGCGCATGAGAGCAACTACGAAAAACTAGCTCTGCGGGGGCGTTTTCGGACGCCGATAAACCCAGTAACGCGAGGCTGTGTAGTTAACGCCGAGGCCCGCCAGCGAGCCCGCGCCGACGGCGAGAATGAGCCATTGTTTGTCGAGATTGAAAAAGTATACTAGTGCCGAATACGCGGCGAAGTTGCACAGGAAACCGCCGCTCATCGCGAAAACATATTGCATCCATTCGACGAAAATTCCGTGTCGTCGCGGACCCTTGAACGTAAAGCTGCGGTTGAAAATCCACGTGGCGGTCGCTGCGCAGAGAAAAGAGATGATGCGCCCGCTATAGCGATCCCAATGCAGTGCCCAAACCAGCAACTGCAGCACACCGGCGTCGACGATGAAGCCGATAAAGCCGCCGATACAAAACGTCAACAGCTGTTTAAAGCTAGATTTCTTCACGACAGGATTTCTTCACCCGAACATCGACTTCATTCTTTCCGCTGTCGGGTGCTCGATAACACCCCGCTCGGTGACGATGGCGTCGATGAGGTCGGCCGGTGTCACGTCGAATACCGGATTCCAAGCCTCAGCGCCTTCGACGACATGACGCGCACTCGCGCCGACACCGAACAGTTCATCCGGATGACGCAACTCGATTTCGATCTGATCGCCGTTCGGCGTCGCCAAGTCGACTGTCGATGACGGCGCAACGACCATAAACTTCACACGATGATGTTTTGCGACGATGGCGAGTTGATGTGTGCCGATTTTGTTCGCCGTGTCGCCGTTCGCGGCGATGCGATCGGCACCGACGATCACCCATTTTACTGCGCCGGTCTTCATCAGATGCGCCGCGGCAGAATCGGCGATGAGCTTTGCCGGAATTTTATCGCGCACGAGCTCCCACATCGTCAGCCGCGCGCCTTGCAACCACGGCCGCGTTTCGCCGGCATAGACCTGTTTGATTTTTCCGCTCGTCACGCCCGCGCGAATGACGCCGAGCGCAGTGCCATAACCTGCCGTCGCCAGTGAGCCGGTATTGCAGTGAGTCATCACGCTGCTCCCGGGCGCGATCAAGTCGGCACCGAGTTGACCCATGTGCCGATTCGCAGCGAGGTCTTCGTCCTGAATCGCCTGCGCTTCGGACTCCAGCGCGGCGACGATCGCATTCTCCGGCACACGTTCGAGAACACTGCGCATGCGCGCAAGCGCCCATGCGAGATTCACCGCCGTCGGACGCGCCGCATTCAGCTGTACGATCGTCGAGTCGAGCCGTTTCAGCGAAGGCCCGGTTCGTTCGTAACCGGTGAGTTTGGAGGACGCGTCATTGATCTTGACGCGTTCTTCGATGCCATCAACCGACACGACGCGATCGCGCATGTTGCGCGCCTCGAGCGCCAGACCCCATGCCGCAGCGATGCCGATGGCGGGTGCGCCACGAACGACAAGATCCCGAATCGCCGTAGCAACGTCAGCCGCGCTGCGGCATTCGATGTACGTTTCACTCCCCGGCAATTTGCGCTGGTCGAGAAGTTTCAACACACCGTCGCGATAAGCGACGGCGCGAATGGTGTCGTGAATGTCCCGGCTATCCATCAATCGATCCATCAATGTCGATCCGAAGAATACCTTATGGGGCCGTGATCGAGCGATTCAAAGATGCAACTGCTAGGATGTTGCGCATGAAAAAAATGCCT
>CAZZWP010000008.1:0-51746 GCA_964657965.1 uncultured Rudaea sp. | reverse complement strand
GGGAAGTTTCTGCAAATGCTCGCCGAGATGCGCTTCGACCTGTCGCTCGGTCTCGACGACGAAACCCAAGCTTACTCTGTCGCTGATCAACGCCGCGGCCGCACCGATCGCAAAACTTCCCGCATACCACAACGGATTGAGCAAGCTCGGCCGACTTTGCAACGCGTCCAGCCGATCCGCACACCACGCGAGATGATCGGTTTCTTCCTGCGCGGCTTCCAGCAACTGCGAACGCGTCGCTGCATCGCGCGCGACTGCGGCTTGTCCGGAATACAACGCTTGCGCGCAGACTTCGCCGGTGTGATTCACGCGCATCAAACCCGCCGCATTGCGACGATCTGCTTCGTCTAGATCGGCTTCCGCGATACCCATAGCCGGCGACGCGCGTTCGGATTGTTGTGTCGAGCCAAACGCGGTGGATAGCGCACGGTCGGCTTCTTCGAGAACGCGGTCGATCAGTGATAAACGTCGAGTGAACATGCGTCAATTCTGAAGCTGCCGTGCCAATAAGACAATCGGATGCGTGACATCGATCGATCGCGATCTCTGATTCAATCCATTACCGAGGAAAACACGACAACCGACGTTGCTCGTGGCGAGCATATCGGGCTCGATCGCCAGCGTCTGCTCCAATTTCTGCGATCGCAGCGCATCCGCCATCGGCGGTTGACGCAAAAAATAATCGCCGGCCGCGCCGCAACAGCGCGGTTCCTGCGGCAGTTTGACAATGTCTATGCCAGGAATTCTCGTCAACAATCGGAAAATCGACTCGTCTGCGCGCGCGACGTTCGCTTGCGTGCACGGCGTGTGTAACGCAACGCGTTTCGCTAGCGGCTTGAAGTTCAGTTGACCGATGTCCAAATCGCTTTGTAGAAATTCGTGGATTTCTCGCACACGACAAGTGGAATCCTTCAGTACGTGATCACGCAAAGTACCGAAGCATCCTGATGCGGAAACAAGCACGGTGTCGACACCCGCATCGACGAATGCCCGGCGCGTCGGCACACTAGTAGTCGCGCAACCCTTTAGATCGCCGTTGTGCAGTGATAGCGCGCCGCAACAACCTTGTGCGCGCGGGATAATAACGTCGTATCCCAACGCCATCAGCAATCGTTCGGCGCTTGCGTGCACATCGCGATCGGCGATCGATGCGACGCAGCCGAGAAACAGTCCCACACGACCGCGCGATGGCGATACCGTTTTCATTGGCGCGAGTGTCGGTATGGCGGGAATTCGCGGCGCCTCGCGCACGATGCGCGCGGTCACGATCGCACGGATGATCGGCGCGTTTGCAATGCGAAGCATCCATCGCAGAAGTGCCGGATAGCGAACCAACCGTTCCATCCACCGTGACACTGTCGTGCCCGCGCTCTCGCGAAGCAAATGGCGCGTTGCGACGATCAGTTCGCCGTAATGAACATGCGAAGGACACACGCGTGCGCACGTCATGCAGGCGAGGCAATGATCAAGATGATCGATCAATGCCGTGCTTGGTTCGATCGCGCCGCTCGCCAACGCTTGCGCGAACGCGATGCGTCCGCGCGGTGACTCCGCCTCGGTATTCGCAATGCGGTAGGTCGGGCAAAGCGGCACGCATAACCCGCATTTAACGCATTGATCGGCCAGTTCGGCGATGCGCGGGCGCAAACTCTCGGTTTCGCTCATAGAAGTTTAGGAAAACGTTGCGTAACTCATTGTAAAGTCGTACGAGAATACAGCCACGACCCGCGTCGCGTGTCATCGGCTAAACGACTGGCGCGTTCTAGATAGCATGTCCAAGAACTTTTCATTCGCTAAATCTACCTTGATGTTCAGCGTCGCGCTGACGGCATTCGCAGCGCACGCCGATAACGTCAAGCCACTCAGCCGCGAAGACGCGTTGTGGCTCGACCGCGTCACCTATGGCATCGATTCCGAAACCATCGCGCGATTCCAACAGCTCGGTAAAACGAAGTTCCTCGAATTCCAGTTGAATGCGCGCGACGAATCGCTGCCGCCGTCTGTAAAAGCGAAGATCGACGCGATGCCGATCGCGCATGTCAATCTCGCCAAGACGATTCAGGATTACTCCACGCATCGTCAGGAAATGAAAGCCGACGGCAAAACCGAAGCGGCGATGGAGCGGCGCAAAGACTATGTGCGCGAAGGTGCCGATCTCGTACGTCAGGAAATCAATCGCGAGTTATTGCGCGCCGTCTATTCGCCTGCGCAATTGAAAGAACAGATGACGTGGTTCTGGCTGAACCATTTCACCGTGTTCGCGCGTAAAGGTCCGGAGGCGTGGCTGGTTTCCGATTACGCGGAACGCGCGATCCGCCCGCACGCGATGGGCAAGTTTCGCGATCTGGTGATGGCGACGATCATCCATCCGGCGATGCTCGTCTACCTCGACAACGCGCGCAATGCGAACGGTCACATCAACGAAAATTACGCGCGCGAATTGATGGAATTGCACACGCTCGGCGTCGATGCCGGCTATACGCAGAAAGACGTGCAGGAACTGGCGCGCGTGCTCACGGGTGTGAGCGTGGAACTGCAGCCGCGGCTTGCTCGCGGTGGAAAATTCGCGCCGCAACCAGTCGGCGACAGCGACGCGGCGTTTTTCCCCGCGCGTCACGATTTCGGTAACAAGGTGCTGCTCGGCGAATCGATTCGCGGCAGCGGATTCGACGAAGTGAAAAAGGCCGTCGACATCCTCGTGCGTCAGCCGGCGTGCGCGCATTTCGTGTCGCAGAAACTGGCGGAGTATTTCGTCGCCGATCAACCGCCGAAAGATCTCGTCGACGCGATGGCGAAAACATTTCAGCGTAGCGACGGCGATATCGCCGAGACATTGCGCACGATGTTCGAATCGACATCGTTCACCGCGTCGCTCGGCAACAAATTCAAGGATCCGATGCATTACGTCGTGTCGGCGTTGCGCTTCGCGTACGACGGTTCGACCGACATGGACACCGATGTCGCCGTGAACTGGTTGAACACGCAGGGCGAATTGCCGTTCGGACATCAAAGTCCGGACGGTTACGCGCTCACCGAAAGCGGCTGGGCCAGCTCGGGACAAATGAGCCGCCGTTTCGAAATCGCGCGCGCGATCGGTGCCGGGCGCGCCGATAAAATCGATGCGAACTCCAAGCAAACGCCGCCGAATCTGCCGGAAGGATTATTTGCGCGGACCATGCAGCCGTATCTGTCGCCGACGTCGATGGCTGCGCTCGACAAAGCGAAATCGCCCGTCGAATGGAATACGTTTTTGTTGTCGTCACCCGAATTCAACTACCACTAATCACACTTATGCAACGACGCCATTTTCTGTCGACCATCGCCGCACTGCCCGCACTCGGGCTTGCCGGGAAATTGTTCGCCGCGCCGACCTCGACGCCGCGATTCCTGTTCGTGTTCCTGCGCGGCGGTTACGACTGCGCGAACATGCTGATTCCGTACTCAAGCGATTTTTATTACGAATCGCGGCCTAAGATCGCCATCGCCAAACCCGATCCGAACAACGCGACAGGCGCGATCGCGCTCGACGCGAATTGGGCGTTGGCGCCTGCATTGCGCGATTCGATCGGATCGATGTACGCGGCCAAAAACGTCGCCTTCGTTCCGTTCGCGGGCACGGAAGATTTGTCGCGCAGCCATTTCGAAACGCAGGACAACATCGAACTGGGGCTGCCGCCGCAACAACACGCGTTTAATTCTGGATTTCTCGCGCGCCTGTCGGGCGTGTTGCAAGGCAAAGGCAAACCGATCGCATTTACCGACGCGCTGCCGTTGAGCATGCAAGGCGGCAAGGACATCGCGAACATCTCGCTGCGCAATGTCGGCAAAGCGGGTTTCGACGATCGTCAGTCGGCCATCCTCGTCGATATGTATCGTGGGTCGAAACTGCAACCGGCGGTGAGTTCGGGATTGCAGTTGCGCAGCGAAGTCGCGCAGGAATTCAGCAGTGAGATGGCGAAAGCCAATCGCGGCGCGATCAATGCGCGCGGGTTCGCCGGGCAAGCCGATCGCCTGGCGGAGTTGATGCGCGATCGTTATCGAATCGGTTTCATCGACGTCGGCGGATGGGACACGCACGTCAACGAAGGTGGCGCGCAAGGTCAGCTCGCGAATAATCTTTCCGATCTCGGGACGGGCCTGCAGACGTTCTCGCAAACCCTCGGCGATGAATGGAAAAATACCGTCGTCGTCGTGCTATCGGAATTCGGACGCACGTTTCGCGAAAACGGCAACGCGGGAACCGATCACGGACACGGCTCGGTGCATTGGATTCTCGGCGGTTCGATCGGCGGCGGACGTATCGTCGGTGAACAAGTGGCGGTGAAGCAGGAAACGTTGTTGCAGAACCGCGATTATCCGGTGCTCAACAATTATCGCAGCACGTTGGCCGGCGTTTTCTCGCGCATGTGGGGGCTCAACGCGGATCAGCTGGGCCAAATATTTCCATCAACGCCGTCGCGAGATTTGCGATTGGTGTGACGAGCGACGCGCGGGCTCACTTCTTCGGTTTGTTCGGCATCTTCGACGAATCGTAACCGCCGACTTCGAACGTCTCCGTTTTTGGGCCGACACCTTTGATGGTCACGTCGACGGAAACTTGTTTCGATTTTTCCAGCTTCGCGATGAACGCTTTATCGTCGTCGATGAATAATGCGGGTTCGCCCGTCGGCGGAATCGTCGCTTTCATGCGTTGCGCGGGCGCGCCGTCGAATGCGACCGGTAGCGTCGCGCACCCTTTGCTGCAATCGAATGTGGCGTTGTCGAGCAACAGATAAACGCTTTGTCCCCACGTCGGGTGTTGCCGCAACACGAGGCGGATGCGTGCGTTGCCGGGCAACGCTTCTTTGCTCGCGATCGCCGCGCTGTATTGCGTGCCGCCCGCTTCGGGCACGGTGTTGTATGCCCACAAACGTGACAGACGTTGCGTCTCGAGCTTCTGCTTGGACTTCGCGTTCACATCGTCGATCGTTTTTTGGACTTGCGCGGCGGCTGTGGTGTTCGGGTACGTCGCCAGAATCTCGTTGCCGAGATTGGCCGCCAAGTCGACGCTGCCGCCCGTGCGCATCTGCTCGTACAGCACGAGTTCCTTCGCAGCTTTCGCTTCGGCATCCGTTTTCGCCGTGGCGGCGGGATCGGGCGCAGGCGCGGATGGCGTTTTAGAGCAACCATTCGCCAACAGCGCCGCGAGCGTCACTATCAATGCGCGATGAAAAGTTTGCATTCTTTATTTCCAGAAATATTTGAGTGAACGATAGCGAATATCGACGTCATTTGCAGGGATCGTTGCCGAGGTTGCGATCGTAAGTCGAGATGCTTTCATCGAACTCGTGACCCTTGCGACCGATCGCGCCGGCACGGCGCATTTCCGCGCAGGCTTCGTCGCGTGAAACTGCGTGACCCGACACGCTCACGGTTTTCACAGCATTCGTTTTGGAACCATGACGGTTTTTATTGTCGCCATCGCCGCCGACGGATCGCGGGCAGTGGCCGAGCCGATAGAAAACGGTGCCGTCGCTGCCACGGCATTCGAAGGCATCTTTCACCGGCTGGCGCTCGACGCGCGCAACATGTTTCGACGAAAGTTTCGTTTCGGTTCGCGGTGTCGAAATCGCGTAGCGCGGCGATGGCGAAAAGATCGGTGCGGGTCCGAGATCGATGACCGAGCCGACGGACATGTCGGCGCACGGTTTCGATTGATACGCGACGACGTCGCCGGCAGGGCATTTGTATACCGATTCGGCGCGCACGCCGGCGGCAACGAACATCATCGCCAGCAATGCCAGCCATTCGTGAAGGCGTAAGGTTCGGTGCGTCGGGATTCGGTAAAGGTCGTTCATCGCAAGTCCTCCGTGAATGCGGCGATGATGGATACGCGCTCGTGACGCGACGATGGCGAATGTTTGCGGCGTGGCGTAGGAATTCGCCTACAATCGACGTTTGGACGTCCAAAAGCGAGTCGCCATGAAAACGATTCTCCTTTCTGCATTGCTGGCTGCCGGTTCGCTGCACGCGGCCGAAAGTTCTAAACCGCAGACGATCGATGCAGCCCTGAAGCAAGCGCAGCGCGAACATCTCCCTGTCTTCGCGGATTTTCAGGCGCAGTGGTGTTACTCGTGCTACTTCATGGCGACGCACGTGTTGAACGGCCCTGAGTGGGATGCGTTGGAAAAGCGCGTTGTGGTCGTCGAGGTCGATGCCGATTCGCCGGATGGCGCGCGCTGGATGAACCAGCTCAGCGTCAAAGCGCTGCCGATGTACGTCGTACTAAAGCCCGATGGCAACGAGCTTGGTCGCATCGTCGCCGAACAGCCGCGTGACAAGTTTTATCCGCAGATGGAAAAAATTCTCGGCGGTGGCGATGCGCTCGATACGTTGAAGAAAAAAGTCACGGCCGGATCCATTCCGGCGATCGCCGATGTCCTCGCCAGCTACGAGGCGCGTAATGATTTTCAGCAAGGCCTCGACTGGTACGCGAAATTGCCGGCCGACAAGCGCGCCGCCGCGGCGAAAAATCCCACGGCGTCGATGTGGCACGAGCGTTTGCTGATGGAGAAAGCATCTAAGGTGAGCGATGCGGCCGCGTGTGTCGCGTCCGGCGAAAAAGTTCTCGCGGCGAATGTGGGATGTGATCGCTATTACGTACTCGAATCGTTGCTCGACTGCACCGAAAAAATGCCCGAAGCAGGGCGCAAAAAATTATTGACGGCGCAACTGCCGGCGATGACGTCGCTACTCGACAAACAAGTGTTCGTGCAGCCGGCGCAATGCGCCGATCAACGCACGGCGGTTCTCGTGACGGCCGATCTCGACAAAGCGATCGGCGACACCGCCACGGAAAAAGCAGTGCTCGATCGCGCCATCAACGACGCGAAAAGCCGGCTCGGCAACGATTTCGCGCACGATCGCAACCTGGCCGACAATCTTCGCGTCTTTCTCGATCGCGCCAATCGTACCGACGAAATCGATGCCCTGCTGCCGAAACTGATCGCCGCATACCCCGACGATTACGTCTATTCGTACCGCTACGGCGCGAGTTTGCTCAAGCGTAACAAACCGGCCGAGGCATTGCCGTATCTCGAGAAAGCCGCGGAAAAATCGTTCGGCGCTAATCGACTGAATGTTGCGACGTATCGCGTGAAAGCGTTGCTCGCATTGAACCGTCGCGCCGATGCGCAGAAAGTCGTCGCCGATACGCTGGAAGCAAACGGTCCATGGTTTCCCGAGCAGGCGGCTAAGTTGAAGGCGTTGGTTGACTCGTAACACGCCATCGCCATCGCGGCGACGTCAATCCGTTGCGCGCGCGGTAAAATCGAACGGTGCGCAAAATCGTTCACATCGACATGGATGCGTTTTACGCCTCCGTGGAACAGCGCGACGACGCGAGTCTGCGCGGCAAGCCCGTTGTCGTCGCGTGGCGCGGTAGTCGGTCGGTCGTATGTGCGGCGTCGTACGAGGCGCGCAAGTTCGGCATTCGATCGGCGATGCCCGCCGTGCGCGCGGAGCGATTATGTCCCGACGCTATTTTCGTCCCGCCCGATTTCACGCGTTATCGCGCTGCGTCGAGACAGGTCCGCGAAATATTCGCGCGACATACGGATCTCGTGGAACCGCTCTCGCTCGACGAAGCCTACCTGGATGTCACCCATCCCAAAACGGATTTTTCATCGGCCACGGCCGTCGCCAACGCGATACGTCAACAGATTGCCGATGAAACGTCTTTGACGGCATCGGCCGGCATCGCGCCGAATAAATTTCTCGCGAAAATCGCATCCGACTGGCGCAAACCGAACGGTCAATTCGTCATTCGTCCGCACGAAGTCGAGGCGTTTCTCGCGCCGTTGCCCGTGTCGAAGATTCCCGGCGTCGGCAAAGTGATGGAAGCGAAACTGCAGGCGCTGGCGATTCGCACCTGCGCCGATTTACGCGCGAATAGTGTTGTCGAACTCGAACGTCGGTTCGGTCGGTACGGCCGGCGCTTGGCGGAACTCGCCGTCGGCATCGATGAGCGCGCCGTCGATCCCGATCAGCCGGTGCAATCGGTTTCGTCGGAAGATACGTTCGAGCAAGATGTCATGATCGGCGACGTCGAACCGATGATTCGATCGCTCGCCGCGAAGACATGGCTGGCCACGCGCAAGACCGATCGCATCGGTCGCACCGTCGTACTGAAATTGAAGACGTCGGATTTCCACATTCTCACGCGCAGCCATACGCCGCCTTTACCGCCCCAGTCGGCCGACGAATTCACGTCGATCGCGGTGAGTTTGTGCGAACGTGTCGCGCTCGCGGCGTCGACGAAATACCGGTTGGTCGGCGTGGGCTTGAGCAACTTTCGCGATCCCGACGAAGCCGCCGCGCAAGCGCAATTATTCTGAGCAAAAAAAGCGCGCTGGGTAGCGAGATACCGAGCGCGCGTGCGAGACCACGGCATTCAGGGGGTGAATGCAAACGTGGCAGCTGAATAATAGGGAGCGGTTGCGGCGGTCGGTACTGTCAGATTTGTCAGGTTTTGGAGGGATTCGCCCTCACGGCGCATCCATAAAATTGACAACGCCGGTTTCCAACGAATATTCCGCGCCGACGACCCGCAATCCGTCGTTCTGGATCATTTGTTCAAGCATTTCCGATCCGTGCCGGAGCTGATTCGCCGACGCGCGAATATTGGCCAGGACGGCGGCTTGCACGAGCGCGTCGTGATCGTGCCGAAGCTCGGTGGCCAGCAACGATTCGACCGAAGGCCGCACGCGATCGACAATCGAGCGGAGATTGCGCGATTGTTCCTCGGAACGGCGACCCAGTTCTTCGATCGTCGCCGTAATCGCCCCGCAATTGGAATGCCCCAGCACGACGACCAGACGTGTACCAAAGCGCGCCGCTCCGAACTCGACGCTGCCGATCTGCGACGGCGCGACAATATTTCCGGCAACGCGGATGACGAACAAATCGCCGAGGCCCTGATCGAAAACGATCTCAGCCGGCACGCGTGAATCCGAGCAGCCCAGAATGATCGCGAACGGTTCCTGCGCCGCGGCGACTTGGCGCCTGCGCGTTTCATTCGCGACGCCATCGCCGTTGCGCGTCTCCGATACGAATCGCTGATTTCCGGCACGCAGGCGTTCGAGGGCTTCGTCGGCAGAAATCATGCGAATTCGTCGTGGAGAGGGCAGTCAATTTTATCAGGGTTGCGCTGCTGCTTGTGCGCGACTTCAATCGGCGAAAGCGGCGTTCTCTTCGAAGTCGATGGAGTTGGCTGCGTCGGCGACGAAAACGCCTTGTCCCGCCAGTTCAGCGAACAAACCGCCTTGTCGAACGAGTTCATCGTAGCGACCACGCTCGACGATCTCGCCACCGCGCATGACGAGAATCAATTCCGCGTTGCGCACTGTCGTCAACCGATGTGCGATGACGAACGTGGTGCGTCCTTTCATGACCGCGTTGAGCGCGCGCTGGATGCGCACTTCGGTCGCGTTGTCGAGCGCGCTGGTGGCCTCGTCGAGAATCAAAATGGGCGCGTCTTTGAGCATCGCGCGCGCAATGGCCAACCGTTGACGCTCGCCGCCGGAAAGCGAACGCCCGCGTTCGGCGACGAGCGTCGCATAGCCTTCGGGTTTGACGACGATGAAATCGTGCGCTTCGGCGGCGCGCGCGGCAGCTTCGAGCTTGTCCTGCGATGCGTCCGGATCGCCCACGCGTAGATTGTCGGCGATCGATCGATACAACAGGCCGGGATCTTGAAACACGACGGCGATATTGTGGCGTAGCGAAGTCAGGCTCACGGTACGGATGTCGATGCCGTCGACGAGAATGCGGCCGGCGCTCGGATCGTACGTGCGATAGAGCAACGACAACGCCGTGGTTTTGCCAGCGCCGGTCGGGCCCACCAAGGCGACGGTGCTCCCCGCCGGCACTTCGAAATTCAGGTCGCGCAACGCCGGATGCGATGCGTCGTAGCCGAACGAAACGTTTTCGAAGACGACGCGCCCGCGCACCGACGGCAATTCCGCCGCGCCGTCCGGTTCGTTGAGAATTTCCTTCGTGTCGAGCACTTCGAAAAAGTCGGACAGCGAATGCGTCTGGAAAAATAGTCCGGAGATGAAGGTTGCGAATTGTTCCAATCGTCCGATCAGCATCATCGCGAAACCAACGAAGGTGACAATCGCACCGACCGAGATTTCGCCTTTGCCGTTGAGTTGCGCGCCGAGCGCGAAGATGGCGACGATCGTCAACGTGCTGGCCGCGCGATTGGCGACGGTTAGCCACGCCCATCCGCGCAGTACGGGATATTGCGCGGCGAGCACGCGCTTCATCATGTCGTTGATCGCGGCCACTTCGCCGGCGAGTCGCGTGAAACTTTGCACGACGAGCACATTGCCGAACACGTCGCCGGCGCGTTCGCTGATCGCGCTATGCAATTCTTCGACTTCGCCTTGCGCTTTCATCGTGCGGCGCATCGCGATCGAATTGAACGTGGCGAAACTCGTCATGAGCCCGATCATCAGCAGCGCGAGTTTCCAGTTCATGATGAGCGCGAGCGGCACCATGACGACGATCGACAACAGCGTGGCCAGATGCTCGCGAAAAAATCCCAGCCACAAAGCGAACAGGTTGTTGGTACCGCCGTGCATGACGCGCAACAGACGGCCGGTGTGATGCGCGCCATGAAACGATAGGGGCAATGCTACGGCGTGCGCGAAGAATTGCGAGATCGCGGCGAGTCGGCGTCGATGCGCGAGGCGATCCGCGTGTAGCGACACCCACACGTTGGCGATGATGCCGCCGAATCCGACCGCCGCCCACCAGCCGATGTAGCGCCAAGCGTCGGCGTGCCCTTTCGCTGCGAGCGAATCGACAACGTGACCGAACAGCCACGGTTCGAGGAAAAATACGCCGGCGAGCGCGAGGTTCGCGAGGGTCAGCGTGATCGCCAGCCCCTTTTCAGGAGCCAGCAATCCGATGACGCGAAAGTAGATATGCAGAATCGACACAACCGGTTCGCCGCGCTCGTGATGGCATTAGCTTACCAGCGCGGTAAGGGGATTTTCAGGCGGCGCTTGCGCGACGCGGCGTGCGCTTACTTCAATTGATCGTGGAACTGTTTGCGGAATTTCGCCACTTTCGGCGCGATCACCAGTTGGCAATAAGGCTCGGTGCCATGCATCGCGAAATATTCCTGGTGATAATTTTCCGCTTTGTAGAATTGTGTAAAAGGCACTACTTGCGTGACGATCTTGCCGCTCCACATGCCGCTTGCCGCCGTCTCGGCGATGGCTTTTTCGATCGCAGCCTTCTGCTCGTCATTGCGGTAGAACGCGACGGAGCGGTACTGCTCGCCGATGTCGTTGCCCTGGGCGTTCAACGTGGTCGGATCGTGGATCGTAAAAAATACTTTCAATACGGTATCGAGGCTGATGACTTGCGGATCGAACGTGATCTGCACCGATTCCGCGTGGCCGGTATCACCTTCGGAAACTTGTTCATAGCTCGGATTTGCGACATGGCCACCCGCATAACCCGAATCGACGTTCGTGACGCCCTTCAATTCGTCGAACACGGCTTCCATGCACCAGAAACAACCGCCCGCGAGCGTGATCGTTTGCGTGGAAGGCACAGGCGCTGTTTCGGCGGCGTTCGCAGCGAATGCCGAGGAGAAGAGTAAAACGAGCGAGGCGAATAAGTGACGCAGCATAAGAATTCCCGAAGTTGTTTCGTCAACGAATAGACGTGGTTCGACCGGTAGTCCTTACATCGTGCCGCGCGCCACCCCTTTCAATTGCGATCGACGCGCGCCGCATAACAGCCGGGTGCCGCGAAGTGCACGTGAAGAAATTGTGCACGCGAATCGGCCAACATTTTTTCGATGACGGTTTCTAGATCGCTCCCGTCGACGGTGTCGGCGCCCACCATCAATCCTTGCTCGTCGAACGCGCGAACGGACAATGTTCTCGAGCGCAACATGGAGGGCACGTCATCGATCATCACGCACTGCTTTTCATCGCGTCGGATATAGATCGCGTGTCGCGAACGGTAGGGCGAGTCGACCGGAAGATGCTCGTAGTTGATCAGTAAAACGTCTTCGCCGATGGCAGCGTCCGTCAAACTGACGCGGCATGGAAATCCGGGCTTCGCGTCGGCGACGCGATGTACCGCGCCGGCCTGCGCCAGTGCTTCGTCACTCAACGTAAACCAGTGCGCAACTGTTTCGGCGGGTAAACCGGAAATGCGAAACGTCATCGCCATTCTCCTTGATGGGGTGGAGATGACGATACGTTTTACCTGATTCGCTCACTATCCGTTTATTGCGGAGACGCGACAGTGGCAATTCGTAGCCACCCCGTCCAGATTGCGAGCGTACTTGTTCGGGCCCTGTCAGAAACGATGTGGGTTCGGGCGTAAGTTGTCCGGAAGGTGTCCGCCAATGTCGTCATCGAGTGATCGATTATCGACCTGTGAACGACATCCACACGCAAGGAGAGATTGACATGAATGCGATTCGGTACGTTCTGACGGCAAGTCTGATCGGCGCGGCGCTCGGGTTTCATCTGATCGCGCAAGCAGCGGGCGCTGGCATCGCCGGCAATTATCACATCCACGGCAAGAACCCCGATGGCAGGCTGTACGAAGGTGCGCTGCGCATCGAACAACGCGGCGATGTTTATGCGCTGACGTGGGATTCGGGAGGAACGACGCACGGTGTCGGCGTATTGCAGAGCGGTCATCTCGTTGCCGGCTACGGCGATCCTGCCTGTGGCGTTGTCGCTTACAAATTGATGTCGGCCGGTGTTTTGGATGGCGTCTGGGCGATGTCGAACAGCACGCAACTCGGCGCCGAGGTCGCAACGCCTGCTCAAAGCACCGGCGCACCGGTGTCCGGCGATTATATCGTTGCGGGGCGCAACGTCGATCGGACTGACTACAAGGGTGCGCTATTCATCAAGAACGAATCCGACGACAGCAAATTGTCGTTGCTTTGGCGCACCGGTCCGGACGCGAAAGGTTTCGGTTTCCAGACTGGGAATATCGTCGCTGCGACGTTTGGTCCGGCTACGTGCGGCGTTGTCGCTTATGCCATCACCAGCGATGGAACGTTGCGCGGACAGTGGACGATGCTACATGGCGCACTGGGAAGCGAAGAGGCGAGCAAAGTCGATTGAGGCATTCGGCGTATTTATACCAGCTCAGCGACGCTTCCATCGATAGAGATAAATGGCAGCGGCGAGCCCTAGACCGATCCAGACAACGAACGCTTCCTTCAGTTTTTCTATTGCTTCTTTCGGCGCGCCGCGCTGCATGACAAACCGTCCATTGAACTCCGCGCGCGTCGGTCGTGTTTGGAATAACTCGAGTCGGACGTGCGTACCCGGAGCCAGAGATTCGACGCGTTGCCGATCAAGACCGATAAAACGTTTCAGACCGATCACTGCGAATTGCGCTTCGCAAAAATCGTCCGGATGCGGAAAGGTGTTGTTTTGACAATCGGCATCGATGAATTCGGCGTCGGCAATCAGACGGCACTTGGATGAGTTCATGGTGTTCGGCGCGCAAGCCGGCGCATGGGCATAAGCGTCGGCTTCCTCCTTTCTCTCGGGATAAAGAACGCCGAACACAATTGGAAAAAAGAGTGATACGACGAGAACGCATTTCGCCAGCAGCGGCGCGAATGGAATTCGCGACCATTCCGCAAACTTGGATTTGATCATTCCGGCCATCGACATGATCGTTTGCTTGCCGCCTTACCGACGCACTGTAAAAAATAGCGGGTGGTTGAACGGGACAAGTCTCGGACAGTTTCCGGACAAACTATTGTTGATTGTTCTCCGTCGTCATAAAACTAAAAAATATTCGACAGACGAGAATCGCTATGTCTCACGGAAACGAATTGGTGATGTACGCAGCACTAGGTGTCGCCGTTGCGATCCCGCTTTTCATGTGGCGTCGCAAGCGCAGCGTGCTCAGCGGATTCGACGCATTCGTGAAGCAACGCCGAATGGCTCCCCGGACGACCTGCCCGGTAGCGGCTTTCGTGGAATCCAATCCACCCGAAGGGATGCATTTCTCGTCTGCGTATGATGGGCAGTTATGCCCCGGCGTGCCGATGACGCTGCTGTTGTTACGGCGCATGGAATCCGTGATCGTGCAAGGCGTCTCGGTGCAGAACGCGACGTTGTATGTCGGCGCGTATCTTCCAGCGCCAGCAGACATCGACGCGAATTTTTTGCGGACCTGGCAGGATAAGGCACAGCGCAAATGCGATCACGTAGCCTACGCTGCGCGCACGGTTGATAGTGGCTTTGTCGTCGTGTGGCAAGGCACGCCGACGCGCAACCATGTCGAGGCCAGACTCGCCGAACTTTCGCAAGCGGTATCGACCAATCGCGGGCGCGCCTAGCAACGCACGCCGCGCGAAATAGCTAAAGCTGTAAGCGCCGCAGGATCAAAAAAATGCCCAGTAAGCCTCGCATTTCACACAGTCTCCACGAATGAGACGCCGAACTGCCAAATAGAGCACATGGCAGGTGCTAAATCAGCGGACGCGTATTCGTATCGCCCTGTCTACGATGGTTATCACAGGGAAAACACGATTCGGGAGATGAATATGCAACGCGAAGGTTATCCATATGAACTGCATTGGACACGTCACGCCGAACGCTATTTGGCGCTGGTCCACGACGCGCTGGCGAAAAACCCCGGCGACCTCGAACTGCTGGAACTCCTGCAGGCGATGGAGGCGACCATCGCGCAACGCGGAGGAGTCGTGCATTGAACCGGCGTTTCGCTCTTGACGGATCGTGCACGCCGCTGAGTGCATATTCGCGCCGAAAGCAAGGAACGCTGATGAGCAAGCGCCGCATTTTATGGTCAGTCGCATTGTGGTTTGTCGTCGGCACCGCGTTGTATGCCTGCGATGGAGGTGCGAAGGATATGCAACTCACCACGAACGCCACCGTTGATCTGAAGCGCTATCAGGGCGCTTGGTCCGTGATCGCCAATATTCCGTATTTCGCTGAAAAGGGAAAAGTGGCGACGCGCGATGTTTACAAGCTCAACGACGACGGCAACATGGACACGACTTACGTCTATCGCAAATCGTTCGACGGTTCCGAGAAAACCATGGGATCGGTCGGCGTCGTGCAGCCCAATACGAACAACGCATTCTGGCGTGTGCGTTTCTTCGGATTATTTCACGCCGACTATCTCGTTTTGGAGGTCGATCCGGATTATTCGTGGGCCTTAATCGGCCAACGCGACCGCAAATTGGGCTGGATACTGGCCCGCGACCCGGCGATGGACGACGCCACCTATGCCAAGCTTCTCGATAAATTTCGCGGTTTCGGCTACGACCCCACGAAATTTGCCCGGGTGCCGCAATTCAAAGAACAAGCCGGCAAACCCGGATTTCAGTAAACGCTTCGTGCTTGCGTCGTCGCTTTGCTCGATAATGTAAATCGTGGTTCGGGTTTGAAGTTTGTCTGCGTCAGCAAGTCACCGACATACGCGCCGATCGCAGGCCCGTGTTTGAAGCCGTGTCCGGATCCGCCGCCGACGATCATCACGTTGTCCAACTGCGGATGGCGATCGATGATGAAATCGCCATTCGACGTATTTTCGTATTGGCAGACACGGCTCTCCGTCAGCACCGCGTTCTTCAATTTCGGAAAGCGTTCGGCAAGATACGTACGCGCGGCCGCGAGACCCGCTTCGCTGGGCAGTCTAGAACCCGAATCGGGATCGAACGCAGGACCGTGTTTGTCCACACTGATTTTGAAACCACGATTGTCCAAATCCGGAATCCCGTAAACGAGCGCCGGATGATGAAACCACGCGGGCATCGCCGGCGGCGCGAACGATCGATCGCCCGGCGGCGGCGCGAAGAAGAAAATTTCCTGACGCGTGGGAAAAATGCGCGAGACAAGCAATTCGGGAAATAGTTTCGGCAGCCACGGACCGCACGCAAATATATAAGCGCCCGCCGCTATCTCCGAGCCATCGCGCAAAAGAAGACGGTCGAAACGTCGCGACGACAGTGGCGCGACTTCGGCAATTCGAAAATCCAGTCCGCGTTCAATACTTTCGCCAACTAATAATTGTACCGACCGCCGCGCCATCAGCGCGCCACTTCCCGGTTCCCACAACGCCCATGCGATGCCGTCCAGCGCGATTTGAGGAAACTTCATGCCGAGATCGCGCGTAGATAATTTTTCGTGCGTCACGCCGACGCGCGAGAGCGTCTTTTGCGTTTCGGTGACGTACTTGTCCTCGCTGCCGGTGAGCCACAACATGCCCGTTTCGTGAAAAATCGTTCGGCCGCAGCGCGCATCGAACGCTTTCCACGCCTCGAGCGAACGCATCGACCATCGCGTATATAACTCATCGGCGCCGTAACCCATGCGGATGACGCGCGATTCACCGCCCGAACTCGCACGGCTGTGCGCAGCCCCAAACGCATCGATTAGCGATACCGAATGACCGGCGTCGAGCAATGCGCGCGCCGACCACGCGCCGAAACAGCCCGCGCCGATGACGGCGAAATCGAATGTTCTTTTTTTCATGGCGCGATTGTCGCCGGTCTTCGCATTGCAATCGAGTCCGGGAATCGGACGAAATCGTGCCTGACGCGCTAGACTTCGCGCGAGGTGGTCAGCGGATCCGTCATGGACATCGAAAAGATCAAAGTACGCATCACCGAAAGTGGCAAGACGATGGATGTCGTCGTTCTCAGCAAGAATGCGCATCGCATCCAAGTGGTTCTCGGCGAAGGCGTGCACAGCGTGAAATGCGAATTGTCGCCGACGCCGAATAAGACGGCGTTTTCCGGAAAAGCGCTCGGCCGTGAAATCGTCTACGAACGCAGCCCCGATGACGTTCAAGCTGATCTGGATCGCGTCAACCCCGCGCTGAAGAGATCGCGCCCGCGCTGACTCTTTACGCGCGTTTTCGCTGCGTTGATTTGCGTGATGCCGGTTTGGCGACCGTAGATTTCCCCGCCAACTTTTTTGCCGGACGGCGCGCCACTTTCTTCGTTCGCTCGATCGGTTGCAGACGCTGCAACCCGAATCGATAACCGAGCGCGTTCAGGACGCGGTGAATGGTCGCGAATTCCGGATTGCCTTTGCCGTTGAGCGCTTTATACAGGCCGGCGCGTGTGCTTTTTGCATCCCGCGCGATTGCTTTCATGCCGCGCGAACGTGCGACGGTGCCAAGCGCAATCTGGAAGAATTCGGGATCGTTTTCTTCCAGCGCGGCTTCCAGATAAAACTGGACGTCGTCGGGTGTGCGAATGTAGTCGGCGGCGTCGAACGGATAAAGTTTTATGACCATAATTCCAATTCAGATTTTCAAGGTCTCGGACAGGATGATCGCGTGGGCAATGTCGCGTTGCTGCGTGCGCTTGTCGCCGCATAGCAGAAGCAACACGACTTCCGACCCGCGGCGCGTGTAGTAAATGCGATAACCCGCCCCATAACGAATACGCGCTTCCCTAACGCCATGCCCAACGGATTTCGAGTCGCCGAAATTTCCGGTCCGCATTCGCTGCGCTGCGATATTGACGCGCGAACGCGCCCTGGTATCAGCAATTCCAAGCAAGCGTTTTTCGAATGACGTCGTCCGCACAACATCCATGTGCAATGTATCCTATGGTTTACACAGCGTCAACCATGGTTGACGCTCCCTCAAAACCGAATCAAACCGTCAGCGGATTCGGTTTCTCCCCATCGATCTTCCACGTCTTGATCGCGCGCGCCACGTCTTTCGCGCTCATCTTGCCTTCCGCCGCCAACGCCGCGATGGCCGCCTGTGCGATGTAGTAGCGATCGACTTCAAAGAAACGCCGCAGATTCTCCCGCGTATCGCTGCGTCCGAAACCGTCGGTGCCGAGAACGGTATACTTTTTACCATCCGGGATGAACGCGCGGATTTGATCGCCATATTCGCGCACGTAGTCCGTCGCGACGATCACGGGCCCCGGTCTGTCGGCCAGGCATTGCGTGACGTGCGGAACGCGCGGCTTTTCTTCCGGATGCAGACGATTCCAGCGCTCGCAATCGAAGCCGTCTTTGCGTAGTTCACTGAAACTCGGACAGCTGAAAATATCGCAGACGACGCCGAATTCACTCTCCAGCAATTCGGCCGCCGAAATAGCCTCGCGCAAAATCGTCCCCGATCCCAGCAATTGCACACGCGGGATTTTGTTGTTTTTCGCCGGCTTCGCGGGCGCTGATTTTTCGCCGCCATTCTTCACCGATTCTCTGGCGGGCGACTTCGTCTCCTGCGGCGGCGGTCCGTCGGTTTCAGGGACGTCACCTTTGCCTTGCTTATCGGATTCCGAAGCTGCCGTCGGCGAACCGGCGGGTAATGGATCATCGCCGTCGCGGAACAAATACATGCCCTTGATGATGTCGGCTTCCACACCTTTCGGCATTTCCGGGTGCGTGTAGTTTTCGTTCATCACCGTGACGTAGTAGTAGCAGTCCTCTTGCTCTTGCATCATGCGGCGCACGCCGTCCTGCATGACGACGGCGACTTCATAAGCAAACGTGGGATCGTACGCGCGGCAATTCGGAATGGCGCCGGCAAGCAGATGCGAATGGCCATCTTCGTGCTGCAGCCCTTCGCCGTTCAACGTTGTGCGTCCGGCCGTTCCGCCGACGAGGAATCCGCGCGCCCGCATATCGCCCGCCGCCCACGCCAGATCGCCAATGCGCTGGAAACCGAACATCGAGTAATAAATGTAGAACGGCAGCATCGGCACGTTGCTGATCGAATAACTCGTCGCCGCCGCCATCCACGCGGAAACCGCACCGGGTTCGCTGATACCTTCCTGCAACACCTGGCCTTTCTGGTCTTCGCGGTAATACATCAACTGGTCGGCGTCCTGCGGGCGGTATTTCTGGCCCTCCGGCGCATAAATGCCGATCTGACGGAACATGCCTTCCATGCCGAACGTGCGCGCTTCATCGGCGACGATCGGCACGATGCGCTGACCGAGCTGCTTGTCGCGCAGCAGAAGATTGATGCCGCGTACGAACGCCATCGTTGTGGAAATTTCGCGGTCGCCCGTGCTCTTCGTAATTTGTTCGAACGTCGACAATTCGGGTGCTGTGAAACTTTCGCTCTTGCGACGACGTTGCGGCAAAAATCCGCCGAGCGCTTGACGACGTTCGAGCATGTATTTCACTTCCGGCGAGTCCTTTCCCGGGTGGTAATACGGCACCTCAGCCAGTTTTTCGTCCGACACGGGAATACGAAAACGATCGCGGAACTCGCGCACCGCGTCGTCGTCGAGTTTTTTCTGTTGATGCGTCGGATTCTGCGATTCGCCCGAGCGACCCATGCCGTAACCTTTGACGGTCTTGGCGAGAATCACCGACGGCATCCCTTCCGTTTTCACGGCCGCGTCGTACGCGGCGTATACTTTGTGCGGATCGTGTCCGCCGCGATTCAAGCGCCAGATGTCGTCGTCGGAAAGATTGCGCACCATCTCCAGTGTCTCCGGATATTTTCCGAAGAAATGCTCGCGCGTGTACGCGCCGCCGAATGCCTTGCACGCCTGATATTCACCGTCGACCGTTTCCATCATCAGTTGACGCAATTTGCCGTCTTTGTCCCGCGCGAGCAGCGGATCCCAATAACTGCCCCACACCACTTTGATGACGTTCCAATCCGCGCCGCGGAACACACCTTCGAGTTCCTGGATGATTTTTCCATTGCCGCGGACGGGACCATCCAGACGCTGCAAATTGCAGTTGACGACGAAAATGAGGTTGTCGAGTTTTTCGCGTCCGGCCAGCGAAATCGCGCCGAGCGATTCGGGTTCGTCGGATTCACCATCGCCGATGAAGCACCACACTTTGCGATCGGATTTCGGAATCAATCCGCGATGCTCGAGGTACTTCATGAAGTGCGCTTGATAGATCGCCTGCAGCGGGCCGAGACCCATCGACACGGTCGGCACCTGCCAGTAATCCGGCATCAGCCAGGGATGCGGATACGACGACAACCCACGCCCTTTGCCTTCGACTTCCATGCGGAACAGGTCGAGCTGATCGGCGCCGATGCGGCCTTCGAGGAATGAGCGCGCATAAACCCCGGGGCTCGAATGTCCCTGATGAAAAATCAGATCACCGGGATGGTTTTCGCTCGGCGCGCGCCAGAAATGATTGAAGCCGACGTCGTACAACGTGGCGCTCGACGCGAAGCTCGCGATATGTCCGCCGAGCTCGCCCGGTTTGCGATTCGCGCGCACCACCATCGCCATCGCATTCCAGCGGATCAGGCAGCGGATGCGCCACTCCATGTTCGGATCGCCGGGCATCTTGGCTTCGAGATTCGTCGGAATGGTGTTGACGTATTCCGTCGTCGGCGAAAACGGCAGATAGCCGCCGGAGCGACGCGTCGCATCGACCATCCGTTCCAGCAGAAAGTGCGCGCGCTGCGGGCCGTCGGCGTTGATGACGGCGTCGAGCGCATCCGACCACTCGCGCGTTTCGGCAGGGTCGATGTCTTGATTGAGGATGTCCTGCATGATGTTCATCTGGGATCTCCGTTTTCGCCGGCGGGGCGGCGGCGCGGGCGGCGCGAGTGCGCGAGCCGATGGCCGGAAGTCTACCCGTTTGCGGTTGATAAGACATGCCGCGGCCGCGTCATTTGCGTGCCACGACACCGATGGTATTCTCGAAACAAAGCGGCATCACGGGGAGATCGCGCATGACTGCGACGCAACAAGTATGCTTTCGTCTACTAGGCTTGGCTTTTCTCGGTTTCGGCGCGGCGGCGAGCGCGACGGATCTCGTCATCTATGACGATGCCCTGGAGAACGGGTTTTCGACGGGCTATTCCTACGGCGACCCGGGCAGCATCGTTACCGTCGACAGCACCGCGCAAGCGCATACCGGAACGAAATCGATAGCGGTCACCGCCGTCAATTTCAGCGCAGTCGCGCTGACCAGTACGACGACGTATTCCACGGCCGACTACCCCGTTTTGCACTTCTGGATTTACGGCAACGCTCCCGGCGGCCAGAATCTCGATGTCCAGATTTATGCCGACAAAGATAGTGGCATGGCGACCAAGGGTGCGCCGCTCAATCAATACATCAGCGGCGGCTCTGTTGGCAGCGGGGTTTGGCGAGAGGTGACAGTTCCATTGACGTCCGGAGCGCTCTCATACAACGGATCGTTCAACCGCCTCGATCTACAGAATGAAACCTCGGGTACACAACCGACGTTTTATATCGACGATGTCTCGCTGCAGTCATCGGTCGTCGACGAAATCTACGCCAACGGTTTTGAGGGCGGCAATGTTACGCCGCCGCCGTTGAACGGATTAGTTGACGATCCGAACATTACCTACCAGACCATCACGAGTGATCAGTTCTCATGGTACGACTCGGCCGCAAAGCAACGTGTTGCGGTGCTCGCGCATAACGACGCACAGTCGTACGCCGGCAGTCACGGCGGCGAATTGCGCGAGTTCATTTATCAGGCGGGTGCGACGGCACGCACTGTGATCGCGCCCGCGCGCGACGATGGCGGTTTCGGGTACATCGTCTCGCATCCCGGCAATGACTGCGCAGGGGCCGGAGACACATCGACGCTCGGTCACGAGATCGCAGGTTCTTGGACGCGCGTTTTCGTGGGACGCCATCACGCCATCTTCCGGTTCCAACAAAATTATCCGCGTTATTGCAACGCCGATGGAACGCCCGCGGAGCACGATATTCCGGTCACTATCGATTGGACGTTCAGCACGGGCCGCGACAACCCATTGTGGTCGGTCTCGTACGATATGTCCGCGATCGGAGCCGACGTTCTCGCTGACGACTCGCGCGCGCCGTACGGCACCATGAATATCGACGGCAGCTCCGGCACCTACATGGATAACGACGTTGCCGGAATCCGATGGGGCGACCGCTATCAGTTCGTCACGACCAACGCACCGGCAACCCTCAGCAGCTCGTGGACGTGGAATACGGCGAATACGGTTCCGTTCACTGAATTGTGGATGTCGAATGTGGATGCGACGATGGGCCTGGTCCAATCGCAAACCATGACTCGACAGGATGCAGGCGGCGGACGCCAGCCCTTTGGACCCGGTACTTACGACGTCAGCGCCTACTGGAACACGACCAGTGCCGCGGGTCCGGCTTGTCCGGATGGCAGTGACGACGGTGGCCAAACCGGTGCGGCTCACAGCCTACCGTGCGTCCAATATTTTCCATACCAGATGAACGGCTTTTCATATGGTCCCGGTATCACCGATTCCACCAATGACGCAAAGATGACCTGGGGTACGCAATACGGCTTCCTTGGTCAGAGCGCATACGATCTGCACGACAGCACACTGCCGGCTGGGAGCACGGCGCCCGGTTATCCCCGCAAGAGCTACTCCGTGTTCGTCGTGTTGGGCACGCACAGCTCAAGCCCCGTCGACGCCGAAATCGCGCGCTCTATCGCGCACGCAAACACATCGCTTTCTGCCTCCGTCGGCAGCGTCGCAACCAGCGGCCCCGCCGGAGTTAATCGAACCGACACCATCACGTACTCACCAGCCGGCTACGATCCCGTGTACAGCGCGCTCGTTTTCAACGCGTCGAGCAATGCCGTCACCGCCACCATCGGCGTCAGCTCCGGCACGCTCAAAAATCCGATGATCATCATCCGCAATTACACATCAGGCAGTTATCCGACGACCGTGAAATTCGGTGGTTCAACATTAACGATGGATGCCGATTATTTCCCATCGCTGCGCAGCGACAAGAATGAGCTCTGGATAACGCTCAATAAAAACGTCAGCGGCGCGGGCAATACGTTCCAGATCATTCCGTAGCGCGAAGCAGGCGGATCAGTCTTTCTGATCCGCCTGTTGCCGGATTTGCGCTTCGACACAAGCCAGCGCCGTGATGTTCACGACGCGCCGCACGGTCGATGCCGGCGTCAACACATGCGCGGGTTTCGACACGCCCATCAGAATCGGCCCGATCGCGATGCCGTCGGTGAATTGCCGCACCATGTTGTAGGCGATGTTCGCCGCGTCCAGATTCGGAAACACGAACACGTTGGCGTGACCTTTCAATAGCGAATTCGGAAAAATCCGATCGCGGATTTCGTCGTTGAGCGCGCTGTCGGCCTGCATTTCGCCGTCGATTTCCAGCTTCGGATCTTTCTTGCGCACGATATCGAGCACGCGCCGCATCTTCAGCGAACTCTCATCGTTGTGACTGCCAAAATTGGAATGCGACAGCAGTGCCACTTTCGGCGTGATGCCGAAGAGTTTCAATCGCAACACGGCCTGGCACGTCGCTTCCGCAATTTGCTCGGCGGTCGGTTCGTATTGAACGTGCGTGTCGACGAAGAACCAGATGCCGCGATCGTTTTGAACAGCCGTCATCGCGGAAGGTTCGTTGACGCCGACATCGAGCGGCAACACATCCAGCACATGCCGCAACTGGCGCTGATACCGGCCGACGATACCGCAGATCATCGCATCGGCTTCACCACGCGCCACCATCAAGGCGGCGATCAGCGTGGGTCGCGACCGCACCAGCGATTTCGCCAGCGGTGGGGTGATGCCGCGACGCTCGGCGAGTTGCAAATACAAATTCCAGTATTCGTGATAGCGCGGATCGTCATCGACGTTGCACATCTCGAAATGCTCGCCGGGTCGGATGCGTAAACCGAGACGATCGATGCGGCGCTCGATGATCGCCGGCCGTCCGATCAGAATCGGCCACGCCAGTTTGTCGTCGGCAAGATGCTGGACCGCGCGCAGAATCGTGTCTTCTTCACCTTCGGCGTAAACCACGCGTTTCAAATCCGCCTTGGCGCGATCGAAAATCGGTTTCATCACCAAACCGGTGCGGAACACGAACTGATTCAACTTTTCCGTGTACGCCGGCAAATCTTGAATCGGCCGCGTGGCGACACCCGATTCCATCGCCGCTTTCGCGACGGCCGGCGCCAGCGAAACGAGCAGGCGCGGATCGAACGGCTGCGGAATCAAATACTCCGCGCCGAACGACAATTGCTGATCGCCGTAGGCGCGCGCGGCGATATCGGACAATTCGCGTCGCGCCAGTTCCGCGATCGCACGCACGCACGCGACTTTCATGTCTTCGTTGATCGTCGTCGCGCCGACATCGAGCGCGCCGCGGAAAATATACGGAAAGCACAGCGCGTTGTTGACCTGATTCGGATAATCGGAACGCCCCGTCGCGATGATCGCGTCAGGACGCACTTCCTTGACCAGCTCCGGCAAAATTTCCGGTGTCGGATTGGCCAGCGCCAGAATGATCGGCTTCGGCGCCATGGTTTTCACCATGTCCTGCGACACGACGCCGCCGGCGGAAAGGCCCAGAAAAATATCGGCGCCGGAAATGATTTCCGCCAGCGTGCGCGCATCCGTGTCGCGCGCGTAGCGCGCTTTCGCCGCGTCCACGTCCTGCGTGCGACCTTTGTAGATGACGCCGATGCGATCGGCGACCCAGATATTCTCGAGCTTCATGCCGAGCGCGACGAGCATATCCATGCACGCGATACCGGCGGCGCCCGCGCCGGTCGAGACCAGTTTCACGTCTTCGATCTTCTTGCCGACGACCGTCAACGCATTGAGCACCGCCGCGCCGACGATGATGGCCGTGCCGTGCTGATCGTCGTGGAAAACCGGAATTTTTACGCGCTGTCGAAGTTTTCGTTCGACCTCGAAACATTCCGGCGCCTTGATGTCTTCGAGATTGATGCCGCCGAACGTCGGTTCGAGTGCCGCGATGATGTCGACGAGTTTGTCCGGATCGTTTTCGTTGATTTCGATATCGAACACGTCGATGCCCGCGAATTTCTGGAACAGCACGCCTTTGCCTTCCATCACCGGCTTAGCTGCGAGCGGACCAATCGAGCCGAGACCGAGCACTGCCGTTCCGTTCGTGATCACCGCCACCAGATTGCCGCGCGCCGTCAGCGACGAGACTTCGTTCGGATCGTCGACGATCGCCTCGCACGCCGCCGCCACACCGGGCGAGTACGCCAGCGACAAATCACGTTGCGTGCTGAGCGGTTTCGTCGGCGCGACTTTTATCTTTCCCGGCGGCGCGAGCCGGTGATAATCGAGTGCGGCTTTCTTGAGATCGTCGGCCTTGGACATGTGCGTGCGCTCGCGCACCGCGTCGCGCGGTGTAGGCCGAAAAGCTTAGCACAGCGTCATGGCGTGACTTAGGCACCAAAAGTCGCAGTCGTCCTCTTCGTGTCTCACTACTGTCCGGGACAGGCGACGCACGAGTCGACTACGCTGCGCGCGACACGGAAGGAGTTGTCGAAATGGATTTCCTTATTCGATCAATGCGCGCGACGCGATTGCTTGCGGTGCTGGACGCGTCGCGCACGGTTTTTCCGGTTCGCTACGACGCATTCGCATTCAGAAAATCCAGCGCGACTTGCAACATCGACTCAGTGCCGATCTTCAGCGCCCCCTCGTCGAGAAAAAACTTCGGGGAATGATTCGTCGGTGCCGTGGCCGCGTCGACACCCAGCGGCGTCGCGCCGACGAAAAAATACACGCTCGGCACGGAAATCGACATCGCCAACTGCGGAAAATCTTCCGACGCCATCCAGCGGTCGGCCTCGATAACGTGATCGTTGCCGATGGCTTTCCCGATGCTGGCGCGAACACGCCTCGTCAATGCCGGGTCGTTGTAGTTGACGGGATTGCTTTGGCCGGAAACAGGAACTTGCAGATCGACTGTCGCATTGTTCGCCGCCGCGACGTGCGTGGCGATATTCCGCAAGCTCGCCAATGCCTGCTGCCGCATACCTTCATCAAACGCACGAACCGTTCCCTGAAGTTCCGCGGATTCGGGGACGATATTGAAGCGCTGGCCGCCATTGAGAATGCCGAACGTCACGACGGCGGGATCTTTGTTGAGATCCATCTGGCGGCTGACGATGGTCTGTGCCGACGTCACTATTTCCGCCGCCGTCACGATCGGGTCTATGCCTTTCCACGGCGTAGCACCGTGACTTTGCCGTCCGTGCACAACCATCCGAAACGTATCCGAACTCGCCATCGCACCGCCGGCACGGACGCCCACCGTGCCGACGTTGAGCGCGCTGACCACGTGCATCCCGATCACGGCGTCAGGTTTGAAATCGCGAAAGATCCCGTCCTTCACCATCAACGGGGCGCCGCCTTCCTCGCCCGGCGGCGGACCTTCTTCGGCCGGCTGAAAAATCAACATCACTTCACCGGGCAATTGCGCTTTCATTTTCGACAGAATTTCCGCCAGCCCGAGCTGCATCGCGGTGTGCGCATCATGGCCGCACGCGTGCATCACGCCGACCGTCTTGCCCAGATACTCACCCTTTACTTTCGATGCGAACGGCAAGTCGACTTCTTCCGTCACCGGCAACGCATCCATGTCGGCGCGAATCGCCAGCTTCGGCCCGGGCCTGCCACCCTTGAGAATGCCAACGACTCCCGTGTGCGCGAGGCCGGTATGTACTTCGTATCCCAATTTCTTCAACTCGTCCGCGACCAATTTCGACGTACGCGTTTCGCGGTTGCTCAACTCCGGATGCTCATGCAGATCCCGGCGCCACGCGGTGATTTGCTGCAACTCCGCGGCGACGCGTTGATTGTCCGCGTCGTCCGCCAGGGCGACATTCGGCGCGACGATTAAGACGGCGATCGCGAACGCAAGTTTATACATTGCATTATTTGTCACATTTATACTCCAAGGACGAGGTCTTCGGCTTCGACGCGATCGAGCCTGATTTTATTGGCGAACAGCGAAAACGCGAGCACGCCGGCCATGCCGCTCGCCTGCTGAACCCACGGCGGCAAATAGATCGGACCGGCGATGTAGCCGCTGTCGAAGTACGGTTCGAGTGCGATGACGTCGTGCAGCGTCATTTTTCCCGCGAACAACAACCGGCACAATTTCAACTTTTGGTTTTTCAGCGCCCACCGGAAAAACGTGTGGACGGATAACAGTCCATGCAGGTACACCGTATCTTTCGTGAATGCGCAGCCGCCGGTGAGCGGAGCGCCGCGGAACACGCGCATCGCCGACGTGAAACTATCGGCGTCGGTCTGCCCCGCACTCAAGAAGAACTTGAACACCTCGATGAAATCGGCACCGGACAGCGCCTTATCGATCGCGAGAATTCGCAAGCTGATGCGTTTCATGCGTCCGATATCGATCGAGCCGGACATCAATTCCGCGAACGTCGCCAAGCCTTCCTGCGTCGCGGTGATGCGCGGCGAATTCAGCGCGAGCGATCCCAAGTTCGGTTGTGCGCGTCCGTTCAGCGCTGTCAGCGAGTGAACGAATGCTTCGTGTTCGAGCAATTGATGTTTGTCGTATTCGGAAAAACACGTCGCCGCCCGCAGGCGGATGCGCGTCGGACCTGCGGCCGCTTTCGCGATGAGATTCGGATCGATCGCGACGACGACTTTGTGCCGATTAAAGAACGCGCTGATGCGCAACTGCAATTCATCGCGCAATGTTTCAGCGGGGATGCAGTAATCGGCTTCGCTGCCGACGATTTCCTGGTCGAGCTCGTCGGCCAGTTCGATGAAATGTTTCGCCGCATCGATATTGCTGACGTTACCCCCCGGCAATCGATCGCCGGGGCGGCCGAACAGCGTGATGGAACGTTCGGTGATCGCCGGCGTTCCCACCGCATCGAGCAACTCCGTCGCGATTCGCCACGATCGCGCCGTGCGCTGGATGTAATCACCGACCGGATGCGACTTGTCCGCTTCGCGAACGATACGTTCGAGTTCTTCGCGGTTCTGCGAGAAATCGCAACGCGCGTAGTCGACGGCGGGAAGCCGAGCGCGGCCCGCGTGCCAATTGTCCAGAAATATACTTTGCACACTCATCGGCCAGCTGACCGACGCGAGAAGTTTTATGCCTTTAACCGCGGCGACGAGTCGCCGATCCAGATCGGCGAAACGAGCCAGCGTGTCTTGCGCGTCGGCCATGCGGCCTCCCAACCTCACCGATCACACTATAGCGCGATTGGATTCCAAATCAGCCCTCGAAAAGCGGTAGTCCCAACGCCGTGCGCAAGGGATCCAGCAATGCGCCGTACTTCGCCGTGCGCGCGGTATTTTTTCGCATGGGTTCACGAACCTGAGTCGCGCTCGCCGTTCGCACGCTGCGTTTCACGTCGTAAAAACGCAAACATGCATCGTCGAATTCGAGTCCACAGAATGCCAGCAACTCTTTCACTTGCGGTTCGGTGTGTGCAACGAGTTCTTCGTAGATTTGGGCACGAATGCGCGACGGATAAAGGGTGCGCCATTGCGCCATTGCACGGTCGTTATCGCGCGCATAGGCGGCGATCGATTCGAAGTCGTAGCTGAATCCTTGCGCGCCGTTGTTGAAGGCGTGACAGAAACACGACCACGCGGTTTCGATAATGTCGCGGCGGCATTCGACGAAGCGCGCGCCCGGCAACATCGCAAACGCGGCGCCCGCCCACAGCCAGTTCACGGGCATCTTGTCGGTCGCGAAAGGGCGACCGCTTCGCCACGTCATGCTGCGTGCGAGATACTCGTCGCCCAGCCTTTTCCAGTCATCCGGCGTCGCCAGCGGCGCCCACCTCGCCAGCGGCAGCTTGCGGCGGTTGCCTTCTGCGGCGATGACGTCAAACAAATCCGTGCGCTCATCCCCGGCGTCGACCAACGGGTGCGCGGCGAGAATTTGTTCCGTCAACGTCGAGCCCGAGCGCGGCAGACTGACGATGAAAATCATACCCTCGCCCTGTCGGCTCGGCGCCCGATCGACCGGCTTCTCGAATGCCTTCAAGATCGAACTGACTTGCGTGCTGTACACCGCAGCATCCCACGGCATTTGCGCTCGGACGATCGCATTCGCCCGGGTGAAAGCCATATAGGCTTCCGGGTATCGCGCGCGCTCCTCGAAAACTTTGCCGAGCGTGAACGCAACGCGCACCCGGGCTTCGAGCGACAGCGCAGGGTCTCGATCGAAACGTTCGAGCTCCGCGAGCTCATCGTCGGTAAATCGCGTGCGATTCAACGCGGCCATCGCGGACCACACATTGATATCGTTCGGGTCTCGCGCGAGCAGTTCCCTGTATTCGGCGATCGCTTCTCCCGTACGTCCCAGTTGACGTAGCACTTTCGACTTCATCGCGCGCACGCCGCGATGATTGGGATCGATGGCGAGGGCCTGATCGAGCACGGTCAAGCTCTCATCCGCCGCGAATTTGCTCAGCGCCCGTCCCAGATTATACAAATGCACGACCGAGCCGGGTGCAGCAGCGCTCGCGCCGCGAAAAGCCGAAATCGATTCATCGCGTTGTCCATTCACTTCCAACACGATTGCTCGCGTGGTGAACAAATTCGGATCGCCGGGTCGTAACGTGATCGCGCGATCGATATAGGTCAACGCATCGGGCGAAGGACCGTGCGCGCTGAGCGCTACCGCGATTTGACGCAGCGTATCGGGATGGTCGGGAACCAATGCCACGGCACTTCGCGCCGATTGCAGGGCGCCGGTCAGATCGTTTTGACGCAATGCTTTTTCGCTCGCATCCAAATGCGCGCGTACGGAGTTCGGCAGCGATGACAGTTGCGTACTCATGACGATTTGAATGGCGGCATTCCTAGCGCCGCTCGCAAGGGATCGAGCAATGCGCCGTATTTCGCCGCACGTGCCGTATCGTTCCGCAACGGCTCGCGTACTTGCGAAGCACTCGGTGTGCTGACGCGCCGTTTGGTCTGATGGAAATTCAAGCACGCTTCCTCGAACGGCAGCTTGCAGAAGTCGAGCAGCTCGCGGATTTGTTTTTCGGGATCGGCGATCAGGTTTTCGTAGATTTGCTCGCGAATACGTCCCGGGTATACTTTTTTCCAATGTGCGACCGCGCGATCGAATTCGTGCCAATGCCGTGCAAGGCTAGCGAAGTCGTGCGCGAACGGATGTTGCCAGACCATGTACCGATAGCAACCGAGACAGGTCTCCAGCGGATCGCGTCGTGCGATGACGATTTTCGCATTTGGCAACATCGCCAATATCGCACCGATGTACTGCCAATTGCTCGGGCCTTTGTCGGTCGATATCGGACGTGACGCACGCCAGCGCGCCGTCCGCTTGAGATATTCCTGGCCCAATTTCTGCCACTGCTGCGCTGTGTGCGTAGCACCCCATTGCAAAAAACTTTGCTGCACGCGATCCGATTCATCCATGATGACTTGCGTCAGATCCGGCAGCTCGGTTCCGCCTTCGACCTTGGAATGTGACGCGA
Source organism: uncultured Rudaea sp. (assembly GCA_964657965.1). Lineage (GTDB taxonomy): Bacteria > Pseudomonadota > Gammaproteobacteria > Xanthomonadales > Rhodanobacteraceae > Rudaea. The sequence continues at coordinate 21,480 of CAZZWP010000008.1, read as the reverse complement.
GTATCTGCTCCGTGAGCGTCGAACCGGATCGCGGCAGGCTCGCGATAAAAATCACCTCATCGCCCTGCGCGACGCCTGATTCCGCACCACCGCCGGGAAACGCCTTGAGTATCGCGCTCAGATTGTTGCTGAATTGTTCGGCGTCGTACTTTTCCGTTTTGCGCATTATCGCGTGCGCCTTTTGCATTTCGGCGAACGCGCGCGCGTAGTCGTTCCGATGTTCGTAAGCGATGGCAAGCGCGAATCGAATCATTGCCTGCTCGTGATCGACCATGCCTGCCGCCGTTAACTGGCGCTGCATCGTCGCGATATCCGCATCCTTGAGTGGTATCGGCTTGAGCTCTGCCAACCCCCACCACGCCGAACCTGATCCGACCAATTTCTGATCAATGATGGCGCGGTATTCGGCTTCGGCTTCCGCGACCCGTCCGTCGGAACTCAAAATAGTCGCGAGCATCGTGCGCGCCGGACCGTGCCGTGGCTCTTCTTGAACCGCGCGTCGCAATATCGGAACAGCTTCGTCGGAATGTCCGTCATACATGATGCGCCGTCCGAGATAAAACCAAGCCGGCGAATAGTCGGGCGCAACGTCGCATGCTTTTCGGAATGCCGCCCGCGCGCGTGTGAAGTCCCTCAGCTCTTCGAGTGCCGTGCCGAGTGTCGTCCAGGTCAACACGTCGTTGGGGCGCAGTGCTTGTGCGCGCAATAATGCGTCGACGCCTGCTTCGTATTGCCCACGCAGGCACTGAATGCGGCCGAACAGATAAAGAATTTCAGGATGCTTGGGAGCCAGCGCCAACGCAGCGATGGCGCCGCGCTCAGCATCGTCGATGCGACGCTGCTTCAGCGCTTCACCGATGGCCCCCGCTTTTCGCGCCAAGTCCGGCGACAGTCCGGCCACGCGCTGTTGTTGCGAAAGAACCAAGTCCGTCTCCGCTAATTTCAAAACGCCGATTTTAACGCGTCGCGCAGCGGATCGAGCAGCGCGCCGTACTTCGGCGCGCGCGCCGTGTCGCGCATGAGCGGCTCGCGCACTTGGCTGGCGCTCGCGGTGCGCACGCTGCGCTGCGTGTCGAAGTAGCGTTCGCACGCGGTGTCGTAAGGCAATCCGCAGAAGTCGAGCAGTTCGCGAATTTGCAGATCTGGACTCGCGACGAGTGCTTCATAACTCTGACGTCGGAAGCGCTGGCCTAACACTGCTCGCCAGTGATCCGTCGTCCTCGCATAGTCGCGATAAAAAGCGGCGAGATCGGCGATGTCGTACGTGAATGCCTGCGTGCCTTCGTTGAATAGCGTTCGATAGCATGAAAAGCACGTTTCGACGGGGTCGCGGCGACAGTCGATGACGCGCGCGCCCGGCAACATTGCCATTGCCGCGCCGATGCGCATCCAGTTGTCCGGTAATTTGTCGGTGAACAAAATGCCGCGCTGCGTCCACCGGTTTGTTCGGCGCAAGTAATCGCGACCCAGCCGGTGCCAATCCTCAGGCGTCGCCATCTTGACCCAATGCGGAAATGCGATGTTTCGCCGCCGCGATTCTTCCTGCAAAACGCCGGACAATTCCATCAACTCGCCTGCGCCGTCGACCTGAGGATGCGAGGCGAGGATCTGTTCGGTAAGCGTTGAACCGGAGCGCGGCATGCTCACGATGAATACGACGTTGCCGCCTTGTTGCTCTTTCGCGCCGTGCGGCATTTCGTCAAACGCGCTCAGCACCGCATCGATATGACGGCTGAAATCCACGGCACTCCAGGGGCGAATCGAATGCGTCAGCGCGTTCGATTCGTTCAGCACCGCCATCGATTCCGCGTAGCGGGCGTGATCGTCCAAAGCGCGCGCTAATGAAAAACCGATCGAGATGCGATCATCGATCACATTTTTGTCGTTGCGCCACAGTGTTTCCAAAGCGGCGACGTCGTCCTCCGAGAACATGCGTGTGTTGAGATTCGACAACCCGAGCCATGCCTGGCCATCGCCCGGATTCGCGGCGATCAAATCGCGGTAGATTTTTGCCGACTGATCGGTGCGGCCCAGCACGCGCAACGCATACGCGAGACGCAACGCGGCGGAATCTAGCGCGCCGAGCGCCACCGCGCGTTCGAGCGTGGGCAACGCTTCGTCGAACAACCCGTGATCGGAAAGCGTCTTGCCGAAGTTCGACCAGAGTTGAGCGGATTGCGGCGCCAATTCACAAGCGCGGCGGAAGGCCGCGATTGCCGCGTCGCGGTCACCGCAGGCATCGAGCGCCGTGCCCAAACCGTTTTGCACGAGAGGATCGGCCGGCTTTTGCGCGACGGCGCGACGCATGATTTGCAACGCGTCGTGGTTGCGGTTCTGCAAGCGTAGCGACATGCCCAGCAAGCGCAGCACCTCCGCGTGATTCGGCGCGGTTGACAACGCGATGCGCAATTCGCGTTCCGCGGCCACAGCCTGTCGCTGCTGCAAGAATTGCTTGGCCGCTTCGACGTGCGTGATCGCTGGCGTAGCCAGTCCATTCAAACGCGGATCGACGGGCTCAGCCGCCATCACCGATCATCCATTGGCCGTACACCACGAATCAACGGCGTCCATATTTATCGTGCAGGCGCTGACCCAGCGCTTTGTTCGCCACGCGTGCATGTGCTTTGCGTTTGAGCTGCACTTCGAGCGCGTCCGCCGCCGCGCTGAGTTCGCCGCGCAATTTGAGATAGCTGTGCCAATGATCGCCATCGACCGCACCGGTTTCCAACGCCGCGCGCACGGCACAACCCGGTTCGTTGCCATGCGTGCAATCGCCGAAGCGGCATTGCATCGCCAACGCTTCAATGTCCGCGAAACTCGTGGCGGAAATATCTTCGTCGCCCGTCAATTTCAATTCGCGCATGCCGGGCGTGTCGATCAGGCACGCGCCGCCAGGCAATTGAATCAGCGCGCGGTGCGTCGTGGTGTGGCGTCCACGGCTGTCGTGTTCGCGCACGGTGTTCGTACTTTGCCGCTCGATGCCGAGCAATGTGTTGGTCAGCGTGGATTTGCCGGCGCCGGACGAGCCGACCAGCACCGCCGTATCGCCGAGTTGCAAATGCTCGAGCAGCGGCGCGATGCTCGCGGCATCTTTCGAATTGACGGCGTGAATTTCCGCGGCGGGCACCGACGCAACCAATTCAGTTTGTCGCGTCGCCAAAATATCGGCGTCGACTTTGTCACACTTCGTCAGCACGATAACCGCGCGCGCACCGCTACCTTGAATGAGCGCGAGATAACGCTCCACGCGCCGCGCGTTGAAATCGCCGTCCAATCCCATCACCACGAAAACCGTATCGATATTCGCCGCGATGATCTGGCGCACATGCCGCTCGCCGGCGGCTGCGCGCGAAAGCAGTGTGCGTCGTGGCAGCACGGTCTCGATGACCGCCGGCGTGGACGCCGCTAGGGCGACGAAATCGCCGACGGCGGGCCGCTCCGACGTATCCGCACCCCGCTTCAAAAAACGCGGCGCCGGTTGCACGCGAAATTCGGTGTCGCCGTCATGCACCTGATAACCGTTTCGATGCTGCGCGATGACACGGGCCAGGCGCGCGGTCGCGGGAAGCGGCGCGTCGTCGCGCCATCCGATGCGGCGCAGGCGTTGTTCGTGGTCGGTCGGTAGCATGCGTCTAGTCTAGCGGCTCGTCGTGGGCCATTCGCTTGAATTTGCGGCCTGTTCGGCTAGGATGCAATGCAACAATAACGATTACATCTGCTGCCATGCCGGTTTACGCACCTTCATCGCCGTTGCGCGCCAGTTCGCGCACCGAGGCCGTTCGATATGAAATTCGCGGTGAACTCGCCCGGCGCGCCGCCGAGCTGGAAGCGCAGGGTCGGTCGATCGCCAAGCTCAATATCGGCAACCCGGGTTTGTTCGGCTTTGCGGTGTCGGACCACATCCGCGCCGCGATCGAGAAAAATCTTGGCCGCAGCGAAGCGTATTGTCATCAGAAAGGTCTCGAATCCGCGCGCGCCGCGATCGTGCATCAGCTTCACGGGCACGGTGTTCGCAACGCGCACGTCGAGCGCGTTTTCATCGGCAATGGCGTCAGTGAACTGATCGATCTGGCGTTGCGCGCGCTACTCAACGCGGATGACGAAGTTTTACTGCCGAGCCCCGACTATCCGTTGTGGAGCGCCGCGACGACATTGAACGGCGGCCGTCCCGTTTACTACCCGTGTCCGGCCGAGCGCGCGCATTGTCCGAGCCCGGACGAAATCGAGTCGCTGATCACACCGCGCACGCGCGCGATCGTGGTCATCAATCCGAACAATCCCACCGGCGCGGTTTATTCGCGCGAGTTGCTCGAAGCAATCGTCCGTATCGCCGAGCGGCATCGGCTCGTTTTGCTGAGCGATGAAATCTACGACGAGATTCTTTACGACGGCGCCGAATTCACGCCGCTGGCGCGCCTGGCCGGCGAAGTGCCGTGTCTGACCTTCGACGGATTGTCCAAAGTGCAGCGCGCCTGCGGATATCGCGTCGGCTGGCTGTCGCTCACGGGCGCGGCGAGCGAGCTCGGCAACATCGAGCACGCGCTGGATTTGCTCGCGTCGCTGCGTTTGTGCGCGAACGTGCCGGGGCAGTGGGCGATCGCGCCGTCGCTACAAGGCGAAGACACCATGTCGGCGCTGACCGCGCCGGGTGGCCGGTTGTACGAATCGCGTCGCGCCGTGATCGAGCATTGTGCACAAAGTCGCTTTTTACACCTGGTCGCGCCGCGCGGCGCGCTGTACGCGTTCCCCGGTGTGCGACGCGAAGCGTTTCCGGATTTCGACGACGACCGATTCGCACTGGAACTGCTTGAGCGCGCGAGTGTTCTCGTCGTTCCGGGTTCGGGCTTCAATGTGACGAACAGCAACCACTTCCGCGTCACCTTGTTGCCGCAGGCCGACGAGCTGCGCGATGTGTTTTTGCGCATCGAAGCCACGTTGCAGACACTGAGCGCGGCGGTCACCCATCAGCGGCATGTGGCGTAGATTTCTCGCGCTGGTCCTAACGATGGTCGGATCCACTTCTGTCAGCGCGGCCAGCTACGTTGCGCTGGGCGACTCCTACACGATCGGTGAAGGCGTCGCGGCAAGCGAACGCTGGCCCGATCAATTGGCAGCCCTGTTGCGTAACGAGCACATCGCGATTGACGACGTCGAGATCGTCGCGCGCACCGGATGGACAACCGACGAACTGTCCCATGCCATGGATGCGCATGCGTTTCATCCGCCCTATGCACTCGTGACGCTGCTGATCGGCGTCAACAATCAATATCGCGGGCGCGATTTCGATAACTATCGCGTGGAGTTCACGCAGCTGCTTGAGCGAGCCATAAACCTGGCGGGGAACAAGCCGCAGCGCGTGATTGTCGTATCGATTCCCGATTGGGGTGTGACGCGATTCGGCAAGTCCAGCGGTCGCGATACGCATGAAATCGCCCACCAGCTCGATGCATACAATGCGGCAATTGCGCAGATTGCAACAATGTTGCATTGTGGTTATGTGGACGTAACGACCCTCTCGCGCGAGGGCGGCGATCGGCCCGACATGCTCGTCGGCGACGGATTGCATCCCTCGGCAGCCATGTATGCCCGTTGGGCCGCCGCCATTCTGCCGGCCGCCAAGGCATCGCTGTCATCGTCGCGACCGTGAAGCGTCATAGAATTTTTATACAATGATACTAATCTGCATCGTGCCGGAATGGGAGCCGACGCATGCAGCACTACCGCAGTATCTTCATCTCGGACGTGCACCTAGGGCTACGCGACTGCCAGGCGCGCTATCTGCTCGATTTCCTCTGCGCCACGCGCTGCGAGCATTTGTATCTCGTCGGCGACATCGTCGACTTCGAAAACATCGAGATCACGCCCTACTGGCACGAAACGCATAGCGCCGTGCTGGCGCGGTTGTTCGCCATCGCCGCGAGCGGCACGCGGATCACTTACATTCCCGGCAATCACGATGCGGCGCTGCGACGCTTCGTCGGACAACGATTCGCCGGTGTCGACATTGCTCAGGACGCCGTTCACGTCGCCGCCGACGGCCGCCGCTATAAAGTCAGCCACGGCGACGAGTTCGATGGCGATCACGTCGCGCCGAAATGGCTGGTCAAGTTCGGCGATTTCATGCAGCGTGTCGTCTCGGCGATCAATCGCCACGGCAACGCGCTGCGCAAACTCCTGCGCCTGCGTTATTCACCGATTTCCATCGCCATCAAGTTGAAAATTCCCACGGTGCGGAATTTCATCGAGCATTTCGAAGACACCGTCTCGCGCAGTGCGAAAGCGAAGGGGTTCGACGGTCATATCTGCGGGCACATCCATCGCGGCCACATCACCGACCGCAACGGCGTCGTCTACATCAACGATGGCGATTGGGTCGAACATTGCACCGGGCTGGTCGAACATCACGATGGCCGCTTCGAGCTGTTGCACTGGACCGAGCAACCGCAAACGTTGGCCGTTTCGGCCGCCATCCCGTCCATCGTCGAACCGCTGCCGGTCGCCGCTTAAGCATTCGAGGGATTGAGAACGGCGGCGCGCGGCCGCATGTCGGCTATCATTCGTCCATTCCATCGAGCCGCCGCCATGAATCTGCCTGACACCACACGCAATCGCATCGAAACGCTGCTGCGCGACCACCCGGTCGTGCTGTTCATGAAAGGCACCCGGCAAGCGCCGCAATGCGGCTTTTCCGCGGCGACGGTCGGCGCGCTGAACGATTTGCTGCCGGACTATCATACCGTCAACGTTCTCGACGATCCGGAGATTCGCGAAGGCGTGAAGGCCTACGGCAATTGGCCGACGATTCCGCAGTTGTACGTGAAGGGCGATCTGGTCGGCGGCGCCGACATCGTGCGCTCTATGTATACAAGTGGAGAATTGCATTCGTTGTTCGGTTTGCCGGCGCCGGACCGCACGCCGCCGCAGATTACGATCAGCGAGAAGGCCGCATCGGCGATTCGCGAGGCGTTGGCCGACGCCGATCCCGAACTGGGTGTCCAGCTTGCCATCGATGCGCAATTCAACCCGCATTTTCAACTGTCGCCGAAAGACGATCGCGCCATCGTCAGCGCAGCGAACGGCATCACGATTTACATGGACCCGGCGACCGCACAACGCGCACGCGGCATCCGCATCGATTGGGTTGAGACACCGCGTGGCGCAGGATTGGCGATCGACAATCCGAACGCGCCGCCTCCCGTCAAATCGATGACCGCGACGGATTTGAAGAAACGCCTGGATGCGGGCGACATCGCACTGATCGATGTGCGGCCCGCCGACGAACGCGCCATGGCATCGCTGCAGCAATCGTTTCACACGTTCGATGACGGCATGGACGCGTTGACCCGATTGCCTAAAGACACGGCATTGGCTTTCCTCTGCCACACCGGCGCGCGCAGCGAGCGCGCGGCAGAGCACTTCCGCAGTCTCGGATTCCGCAATGTATACAATGTCGCAGGCGGCATCGATGCGTGGTCGCGCGACGTGGACGCGAACGTCCCCCGTTATTGATCGTGGCGCTCCGTCTGCCGGTGATCTCGGCGGAGCGTTGATGGTCTTTGCAATTCGGCGGCGGCGGCGGATGATAGGCGGGTCGTTGCCGGGATGATCGCCATGTTGATCACATTCTTTCTCGCACTGATTTTTTTCAGTGCGTTATTGTTCTTGGGCTACGGTTTTCTCGCTTGGGTGGGGGCCGCTGGGATTTGGCTGATCGGCTGGCGCATTATCGGCATCGAATCGCCGCTGTCGTTCGAAATTTGTGTGATCGTTTTGATGGTGCTCGCGCTGATTTTCGGCGTCCCGCTGATTCGGCGCCTTCTCGTATCGCGCTTCGCCATGAAAATAATGGCGCCCCTGCTGCCACGGCTCGGCGAAACCGAACGCATCGCGCTGGAAGCCGGCACGGTGTGGTGGGACGCCGAACTTTTTTCCGGATTGCCGCACTGGGAAAAACTGCTCGACTTCAAAACGCAAGCGCTCAGCGCCGACGAGCAGGCGTTCATCGATGGCCCCGTTACCGAATTGTGCGCAATGCTCGACGATTGGCAGATCAATCAATTGCGCGATCTGCCGCCGAACGTCTGGGACTTCATGAAGGCGAAAGGCTTCTTCGGCATGATCATCCCGAAGGAATATGGCGGCCACGGTTTTTCGGCGATCGCGCATTCGCGCGTCGTCACGAAACTTTCCACACGTTCGGTCGCGGCGGCCGTGACCGTGATGGTGCCGAACTCGCTCGGCCCGGGCGAACTGCTGTTGCATTACGGCACCGAGGCGCAGAAAAATTATTACCTGCCGCGTCTTGCCAAAGGCGAAGAAATCCCCTGTTTTGGATTGACGGGTCCGGAAGCCGGTTCGGATGCGGCGGCGACGCAATCGACCGGTGTCGTCGAGAAGCGCGTAGTCGATGGAAAGGAAATTCTCGGGCTTCGTCTCGATTGGAAAAAGCGTTACATCACCTTGGCGCCGGTGGCGACGGTGATCGGTCTGGCGTTTCGCATCAAGGATCCCGATCATCTGCTCGGCGACAAAGACGATCTCGGCATTTCGTGCGCGTTGATTCCGCACAATCTTCCCGGCATCGAAATCGGCCAACGACACGATCCGATGGGCGTGCCGTTCATGAACGGGCCCATCGTCGGCGATAACGTATTCGCGCCGATGGATTGCCTGATCGGCGGCAACGACGGCATCGGACACGGCTGGCGCATGTTGATGGAATGCCTGGCCGCCGGACGTTCCATTTCCTTGCCGGCGTTGTCGGTCGGCGCCGCGCAAATGGCGACGCGACTGAGCGGTGCTTACGCGACCGTGCGCGAACAATTCGATACGCCCATCGGCCGCTTCGAAGGTATCGAAGAACCGCTGGCGCGCATCGCCGGCAAAACCTACATGATGACGGCGACGCGAACGCTCACGTGCGGCGCGCTCGACGCCGGAGAAAAGCCGGCCGTGCTGTCGGCCATCGCGAAAGCATATTTGACGGAAGGCATGCGCGAAGTCATCACCGACGCGATGGACATCCGCGCCGGCGCCGCGATTCAACGCGGACCGCGCAATTCGCTGGCGCGTTCGTGGGACGCGGTACCGATCGGCATCACGGTCGAGGGCGCGAACATTCTCACGCGGTCGATGATCATTTATGGACAAGGCGCGATTCGTTGCCATCCGTTCGTGCAGCATGAAATCGGCGCGATCGCCGATAACGATTTGAAGCGTTTCGACAAAGCGCTGTTCGGCCACATCAATCTGCTCATGCGCAATATCACCCGCGCGAAACTGCTGGCGTGGACGGGCAGTCGCCTCGCCGCCGCCCCGCGCGCGGAAGATACGTCGCGCTATTACCAGCATCTGTCGCGATTCTCCGCGGCGTTCGAATTGTTGTCGGACGTCGCGATGGGCACGCTGGGCGGGTCGCTCAAGCGGCGCGAAAAAATTTCCGGCCGACTCGCCGATGCGCTGGCGTATATGTATCTCGCGTCCGCATCGCTGAAGCGCTATCACGACGAAGGCAAGACGACCGCGAATTACAACCTGGTGCGCTGGAGCGCCGAGCATTGTTTGTATCGCGTGCAGGAAGCGTTGCTCGGCGTTCTGGAAAATCTGCCGGCGCGACCTGCCGCGTTCGTGTTGTCGTGGGTGATATTTCCGCTAGGCGGGCGCTTCCGTCCGCCTTCGGACAAACTCGGCGCGCGCGTGGCGCGCGACATCCTCGAAGATCGCGAAGCACGTATCAATCTCACGCCGGACATCTTCGTCCCGCCGCCGACGGAAGAAGGCCTGGGCACGCTGGAAGCCGCACTGGATAAAGCCGTGCGCGCCATTCCGATCGAAACGAAATTGCGCGACGCCGTGCGCGCCGGCACGCTGGATCGTGCGCCAGGCTATATGCTGGACGACATGGGCCGAAAAGCCGGTGTGATCACCGAAGACGAATACCGATTGCTGCGCGATGCGGACGACGCGCGCAATGAAGTTATCGCCGTCGATGCATTCGACCCCGAAATTTTCAAAACCTTGCACTGATCCTTTTGAGACCACGACATGAGCACGAATCCCCAACTCGATCCAGAACTTGGCTTACGCGTCGAAGCGCTGAGTCGCGAATGCCGCGGTTTGACCTCGAATTGGGATCGCGAACGCGCCGGCACGCTGTATGAGGAAGCCGACGCGCTGGCCGAGCGCGCACAAGCGTCGGAACTCACCGATCTATCCGAGTCGGTGCTTGGCCTGGCCGCATATCTGAGTTCGTTCGCCGACAGCGCGATGCGTCCCAACACCACGCAGATCGAACAATTGCAAGCACTCGCCGAGGCGGTTTCCGACGCCCTGCATCGGTATCGTGCGCGCATCGAAGTCGCCGTGCTCGCCCCCGAACGCGCCGCGCCGGTGCCGTTGCGGCCGGCCGTTCACTATTTCGGCACGAACGCAGTCCATCGCGAATCGTTGCGCACGCAGTTGGCGCTGCTGGGCTACGACCTCGCCGCCTGCACCGATGTGCATGACGTCGAGCAAGCCCTGGAAGCCAGCTCCGTGCTGGCGCTCGTCATCGGCGAGGAAAGTTTGCAGTCGTGGTTGACGGAACGACGCACCGATGTCGACGGCAGCATGACGACGCGTGTTCCTCTCGTCGTGTTGAGCGATCACGACGACATCGATGTGCGCCTCGCCGCCATGCGCTGTGCCGCCGAGACGATGTTCGTGTTGCCGGAAGATGCGACGCGCATCGCGCCGCGTTTGGCGGGCATGATCGCCGATCGTTCGGAACCGTATCGGGTACTGGTTGTCGACGACGACAACTCGATGCGGTTGTTCTGCTCCTCGGTGCTTCGTCACAATCACATGGAAACGCATTCGGTCGGCACACCCGAAGAAGCCTTGCACGCACTGCACGACTTCACGCCGGACGTCATCCTGGCCGATCTGTACATGCCGCAGATTTCCGGATTCGAATTGCTCGCGCTGTTCCGTGCGCATCCGCGCACAGCGTTTACGCCGGTGGTGTTGCTGTCCGGCGACGCGGATATGGAAAAACGATTCGCGGCGCTGCATATCGGCGGCGACGATTATCTGACCAAGCCGATCCGCCCGCGTCATCTGGTCGCGGCCGTCACCAATCGCGCCCGCCGCGCGCGCTGGTTGCGACGCGAACTGCTCAGCACGCGCTAGGACGCGATCGATGCAGGCCGAGTGGTATTTCGATTTCATCTCGCCGTACTCGTATCTGCAGTTGGGGAAAGTGCAGCGATGGCGCGAGCGCATCGACATCACGCCGGTGCCGATCGCATTTGGCGCGGTCCTCAATCACACGGGTACGCTCGGTCCTGCCGAAGTTCCGGGCAAGCGCGAATTCATGTATCGCTCGATCGTGTGGCAAGCAGAACAAGATAAATTGCCGTTGCGATTTCCGCCCGCACATCCGTTTAATCCGTTGACCTCTTTGCGGCTGTGCATCGCCGCGGGGACGACGTGGGATGCGGTCGAAAAAATCTACGCGCATATTTGGCGCGACGGAAAATCCGGCGCGTCGGCCGATGATTTGGCCGAGGTGGGCGCAGCGCTCGGTATCGACAATGTGGAAAATGCCGCAAATGCGACAAATGTCAAAACGCAATTGCGGACGAATACGGACGGCGCGATAGCTGCCGGCATCTTCGGCGTGCCGACGCTGCGCATCGGTGGCGAACTGTTTTGGGGCAATGATGCGTCCTCGATGGTCGATGCTTATTTGGACGATCCGACACGATTCAATTCGGCGGAATATCGACGCATCGCCATATTACCCAGCGCCGTGGAACGACGGCGTTAGTGCTTCAGCGCATCGCGCAACTGGTCGAGCGCGGTGTCGATGTCCTTCGCGTTGACATCCAGATGGGTTACCGCGCGCACCGTGTGTGTGCCCATCGGGCCCATTCGGACACCTCGCTTCGACAACGCCGCGCAAATTTTTTCGGCGTCGAATCGCTCGTCGACGACATCGAAATACACAAGATTGGTTTCGATGGAACGCGCGTCGATGCGCAATCCATCGATGCGCGCAATGCCGTCGGCGAGGCGTTTCGCATTTGCGTGATCTTCGGACAGGCGGTCGACATTGTTGTCGAGCGCGTAAAGGCAGGCGGCGGCGATGATGCCGCTTTGTCGCATCGCGCCGCCGATGCGCAGTTTCCAGCGATTGGCGTCGTCGATAAACGCGCTTGTTCCGGCCAAAATTGCGCCGCCTGGAGCGCCGAGACCTTTGGAGAAATCGATCCACACCGAATCGAAGCCGGCCGCGTACTCGGCTGCGCTGACGCAGGTGGCGACGCACGCGTTGAGTAAACGCGCGCCGTCCATGTGGGTCAGCAATCCCGATGAATGCGCGATGTCGCTTACGTCACGCAATGTCGCCAATGGCCAGATCGCGCCGCCGCCGAGATTGGCGGTTTGTTCGACTTCCACTAACCGTTGGCGTGGCGCGTACGGACGATCGGGCCGGATTTTTTCGCGCAGTTGATCCGCACTGAACATGCCGCGAACGCCCGCGACGGGATTGAGCATGACGCCCGCCAACGCCGCCGGCCCGCCGCCTTCGAATCCGATGATGTGCGATGTCGCATCGCAAATGACTTCGTCGCCGGGTTTACAGTGAACGGCCAATGCGATTTCGTTGCACATCGTCCCCGAAGGCAGATAAAGCGCCGCTTCCTTGCCAAGCAGCGCGGCACAGCGATCGATTAGCGCGTTCACGCTCGGATCTTCGCCGGCGCGCTCGTCGCCTACCTCGGCATTCGCCATCACCTGGCGCATTGCGGCCGAGGGCTTGGTTTTCGTATCGCTGAACAATTCGATCATCGTGGCGGCACTCATGTTGCGACGGATTCAGACGGAGATCACGCGGGCGCGCTAAAATAACCGCAGGTATCGGACTCTCGCAATGCGCATCGTGTCTTCATCGATTTTGTTCGTAGTCGCAGGCTGTATTTCTTGCGGCGCACACGCGGCAGTGTACAAGTGTACAAATGCGCTGGGCGCAGTTGCATTCCAGGATCACGCCTGCACCAAGGGCGACGCCGAGACGAAAGTTCACTTCGCGACCGATCCGCCGGAGAAGCCCGCCGCCGAAGCGACGGTGGACGAGTCGAAGCCGGTGCTCGATCCGCCTCCCGTTGCGCCAGCCGAACCTGGGCCTGTCCCTGCGATGTGGGCTTGTTTGCGCGCGGAAGACGGCACGCAATACGTGAGCCGCGACGGCAATCCGCAACCGCGCATGGTGCCGGCGGGCGTGCTGGGAGTTGGCAGTAAAAGTCTGGCGCAAACGTACGGTCCGGGCGGCGTGGGTGTTTCCGCGCCGGGCATGCGGCAGATTCCGGTCGACAAATCGCCGCAGTCGGCGGTATCCGGCGACTACATCGCCGTGCAGGATCAATGCGAACCGATGTCACGCGAGCAAACATGCGGTTATCTGCAAAAACAATACGACGACGTGCATCAGAAGTTGAAGCGTGCCTTCAAAGACGAGCAAGCGATTCTGCAACCGCAGGAAGATAAGTTGAGCGACGATCTCAGCGGATGCTGATCGGGGCAACGCTCAATCAAAAACCGTAGCGCGAAAATCCGCCATCGACAGCGATGCATTCGCCCGTGATGTACGAGGCGGCGGGCATGCAGAGAAAGGCAACGGCGGCGGCCACTTCTTCCGGTTCGCCGATGCGCTCCAGCGGCGTGCGCGCGAGCACTTCGTCGAGATAATCCAGATCCGCAAGCGGACCTTCCGTGCGCTGCGTGCGGATGTACCACGGCGCTACGGAATTGACGCGAATGCCGTCGGCCGCCCATTCGCACGCGAGATTGCGCGTGAGTTGCATCAGCGCCGCTTTCGTCATGCCATACGGCGATCCGGTGCGCACGTGCGTCAATCCCGACACCGAGCCCACGTTCACGATCGCCGCATTCGCGTGCTCGCTCAAGTGGCGATGCGATAACCGGCAAATCTCGAATGCAGCGAGGAGATTCGTGTCGATCAGCGAACGAACTTCGTCTTCGGAATAATCGAGCGTGCTCTTGGTAGTGTTGGTGCCGACGTTATTGACGACGAGCGACAAGGGCATGTCGAGATCGACGATCCAGTCGAACACTTCGAGGCGCTGCTCGCGTTCGACGACATCGGCGGCGAACGTGAAGATTTCGCAATCCGGGAATTCTTCCGTCAAATCGACGCTGGCTTGTTCGAGATGCGCATCATCGCGCGCGACCATCAGCAGATCCGCGCCGAGCGCGGCGAACTCGCGCGCGCACGCCAAACCGATGCCCTTACTGGCGCCCGTGATGAGGCACGTTTGACCATCCAACCGCCACCGTGCCGCATTCGTCGCCATGATCTTTGCACCGCTTGTTCTGGCAGCAACCCTGGCGCAGACTTTACGTGGTACCGCTGGAGATCGCCATGAAATCCGCTTTGCTGTTCACGCTGATTGCCGCATGTGCGCTTTCCGCATGCTCGACGGATGCGCCACCACCGCCCAGAGCAGCCGATCAACCCGCACAGAAAACGGTCATCGATACGCAGCTCAACGCGTTGCAGAAAGCGAAAGACGTGCAGAACGTCGTCGATGATCAGAAGAAACGGACCGACAAGGCGCTCGAAGATCAGGGCGGCTGAGGAATCGTTTCGCGCAAATTGTCATGCATGAGTTCCTGAACAAATACGCCGTCCCTCTTGCACGTCGCTTTCCGAGTTTTTTGAGGAAGCCGCTGAAACAGGTGTGGCGGATTTCGCTCGATCGCGCTGAGGCGATGCGGCAGCGAAAGATCGAGGAAGAGGCGTATAAACAACGTGTCACGGATGAGCGGGCGATTTTCGATCAACAGGAAATCGTGCACGATCTGCCAGAGATTTATCATTACTGGTCGAACAAATATGTTCGCCCGGTCATCGAAGAATTCGGATTTTCCAATCCAGATCAGTTCTTCGTCTTATTCTTAAGCCGTTGTCTCGACGAGAACGCCGGACGTACGTTGCGATTCGCCAGTTTGGGCTGCGGCAATTGCGATACCGAAGTTCGCGTCGCACGTGAGCTCATAGACCGCGGCTACTCCGCGTTTACCATCGAGTGCGTGGACATCAATGAAACGATGCTCCAACGCGGCGTCGCGCTGGCAGCCGCAGCGGGCGTTTCGGCGCAACTAAAACCGGTGATGGGCGATTTCAATCGATGGCGACCGCGCGGAAAATTCGATGCGGTGATGGCCAATCAAAGTCTTCATCATGTCGTGAATCTGGAAGATCTTTTTCGATCGATCGGAAAAGCGCTCACGCGAAACGGCCGTTTCGTCGCATCGGACATGATCGGAAAAAACGGTCACATGCTGTGGCCGGAGGCGATGCAGATCGTCAACGAATTCTGGCGCGAGCTGCCGCGCGAAAAAACTTTCAACCTACAACTGCGTCGATACGAAGCAGTCTACGAAGATTGGGATTGTTCGGTCGAAGGCTTCGAAGGCGTGCGCGCGCAGGATATTTTACCGCTGCTGATCGAGCACTTCGATTTCGAGTTTTTCTACGGCTTCGCTAATGTGATCGATCCCTTCATCGGCCGCTGCTTTGGTTCGCATCTCGATGCGAATTCGGAGAAGGATCGACAATTCGTCGATCGCGTTCATGCGCGCGACGAGAGCGAAATGTTGGCCGGTCGTATTAAGCCGACGCACGTCATGGCGGTTATGCGGCGGCGCCCGTTCAAGTCGCTGCAGCATTGGAAAAATATGACGCCGGAATTTTGCGTGCGGAAACCGGATTAGCGTCCGCACGCCACGGATGAACTAGCGCAGTTCGCAAAAGCAATAAGAAAACACACCGATGCGATTGTTCTTCACCGACTCCAGCAACTTGACCTGATCGCGGATTTCCGGATCGCTGAGCAAACCGGTTGGCATATCCGGCAATACGGCTTTTGCGAAATGGGCGAGCGTGTCGTTGCTGAAACTCAGCGCGAAACGTTCCCATGTCGATAGTGGTTTCTCGATATAGCGCAGCCGATAGTTCGTGCCGAGGTTGGCGCGCTGTGCGGCTTCGGCGCCGGCGTCTTCCAGGCCGCCGATTTTGTCGACGAGTCCGCGATCGAGCGCCTGCTGGCCGCTCCACACGCGACCGCGCGCGATGGCGTCGATTTCTTCTTTCGTCTTGTGGCGAGCCGCGGCGACGTGGCCGATGAAATCCTGATAGCCCTTGTCGATCAGCGCCTGCACGGTGTCGCCGATTTTCGGATCGAGCGGACGGCGCGGATCCAGCGCACCGGCCAGCGGTGTGGTACCGACGCCGTCGGTATGGACGCCGATTTTGGCCAGCGTGTTCGGAATGCCGAAGAACAATCCGAAGATGCCGATCGAGCCGGTAATGGTGGTGGGCTCGGCGTAAATTTCGTCACCGTCCATTGAAATCCAATAACCGCCGGAGGCGGCGACGTCGCCCATCGAAACGATGACGGGTTTGTGCGCGGCTTTCGTCAACTCCACTTCGCGGCGAATAAGTTCCGACGCGAACGCGTCGCCACCCGGCGAATTCACGCGCAGCACGATGGCTTTGATCGCATTGTCCTGGCGCGCTTCGCGCAATAATTTCGCGGTCGATTCGCCGCCCACCGTGCCCGGCGGTTGGTCGCCGCCCAGTATTTCGCCTTCGGCCACGACGACGGCGACCTGGGGTCGCGCGTCGAGCGCGACTTGACGCTCGAGCTGACTCGCGTATTCCTGAAATCCCACTTGCCGGAATGTGTGGTCTTCCGCCGCGCCTTTTGCGATCAGGGCGGATACGGCTTGATCGCGCGTCGCCAGCTCGTCCACGAGTTTCATGTCGAGCGCGACTTTCGCCATGTCGCCGCTGGCCGATTTGATGACGTTCGCGTAATCGTTGATTTGCGCTGTCAGTTGCGCGGCATCGACGTGACGCTGCGTGGCGATATCTTTCAGGAAATCGTTCCACACGCCGCCCATCCAGAATAGATCGGCCTCGCGCGCTTCGGGCGATTGATCATTGCGAATGTACGGTTCGGCGAACGATTTGAATTCGCCGACGCGAAACAGATGCACATCGACGCCCAGCCAATCCAGCGCTTGTTTGAAGTACATGCGATACGCGGCGAAACCGGTCAGCAGCACACCTTCTTCCGAACCGGGATGCAACAGGATTCGGTTCGCGTGCGCGGCCAGATAATATTGACCCTGCGTCATGCCGTTCGACACGGCGATGATTTCCTTGCCGGCCGCTTTGAAACGATCGAGCGCCATGCCTATTTCGCGCAGCGTGGAAATGCCGGCGCCGGCGATGTCGTCCGGTTCGATGACGATACGCTCGATGTGCGCGTCGCCGGTGGCCGCCTCGATGGCGCGCAGGATGTCGCGCAGTTGGACCTCGTGGGTCTTGTCGCCGAATGCATCGGAGAACGCGCGCTGCGCGGCGTCGGCAGTATATTGTTCCACAATGCTGCCTTTTGGATTCAATACCAAAGCGGTGTGGTCCTGAATCGTCGCCGTGTTCGTGCGCATCGCGATGACGATGGCGATTACGATGATGACGAAAATGATATTCAGGACCAGCCGGCGCGTGAAATTGATGAAGGCCCACAGCCCGACGAAAAAGCCGATGAACCAACCGCGTTTGGTGTCTGCCATAACGTTTATTCTCCCGATGTAGCGATGAGCGTACTAGAAGCCGGCGTCGGCGGCATGTGACGAAAGGCCGGCAAGACGGCGCGCGTTCGAGCGAATCGTGAAACGCGCAAAAAGAAGCAAGGCCGCGACACTCAATCCGGCGATCAAACCGATCCACATGCCGCGCGCGCCGAAGCCCATGCGGAACGTAAGCCACCAGCCCAATGGCATGCCGATGCCCCAATAGGCGACGGTGGTGATGATCATGGGGATCGTGGTGTCTTTGAGTCCGCGCAAGGCGCCATTCGCGGTGACTTGAATGCCGTCGGAAAACTGAAATGCGGCAGCGAGCAAGAGCAACTGGGCAGCGTACGCCGCGACGTTGGCGTCGTCGGTGTAAAGCGCGGCGATCTGGCCCGGCAACAGCGCCATCAACGCGCACGACAGCGTTTGCGTGACGAGCGATGTCGCGATGCCGACGTAACCGGCATAGCGAACGCCGACGCTGTCGCGACGCCCGACGGCCAGACCGACACGCACCGTCGTCGCCATCGCCACGCCTAACGGCAACATGAAGGCGACCGAGGCCACATTGATGGCGATTTGATGCCCGGCAACGACATCGGCGCCGAGCGAGCCGATCAACAACGCGGCCGCGACGAACAAACCGGCTTCCATCAACACGGCGATTCCCATCGGCACGCCGAGACGCAGCAGATCGACAATTTCGCCGACGCGCGGTGGATCCCACCGCGAGAACGGTGCGTAGGCAACGTAATGACGGCGCACGGCGATGTAGATCGCGAAGACAAAAAACTGCAACCACAACACGACGGCGGTGGCGATGCCGGATCCTTGCGCGCCGAGCCCGGTGAAGCCGAACGCGCCGTACATGAAGAAGTAGCCGATCGGCCCGAGTGCGACGAGTCCGAAAAAACCGAAATACATCGTCGGCCGAGTCAGCGCGAGACCTTCCGACAATCCACGCAGCGCGAAATAGCCCGTCAACGCGGGCGCGCCCCACGAGATTGCGTGTAGGAATTTTTGTGTGTCGCCGATCAGTGATTCGTTGATGCCGATCGCGTTCAACAGCGGCGTTGCGTGGCGAACGGCAATGAGCAATGCAACGCCGAGCATCAACGCGAGCCATAACGCTTGCCGAAAAAGACGACCGATGCGCTGGTGTTCGCCGGCGCCGGCGAGTTGCGCCACGGAAGGCGGTAGCGCGAGCATCACGCCGATCGCGCTGACGATAACGAGCGACCACACGCTAGTGCCCACCGCGACGGCGGACAGCGTGCGCGCGCTCAAGTGTCCGGCGAGCATCGTATCGATCATGTTCATGCCGATCGTCGATAGCTGTCCGAGCACGAGCGGCGCGGCCAGCCGCATCGTTTCGCCGATCTCGCTGTGCAAGCGTGACAGTGGTAGTGGAGCAGTGGACGACATCGGTAGATCGTTCAATGAGGCCGCGCAGTTTAACGGAAGCGCGCAATGTCGCGCGTAGGCGGCTTATCGAGAATCGGCTAAAGTTATGTGATGACGACGCAAGAACTAAACGCGCCGGAACCAGCGCCGCCGAGCGAAGAAAAACCGACCGCGCCGCCGCCGGTGGTGACGGTGGTTTGCGCCAACTGCGGCGCCGAATTGCTCGGTGAATATTGTTATCGGTGCGGTCAGCCGGTGAAAGGAATGATCCGGCCGCTGTCGAGCATGATGCATGACATCGCCGACACCATCTTCAATATCGATTCGCGCATCTTTCGCACGTTGTGGCCGTTGCTCGTCAAGCCCGGTTATTTGAGCAATGAATATTTCAGCGGACGGCGCGTTCGTTTCGTGACGCCGTTTCGCCTGTATTTTTTCCTCAGCATCGCGGCGTTTTTCGCGATGCAGATTTGGATCGACGACATGACGATTCCCGGCGCCGATTTGGACGACGGCAATCGCACGTCCGTGACGACCGCGGCGACGAAAGAGGAAGTGCTGGCGCGGCGCGACGTCATGGTGACTGCGCTTGAGGTGGCGAAGAATAAGGCTAAAACGCCGGAGAAAGCGGCGAAAGTTCAACAAAAGGAGAACGAATTGCGCGACAAAGCCGACGCGCGCATCAAGTACCTCGATGCGGTGGCCGATGCGAAAGCAA
The DNA here is from genome assembly GCA_964657965.1 of uncultured Rudaea sp. GTDB lineage: Bacteria > Pseudomonadota > Gammaproteobacteria > Xanthomonadales > Rhodanobacteraceae > Rudaea. Next base: position 1,706 of record CAZZWP010000008.1, on the reverse strand, counting down.
AGGGCGTCACGCCACCGCCGGATACCTCGGCCGACGACGACAACGTCGGCCATTTTCACATCATGGGCAAGGAGTGGGATGCCAAGACCAATCCTGTCCGATTCGATTGGTTACCCGCGTTCTTGAACGATCGGATCAATGTCGCCATCGGCCATATGAAGGACAACATCACGCATATCGGCAACGATCCCAAGCGCATCGTCATCGGCATTCTCAGCGTGCTGCCGCAGGTTCTCTTCGTGGTCATGCCGCTGTTTGCGCTGCTTCTGAAGATTTTCTTCATCTTCAAGCGACGCCTCTATATGGAGCATCTGATCATCGCGCTGCACAGCCACGCGTTTATTTTTTTCGCATTGTTGCTGATCACGCTGACGCTGGCGTTGAAAGCGTGGGCACAGACCACGGCCGAATGGCTTGTCCTCCCACTGGGGTGGATCGTTTTCATCCTGGGCTGGTGGCTGCCGATCTACTTATTCCTGATGCAGAAAAGAGTCTACAAACAGGGATGGATCATGACGACGCTGAAGTACGGCGTCGTCGGCATTTGCTACACCATCATCATCGGCTTCGGTGTCGTCATCGCCGCAATCGTGAGTTTGGCAACGACGTAGCGTCAGGGTTTTGAGGGCGGGAGTTTGTCCAATTCGGACGCGCGCTGTTCAGGCGTCATCGCCATTAGGCGGCGCCGATAGGCATCGCGCTGATCGGTCGGCAAAGCGCGCCACGCCTGCATGAATGCGCGGCGTTGCTCCACCGTCAACGCTTCCATTGCCTTGCGCGTATCGCGTCGTTCATCGACCGACATCGATTGGAAAAATTCGCGCAACGCGCCCGCGCGATTTTGGGCGTTCGCACCAAGCAGAAACGCCTGGCGCTCTTTCGGGCTCATTTGATTGAATTGCTCACGCAAATGCTGACGCTGCTCGGCCGGCAACGAACCGAACCGTTTAAACGCCTGCCGAATGCGTTCCTGCTGATCGGGCGGTAACTGTTTGAATTTCTCGAAGCGCTCGAGCAATTGCTGGCGCTGTTCCGGCGCGAGACTATTCCATTTCTCGAAGCGCTTGCGCACGTTGTCGCGCTGCTCGGGCGTGAGCAGCGCCCAGCGTTGCGCACCACGCAACAGTCGCTGCTGGGCCGGCGGTGGCAATTGATCCCAGTTTTTGTGGACCGACTCGAGAATCTGCTTCTCGTCTGCGCTGAGCGACGACCACGCAACCGGCGCGTCGCGCACCACCCCGGGCGGCGCCTGATTCGGTTGTGCAGAGAGGCATGCCGCGCCCAGAAGAAATGGCAGCGCAGCAATACTTCTGACCAGGATGGATTTACGAATCGATATCATTGTCCGTGCCCATCCTTCGGTTTATCAGACTCGGCCTGCTCGGAAAGTCCGATGGGATCCAGCCCATCCGCCGCGTCTTCGTAGTCGCCCAGAAATCCTAGGAGCGCGGGATCGGGTTTGTCTTTTTTTTGCTTGTCGTCGTGCTTGTCCACATGCCGCCCCTGGGTTTTGGTTTGCGTCGCCGTTGCCGTCGTGGCGGGTTGTGGCGGCGGCGTTTGCGCTAGCGCGGCCGTCGTTAAAATCGTTACGAGAATCAGACTCACCCGTTTTTGTCTCCACCCTGCGCGTCGAGCCATGCGTAGAAGTCGAGGTCTTGATAGAACTCGATGCCGTCGTCGCTGGAAACGAGATCCAGATCGTTTCC
>CAZZWP010000007.1:0-52133 GCA_964657965.1 uncultured Rudaea sp. | reverse complement strand
CGACGACGATCGTTCGCGCGAGTTTGCCGTTCTACGCGCTGTTGCTTCTGTGCGTGTTGATCATTACGTACGTGCCGGAATTGTCACTCGCCTTGACGCGGTGATGTCGAGGTCGCACCCGGCGTGCGCGGAAAATATTGATCGATGATGAAGTCGAGCGCGTTTTCTTTGTCGCCGCCGCGCTCGATGCGGTCGGCTTCGATGCGCAGCATGATCTGTTGCCAATCGTCGGGTTTGTCGCCGATCCATCGGCTCGCATCGCCGTCGAGAATGATGTTTCCTTCGCGGGCCGCCCGATCCTTGTCTTTGAAATAGATATCCAGCCGATCGCGCTTGTCGCCACGCGCGTGAACGATGTAAGCCGGAGGAACAGGATTGTCGCTGAGGAAAACGCCCTCGTCGGCGGTTCGACACGAATGCGCGTTGGTCAGATTGCTGAGAGATGGCACCAAATCGGCTTGCTGGAAAGCATCGCCCAGTGCGCCGCGCTGGATCGGCAAATTCGTCGCGATAACCATCGGCACGCGCGCCATGGCGCTGTCACCGAACTTTGCCTGTTCCTGCGCGAACAGGGGCGTCATGCTGCGATGATCGCCCGAGATAAGCAGAATTCCGTTGTCGAAAAAATGACGTTTGTTTAGTTCCTCGAACAGCATGCCGAGTTGTTTGTCGGCATACCGGAATGCGCCGGGTTCGTCGGATTCATCATTTTCGGGATTGACAAAGGGCGGATGCGTACTCACGGTCAGCAACATCGAAAACCATGGCGACGACTGCGTGCGCTGATCCATCCACTGCAGGAAACGCAGGTACAGTTCTTTGTCTTCGGCCGCGTTGAAGTGCCAGCGTTTCATGCCGTTGTAAAACGGATGTTCCGCGCCTTCGAAATGATCGAAGTTCAGTGCGCGCAGCCATGTCGTTTTGTCGAGAAATGCGAGGTCGCCGGTCGTGAAGAAATTTACGTCGTACCCGTTTTTATGCAGTGCGTCCGGTAAAGCGCCGACCGGTTTGTCGAAACCTTTGAAGGCTTCCACACTTTCATAACGGCCGACGGCGGGAACGGGTGATCGTCCGGTAATGAGCGCGATCATCCCGCCGTCGGTTGTGAATCCGTTGGCGTAAAAATCCGGAATGTACGTGTAGCGTTTCGCGATGGAATCGAGATTAGGCGTCAAATCACGCGCGCCCCCAAATAGCGCGCTGTGATGCATGGACAACGATTCCACTAGCACGAACAGAATGTTGGGATGCGCGATCTCGCCAGGTCGATCGACGCAGTTCGGCGTTTGCGGCTTGAGCTCGCGTTTCACCTGTTCGGCGAAAGCGGGCGAATAGGCGCGGTCGACGCCCAGTTCGAGGTTCGCCGCCAGCACGTTTTCGATCACTTCGTTGTGGATGTACGACATCGTCGACGGCTGCCAGGAACCGAAAGCGATTGAGATCGCGCCGAGCATGAGCAATACCATCGCCGTTTTCAGTCGACGTGGTCGTGGCGCGAACAGACATGCGATGAGAACCAGACCAAGTATCGAAAGCACGCCGACGATTTTCCCGGTACCCGATTCCAAAAAAATGCGGGCAAACTGGGAAATGGCGCCGAGCTCTTTTCCGAATTTGAATACGTCGAAAATGTAGAGGCGCTGCGTGAGCGTGAGCAGGACGACGGTGTCGATCGCCGCCACGATGATCAGCACGGCGCTCAGCACCAAAAAAGGCAGTTGCACAAGATAGAGACGAACCAGGAACGCGCCAGCGACACAGCCTAGAAACAGGCCAAGCAGCACGAAGTCCTGCTGCATCGCTGTCGCGGCCATGCATGCGGGGCACGGCGCGACGTGGGTGATCGCATGCCAGACCACCCAGCCACGTAGCACGATTAGGGCAACGAACGCGACGATCGATATCCAAGCGACGAAAAACCCGAAGCGGCGAATGGCCGGTCGCGCGCGGTCGCGGAGAGGAACATTCAGCACGATGCGTGCGCCACAAAGTTATTCATCGATCGATTGGCTTGAAATGATTCAGTCCGCTATAATATTGCGTTTACCCGCTCAAGAGCCGAATCTGGATAGCGCATGCGCATTCTGACCGAAGCGCTTACGTTTGACGACGTATCGCTCGTTCCTGCTTACTCGAACGTCCTGCCTCGCGACGTCGATCTTTCTACGCGTCTCACACGCAATATTCGGCTGAACATTCCGATCCTCGCAGCGGCGATGGATACGGTCACGGAAGCCCGTCTCGCCATCACGATGGCGCAATGCGGCGGCATCGGCATCATTCATAAAAACATGCCGATCGAGCAGCAGGCGGCTGAAGTACGGCTGGTTAAAAAGTTCGAAGCGGGCGTCATTCGCGACCCGATCACGGTGGGGCCGGATACGTCCATCGGCGACGTCATGAAGATCGTTCGCGCTCACGACATTTCCGGCGTGCCCGTCGTCGACGGCGAGCATCTCGTCGGTATCGTCACCAGCCGCGATCTGCGCTTTGAAAAGAAGCCCGAAGATCCGGTTCGCCACATCATGACGCGCAAGGAAAAACTCGTCACGGTGAAAGAGGGCGCTTCCGAAGATGAAGTGCTGCAGCTATTGCATCGTCATCGCATCGAGAAGGTGCTGGTCGTGAACGACGCATTTCAACTGCGCGGCCTGATCACGGTCAAGGATATTCAAAAGGCGCGCGACAACCCGTATTCGGCGAAGGATCAACACGAGCGTTTGCGCGTCGGCGCAGCCGTCGGCGTTGGTGGCGATACGGAAGAACGCATCGCTCAATTGGTAGCGGCCGGCGTGGATTTACTCGTTGTCGATACCGCGCACGGACATTCGCAAGGCGTGATCGATCGCGTGCGTTGGGTGAAACGTCAATATCCCAACGTGCAGGTGGTCGGCGGCAATATTGTTACGGCAGATGCGGCCAAAGCACTCGTCGATGCGGGCGCGGATGCGGTGAAGGTCGGCGTGGGCCCGGGATCGATCTGCACGACGCGCATCATCGCCGGTGTCGGTGTGCCGCAGATCTCCGCAGTGGCGATGGTCGCAGAAGCCATCCGCGATAGTGGTGCGGGTTTGATCGCCGATGGCGGAATCCGCTATTCGGGCGACATTGCGAAAGCGCTGGCCGCCGGCGCGAATTGCGTGATGATCGGCGGCATGTTCGCGGGCACGGAAGAAGCGCCCGGCGAAGTCGAGTTGTATCAGGGTCGTTCGTACAAGAGTTATCGCGGCATGGGTTCGCTCGGCGCGATGCAGAAAGGATCGAAAGACCGCTATTTCCAGGACGAAGAGGACGCGGACAAACTCGTCCCCGAAGGCATCGAAGGTCGCGTTCCGTATCGCGGTCCGTTGCGCAGCATCATTCACCAGCTGACCGGCGGGTTGCGTGCGGCGATGGGTTACGTCGGATGCGGCAGCGTCGAGGAAATGCGGACGAAACCACAATTCGTGCGGGTGACCAGCGCAGGTATCCGCGAGTCGCACGTGCACGATGTGGCGATTACGAAAGAAGCGCCGAACTATCGGCTCGATTAGTTCGGCGGTGAAGTGGGAATGGGGAATAATCAGTCGCGGTACTGACGATTCCCGATTCTCAATTCACGCCTATGCAAAATCTTCATTCCGACAAAATCCTGATTCTCGATTTCGGCGCGCAGTACACGCAGCTGATCGCGCGGCGCATTCGCGAGATCGGGGTTTACTGCGAGATCTGGGCATGGGATCACGATCCGAAAGCCATCGTGGAATTCGCGCCGAAAGGAATCATTCTTTCCGGCGGCCCTGAATCGACGACGGAACTTGGCGCGCCACGCGCACCGGAAACAGCGTTTCAGTTGGGCGCTCCCATTCTCGGCATCTGTTACGGCATGCAGACGATGGCCGCGCAGCTCGGCGGGAAAACCGAAGGCGGCCACACGCGCGAATTCGGGCACGCGCAGTTATCGCTGACCAAAAGTTCAGACTTGTGGAAAGGATTCGGCACACAGCCTAAAACGCTGGATGTCTGGATGTCGCATGGCGATCGTGTGACTGTCGTGCCGCCCGGATTTGCCGTGACGGCAACGACATCCGACTTGCCCGTCGCGGCGATGGCTGACGACGTGAGGCGCTGGTATGGCGTGCAGTTCCATCCGGAAGTGACGCACACCGAACGCGGCGCGGAGTTGCTGCGGCATTTCGTCGTGGAGCTGTGCGGTTGCGCGACGTTGTGGACACCAGCGAATATCATCGACGACGCCATCGCCCATATACGCGAGCAGGTCGGCTCCGATCAAGTTCTGCTGGGGCTTTCGGGTGGCGTCGATTCGTCGGTCGTCGCCGCATTGCTGGAACGGGCGATTGGCAAGCAGCTGACGTGCGTATTCGTCGACACCGGCTTGCTGCGCCTCAAGGAAGGCGACCAGGTGATGTCGGCGATGGCCGAGCACATGGGCGTGAATGTCGTTCGCGTCAATGCGCGCGAAAAATATTTCGCGGCGCTCGAAGGCATCGCCGATCCCGAAGCAAAACGAAAAACGATCGGCCGTTTGTTCGTTGAGATATTCGAAGAAGAAGCGGCGAAACTCGACAATATTCGCTGGCTTGCGCAAGGAACGATTTATCCCGACGTCATCGAATCGGCGGGAAGCAAAACCGGCAAGGCGCATGTCATCAAGTCGCATCACAACGTCGGCGGATTGCCGGAGCGGATGCATCTCCAATTGCTGGAGCCCGTGCGCGAACTGTTCAAGGATGAAGTGCGCCGCATCGGCGTAGAACTCGGACTGTCGCGTGAGCTCGTCTATCGCCATCCGTTCCCAGGACCCGGGCTTGGTGTACGCGTGCTCGGCGCATTGAAAGAGGAGTATGTCGATCTCCTGCAACGCGCAGACGACATCTTTATCACCGAGCTGCGCGAACACGGATTGTACGATTCGGTGAGCCAGGCGTTCGCGGTGTTTTTGCCGGTGAAGTCGGTCGGTGTCGTCGGCGACGCGCGTGCTTATGAGTGGGTGATTGCATTGCGTGCCGTCGAAACGATCGACTTCATGACGGCGCGATGGGCGCGGCTTCCGTATGAGTTCTTAGAGAAAGTCTCTCTTCGTATAATCAATGAGTTGAGCGGTATATCTCGCGTAGTTTATGATGTCAGCGGCAAGCCGCCTGCCACCATCGAATGGGAATGAGTGACTTCGTCGCTTCCGACCGTTTCATGCAACGCGCGCTGGAGCTTGGGCGCCACGCGCGCGATCTTCACGAAGAGATTCCTGTAGGCGCCGTCCTCGTTCGCGGCGACGCGATTATCGGGGAGGGCTGGAATCAGTGCATCACGATGAACGATCCCAGCGCCCATGCGGAAATCGTCGCGCTGAGATCGGCGGGAAAAAACCTCGGTAATTATCGACTGCCGGGCACGACGCTATACGTCACGCTTGAACCTTGCGTCATGTGCGCCGGCGCCATTGTGCACGCACGGGTGGATAGAGTTGTCATCGCTGCCGACGATCCCAAGACGGGTGCGGCGGGAAGTGTGTTCGATACATTGATGTCCGAGCGGCACAATCACCGCGTGCAGGTCACGCGTGGATTGCTCGCCGACGAATCCTCGGAATTGCTGCGCGAATTCTTCCGTAGTCGCCGCGGTACTCGCTCCACGGCGTAGCGGCACAGAATCTGCATCCTTATAATCAGTGGCTTATGAGTGAAATCCCTCAAGGTTAAGAGGTTTTACCACCATGCCACTGTTTTGACAGTGTTTTTGTGTAGGTAAGACGTGAGAAATCACGTACATTGTACGTGCCGCAATCGATGTGAATGCGGTATCAGGGGGCTGATTATGAAGAGGCTAAATTGGCTTTACGCCATCAAAAAAACTCTCACCGCAGCGGCGCTGTTCGCGGTGACAGGGCCTGCGTTTGCCGACGTTTCCGTCACCATCGTCAACCCGAACACAGCCACCGCCATTATCAATTTGCCGACGTCGGTCGCGCCGCAATATTCGGCGACCGTCACGATTACTTTCGACGCAGCAACCAATTTGTCTGCCGATAGTCTCGGGCTGACCGCCGAAATCGTCGATCCCGCGACATTGACCGGATTGCCGGCGGGTGTGACGCTCGATCCCAACTTTCCTGTGTTGGTTTCGGTCGAACCTCAGACCGCGCTGTTTCGAAATGGTCTCGAATCCAATCAAACCGGCGACGGCAATTTGTCGTTCACCAATTCCTACGAGTTGGAATTGCATTCGGACGAGCATTTGTCCTGCTCGTCGATGACATCCAACTTCCGCTTGTTCAAGGCCCCGCACGACAGCGATACGTTCGCAGACATCACCGACGATATTTATCAGGGTAGCGTTCGCGCGCGCGGCCGCGGCGGCGCGTTTTCGCGATTCGTGATCGTTCATGACACACGAAGTATCGGCCTCCCCGTGGTGCCTCTGCTGGACCTAACGGGCGTGCTTTTGGTCAAGATTACCGACCTGGTATCTGCAATTTTGTCGGCTGGAATAACCGACGTCACGCTGCTCGATAACTTGCTCGCGTCGGTCACGCAGATCGCAACCGACTTAGTGCTGCTCAACGTCACCGCCGCAATCGACGACTTGGGTGGTCTCGTCAACAATGTCGTTACGAACTCAGGCACGAATATTCCTAATTTTTGGAGCGCCGCCTCGCCGACGACTGATGGCGCGGGCCAGATCATCAGCGCCGCTGATACCCTCAACTTCACGCTGAGTCTGCTCAACGGCACGCCGACTTGCACAGTTCCGCCTCCCTGATTCGCCATGCCCGCGCGCTTTACCGCCTATCCGCCTGACCGAGCGGCCGTCGTACGCGTAATCGACGAAGGCCCTGTCTACCGTATCGGCCGTGCGGATGATTGCGAGCTGCGTATCGATCATTCGTCGGTCTCGCGCGTACACGCCGAATTGAAGGCCGAGGCGGCAAACGCCAGTCAGTGGAAACTCAACGACGTCGGCAGCAAGAACGGATTGCGCGTAGGCGGTCATCTCACGCAGCACGCTAATTTTGGCGAGTCGTCGTGGTTCGCCGTCGGCGATGTGTATTGCTGGCTCGAATTGATCGATGCGAAAGCCGCTTCGCAGTTTCGCGCGCAGAACGACAGTCGACGTGCGACCTCGCGAGAGATGTCGGCGCGCTTTTCGAACAGTCTGGACATAGGCACCTTGATCCCGCAAACGCTGGACTTGGTTCTCGAATTGTCCGGCCTGGAACGCGGTTTCGTTTTGTTTGCGCCGGCAGGTGAACCTCTTCGCATCCGCGCGAGCCGCGGCATGGCGACCGACGACATCACCAAGGCAAGTTTCAGCGGTAGCGCGTCGGCAGTCGATCAAGCGATCGCGCGAAAAAACCCAGTCGTCTGCTGCGACACGAATGACTCGCCATGGCTGGGATTGCGGCCGAGCGTGCGTCTGGGCGGAATTCGCGCACTCGTATGCGTCCCACTGCAACTGGCCGACGGTGCGACCGGCGTCATCTACGTCGACAGCCGCAGGCCCGGACCACCGGTAACGGAACTGGATCTGGAGCTTATCGAAAGCGTTGCCCAGCACGCCGCGACGATCGTGGCGGTGGGACATCTGCAAGGCGAAGTGCGTGATCTGCTGAAATCCAGTGAGCACATCGACGAAGTCGCGCCGCGTTGGGATCAGTTACGCTCGCTTTAACCGCGCCGAGCGGCAAACTCTGACAGCTTTTGCGTGACGTCAATACGCGCTATCTTGGACTCATGTCCGACGATGCGGTTCTGAAGACGGCCGAACCCGTAAACGCTTCGGCGACAATGACCGGACAGCTCGGTTTGTACGAGCTGCGCTCGGGCGACGTTCTTGCCAATCGTTTTCGCATCGTCTCCATGCTCGGTATCGGCGGCATGGGCGTCGTCTATCGTGCGTTGGATCAGTCGCTCGACGTCGACGTGGCGATCAAGCTATTGCGGCCCGAATTGGCGCGACGGCCCGAATCGTTCGAACGGTTTCGCCAGGAATTGTTGCTGGCGCGGCAAGTGTCGAGCCCGCACGTCGTGCGTATTCACGATATCGCGGAACACGACGGTCGCTGGTTCATCAGCATGGACTTCATCGACGGCGATTCGCTGGAGCATCGTCTCGATCGTAGTGGAAAATTGTCGGCGGATGAAGTCATCCGCATCACGCATGATCTGCTCGACGGCTTGGCCGCGGCGCAACAGCGCGGTGTCGTTCATCGCGATTTGAAGCCAGCCAACATCCTCCTCGATGCACAAGACCATGCGTACATCACCGACTTCGGTGTCGCCCGCAGCCTCGGCGCTACGGGAATCACGCATAGCGGCGTCATCATCGGCACACCGGAATATTTATCGCCCGAACAAGCGCGCGGCGAAAACGTCGACGCGCGCAGCGATCTTTATGCAGTCGGATTGATCCTCTACGAAATGCTCGCCGGCGAATTGCCGTTCAGCGCGGGCACACCCGCCGAAACGGTGATGCAGCGAATCGTTCGTCAGCCGCCGTCGTTGTCGAAGGTACGGCCCGATCTGCCGAATTGGCTGCATACGTTTTCTGATCGATTATTGAAACTCAATCCTGCGCACCGATTTGCGAGCGCGCGCGAAGCATTGCGCGCACTCGAGTCACGGAAAGTGCCGCGTCAACCGGTGAATCGCTATGTATGGCTGTCAGCAGCATTGTTAGTCGTCGCGATTGCCGGCGGCATCGATTGGATTGCCAATCGATCGTCGAAAACGCCCGACGTGACGCCGGTCGTCGCTTCGACGTCGCAATGGGCCACGTTGCCGATCGGGACGAATAGTCCTGAACTGGCGGGCGTGGCGCGCGCCATCGATGAGCATCTCAACGCGTGGTTGCGAACCGACAGCCATGTGGCGGTAATTCCGCGCCGTCGCGTGGAACAGGCAATCGCTCGAACGGCGCCGGATGCAAGCCCGGAATCACTCGTGCGGTTGAGTCGATCCATCGCGAGCGCGGCCAGCGCAACGCGGTGGTTGCATGGCGATTTGAGCAAGCAGGGCGACGATCTCGTCCTGCAACTGAGCACGGACGGAGTTGGAATCGTTGCGAGTCCGGCGTTGATCGTCCGCGCGCAGGATGCGTCATCGTTATTCAACGCGTATTTGAATGAGGCGCCTGCCTATCTCGAACACAGCGATGTACGCGTCACTGCGCCGCCCGTTATAGCCAGCGCTTCAATCCAGATATTGGGAAACGCGTTGGATTATCTCGACAAGCATCAGCCATTGGAGGCGTCGACATTACTGACGGCGCTCGACGAGAAAGACCGCAATAGCGCGCTTGTCGCAAATACGTTGTTGCAGGCAGAAGAAAAGGCGCATCAACAATTGCCGGCGCAAAACTTGCGCGAAACGATCGTGTCCGCGTTTTCCGCGAATAAAGATCCGTTGTCGTCTGAACTGGTTGCCGCTGCTTTATACGGAAACAGCGATACCGAAAAAGCCGAGCGCATTCTGGCGCCGGTGATGCAGATGTACCCGCACGATCCTTCGCTAACGATTGCATACGCCGATGTGTTGCGCGAGCGCGGGGCAGGGGAGAAGGCGATCGGTCTTTTGAAGGACTACGTCAAGACTGCGGATGACGACGCCCGCGCCTGGTTTCTTTTGGGCCGTATCGCCATCGGGCAAGGCCGTCCGAGCGACGCCGTCGAAGATTATTTATTGCATGCCCAAACGTTGAACACATTGGCGCGCGATGCCGCTGGCGAAGCGGAGACCCGCAACGCCATCGGCATTGGCTACGAGCGATTGGGCCAGCTCGAAGCCGCCGCCGAGCAATATCAGCGCGCCGTAGCGATGCGCGAAAAAATGGACGACAAAGAAGGATTGGCGAAATCGCTGCGCAATCTTGCCATCGTGCAAGCCGAGCAGGGTAAACGCACCGAAGCCGAACAGACGTTGACGCGCGTCAGTGCCCTGCTCGAATCGCTCGGCGATCGCGCGAGCATCGCCGATCTTTACAACGATCGCGGCGTCGTCGCCGAAGAAGCGGGCGATTTCGGCGACGCGTTGAAATTCTATCGTCAGGCCTACGCATTGCGTCAGCAGCTCGACAATCCGACAGCAATCGCCGAAAGCCTCAACAACATCGGTTTTTGCTCGTATCGCATGGGTGATTACGACAATGCGTCGGTCTACTGGAAGCAGGCGATGGAGCAGTACAAAAAGCTGGACGATCACAATGGCATCCTGCACATCCAGCAGAGTGTCGGTCTGCTGGATATCGCGCGCGGGCAATTCGCGCAGGCGAGGAAGGACTTGTCGGCGTCGCTCGATTACGCCGAAGGGCATCAGCTTCCGGAAGAAGCCGCGGTCGCTAACGTATCGCTGAGTGAGCTGAGCTTGCTCGAAGGTCGCTACAAAGATGCCGCGGCCTCAGTCGATCAAGCCGCGAAGATTTTCGCGCGACGCGCCGACGAACGCGGCAACGCCGAAACGGCGCTGCTCAGCGCGCGCATTTCGTTGGCGCTCGGAGATCGCGAAGGGTCCAGGAAACTTCTCGATCAAATCGATCCGAAACAATTGAACGACGAACAAGCGGCTGAATTTCAAATTGCCGATGCCCAGCAAGTCGGCTTGGCGAATGACAAAAAGACGCAGGCATCGAAACTCGACGAGGCCGCGATCAGCGCCGACCATGCACACAGCGGGGCGCTCCGAGTTCGTGTCGATATCGAGCGCGTTCGATTGGCGCTCGCCAACGACGATAAAGCGCGCGCCGCGGCATTACTCAAGCAGATCAGTGAGCAGGGACTAGCGCTGAACGACGTTCCTTTGCGGCTGTCCTGGCTCGAACTCGAAATGGCGCTGGCCTTACGCAACGGCAACGCTAAGCTGGCGGCCGAACGTTATCGTGAAACATTACCGTTGTTGAAGAACGTGACGACATTCGCGCATGCAAGCCTTCTGCACGGGATGGGCGAGATGGCATTGGCCGACGATCAGGCGCAGCGCACCGCTGCCAATTCAGCGGCCGTCGCCGAAAACACACGACTGATGGCCAACGCACCGGAAAAATTACGCGACTCGCTGAAGTCCGAACTGGCTCGGCGTTGGCACGAGGAGACGGGACATGACTACGTCATCTGAACCGAAAAACGAGCGTACCGAACTGCAAGGAAAAGTCGACGAAATGCTGCGCCAACAGCGCGAGCTTCTCGTGCGCGTGCAAAACGGTCAAACGCACTTTAAGCAGTTGGCCAAATCGGTTTGGCAAGTTCAAGAAGAAGAACAGCGGAAAATCGCGCGCGAGCTTCACGACGGCATTGGCCAGAATCTGAACGCCATCATCAATCTCATCGATCAGACGCGACTCGGCCACGGCGATGCGAGCGAGCTGCTCCTAAAGATGCGCGTTCTCGCCAAGCAGACGCTGGACGAAACGCGGTCATTGTCGAGACTGCTCAGGCCACAGATACTGGATGACCTTGGCCTTGAGTCGGCGCTGCAGTGGCTCGCCCGTACGATGGGTGAGACGCACGATTTCATCGTATCGCTCGATTTGATGACACCGTTGCCATCATTCAGCACCGATATTTCGACGCTGATATTCCGCATAACGCAGGAAGCGCTCAACAACGCGGCCAAGCATGCGCGTGCTCATTCGGCGCTGGTGACGCTTCGTTGCGAAGGCGAGCGCCTTCATCTTGGCGTTCGCGACGACGGCCAAGGATGCGACGTCGACAAGGCATTGAACGCAGGACGCACGCAGCAAAGTAGCGGCCTTGGCGGCATGCGCGATCGCGTCCGCTTGTACGACGGCGAGATGCGCATACAATCCAATCCGGGCGCGGGTTTTAGTCTCGCGATCGAAATCCCATTGCCGAGCGTCAGGGGTGCCACTGCATGATTCGGATCCTATTGGCCGACGACCACACTGTTTTACGTGAGAGCTTGTCTCTCGTGTTGCGAGGCAGCGGCGATTGCGTCGTCGTCGGCGAGGCCGCCGACGGCATCACTGCCATCGAACAGGCGCTAGCGCTGAGACCGGATGTGGCGGTGGTCGACATTTCGATGCCACGGATGAGCGGCATCGAAGTAGTACGCCGTATTACCAGCGAATTGTCGCGCACGCATTGCCTCGTCCTGACCATGCACGAAGAAGAAGAATACGTGCTGCAGATGATCCGCGCGGGTGCGGCGGGCTATCTGCTCAAACACGCAGCGACCAACGAACTTCTCGGCGCAGTTCGCACACTGGCGGCCGGTGGCGTGCATTTCGGGCCGTACGCGTCGAAAGTGCTCGCGGCACAAGTTCAGAATCCTGGTCAGCAGCTGGAAGATCCGTACGGCGCGTTGTCGCCACGAGAACGAGAAGTTCTGCATCTCGTCGTGGAAGGTCTGACGACGAAAGAAATCGCCAGTCGTTTAACGATCACGGTCAAGACGGCGGAGAATCATCGTTGCCGCGTGCTCGACAAGCTCGGCGTGAGAAATAGCGCTGAATTGGTTCGGTACGCGATGCGGAGGCGGTTAGTCGAGTAACGGACTAGCGTCAAAAACAAGCTCTGTCGAAAGGTGCAATAATTTGACATAATATACAAAGGCGATTATAAAAAGGACATCGACTGAACTGGCGAGTCCTAATAAAAATCCCGGTATTCTGCGTTTTCCTTTTCCGATCCAATACATTACAATCGCCGGCTGCCTCCACCTCTTAATCTATAAACGCCGCCATGAAAGTACTTTCTTCGCTCAAATCCGCCAAGCAACGCCACCGCGATTGCAAAATCGTCCGTCGTCGCGGCAAAGTTTTCGTGATCTGCAAGAGTAACCCGCGTTTCAAAGCGCGTCAGCGCTGAGCGCGCAGTCTCGAAATCGCATTAAGAGAACTGTGTAACCTTCTTTTTTCCGGGTGCTGTCATGGAACTCGGTTCGCGAATCTGCTACAACGCATGCGATCTAGCGGCGAACGCCGCATGAAGGAGTCAGGTATGAACGCTCGTCTTCTTGCAGCCACCGGAGCTTTGTTCGCACTGTCGTCTGTTGCCGCCATGGGCGATACGCTTTTGGTCGACCGCGTAAAAACCGAGCGATCGATGGTCGCACCGCGGCGCGGTATGACTATGTCGCAGGTCGAACGCCAATACGGCGCGCCGTCAGATAAGCTGACGCCAGCCGGCGGTGATTCCGCGCGGCATCCGACGATCAACCGCTGGGTTTACCCCAGTTACATCGTCTACTTTGAACGTGATCACGTCATCAATAGCGTCGCGCAACGCGCAACGCCCAACGAGATCGGCCCCAAGGGCGCCGTTCAGCAGCAATAAGATGTCCACTGCTTTCCGCCTGCCCGCGGAATGGGAACCGCAGGCAGGCGTGCTGCTCGCTTGGCCGCACGCTGATACCGATTGGGCCGAGCGTCTTGCCGATGTCGAATCGACCTGCGTTGCTCTCGTCGCCGCGATTACACGACACGAACAAGCGGTCGTCTGCGTTGCCGACGCTGATTTGCGTGAGCATGTGAAAGCGTTGCTGTCGCAGTCGACGGCAGGTCTCGATCGCTGTGAATTCGTAGAAATCGAATACGACGATACCTGGCTTCGTGATTCAGGCCCGCTGACGCTGCGCGGCGCAACCTCCTTTCGACTGCTCGATTTCAGATTCACAGGTTGGGGCGGCAAGTTTTCGGCAAGCCGTGACGACCGATTAGTCGAGGGGTTGGCCGCCCGCGAAATTTTCCGTCACGCCGAGCACCGTCATATCGACTGGGCGCTCGAAGGCGGCGCGATCGAATCTGATGGCGCCGGAACGCTGCTCACGACGTGGCGCTGCCTGCATCAACGTCATCCCGAATTGAGCCGCGAACAGATGACGCGGTTGCTGACCGAAAAGTTCTGCGCCAACCGGGTGCTGTGGCTCGAGCGCGGCTACCTGCAAGGCGACGACACGGATGCGCACATCGATACGCTCGCCCGTTTCGCGCCGGGCGACGCTATCGTCTTTCAAAATTGCGACGATCCTACCGATTCTCATTTCGACGAACTCTCTGCGATGCGCGGCGAGTTAGCCGCATTGCGGACGACTTCCGGAAAACCGTACACATTGCATGCCCTGCCCTGGGCGCGCCCAATTCTGGATGACGGTCGCAGACTCGCAGCGTCTTACGCGAATTATTTGATCATCAACGACGCGGTGCTGGTTCCCGCCTACGGCGATCCTTCGGATTCTGTGGCTGCGAACGTTATTTCGCGCGCGCATCCCGGTCGCGAAGTGATTGCGGTACCCTGCCGCTCCTTGATTTGGCAAAACGGAAGCCTGCATTGCATGACCATGCAATTGCCGGAAGGAATTTTGGTATGAGCGATATGCTGCGCGTCGCGTTGCTACAGGAAAAAAATCGCGGCGGTGCTGCCGAAAATCTCGATGCGATCGAGGTCGCGCTGCGCGACGCATCCAAGCAAGGCGCCAAACTGGTGCTGCTGCAGGAGCTGCACAACGGCCCGTATTTTTGTCAACGGGAAAGCACACACGAGTTCGATCGCGCCGAAACGATTCCCGGGCCATCGACGCGGCGCATCGGCGCCCTCGCGGCGGAATTGAAACTGGTTATCGTCGCCTCACTGTTCGAGCGTCGCGCGGCCGGCATTTACCACAACACCGCCGTCGTGTTCGACTGTAAAAATGAAATTTGCGGCAAATACCGCAAAATGCACATTCCCGATGATCCCGCGTATTACGAAAAATTTTATTTCACACCCGGTGATCTCGGATTCGAACCGATACCGACGTCTGTAGGAAAACTCGGCGTTCTCGTTTGCTGGGATCAATGGTATCCGGAAGCCGCGCGATTGATGGCGCTGGCCGGCGCGGAATTCCTGCTGTATCCAACGGCGATCGGTTGGGATCCGTCCGACGACGAAGCAGAAAAAAATCGCCAGCGCGATGCGTGGATCACGGTCCAGCGCGGGCACGCCGTCGCAAACGGCTTGCCGTTGCTTGCCTGCAATCGAACAGGGTTCGAGCCGTCGCCGGACAACGGTAGTGGCATTCAGTTTTGGGGATCAAGTTTCGTGGCAGGACCGCAAGGCGAAATTCTTGCGCAGGCGTCGACGGATAAACGCGAACTCATCATCGTCGACATCGACACAGCGCGGAGCGAATCCGTGCGCCGCATTTGGCCCTTCCTTCGCGATCGGCGCATCGACGCCTATCAAGATTTGCTAAAACGTTACCGCGACTGACTCGATGGAAAACACTTCAACTGACATCGTTCCCGACGCTGCTGTCGTCGACGTGATGGATAAACAACCCATCGCTCGCGTGACGCGCGACGGCACCGAGTTCACACTCCTCGGCACCGCCCATGTTTCTCGGGCCAGTGTGGCGGCGGTTCGGCATCTGATCGAAAACGAAACATTCGACGCCATCGCTATCGAGTTGTGCGAGACGCGCTTCAAATCACTGCGCGATCGCGAAGCGTGGCTCAATCTGGATTTGTGGCAGGTGATCCGCGAAGGCAAGGCGGGCATGGTCGCCGCCAATCTTGCGCTATCCGCTTACCAGCGACGTCTCGCCGAGCAATTCGGCATCGAGCCGGGCGCGGAAATGAAAACGGCGGCCGATCTGGCCGATCAGAAAAATACACCGCTGTGGCTCGTCGATCGCGAGATCAGCGTCACATTGAAACGTGCGTACCGAAGTGTGCGCTGGACGGATCGACTCGGCATCGTGTCCGGTTTGATCGCGAGTCTTTTCGAGCGCGGCAAGGTGTCCGAAGAAGAAATCGAGAAACTCAAGGAAGGCGATATTCTGCAGAGCGCATTCAGCGAATTCGCCAAGCAATCCGAACCGCTCTTTCGCAGCCTGATTGCCGAACGCGACACTTACATGGCTGCGCGGCTGCGCGAAGAATCCGCGCGCACGCCGGTCAAGCGTGTGCTCGTCGTCCTCGGCGCGGGGCATCTCGCGGGTATCGAACGCGAACTGACTGCGCAGCAAACGTCGCCGTCCGATTTGCTGACGAATCTTAAAACCACACCGCCGCCGTCGAGTTGGCCGAAGTGGGTGGCGCTGGGAATTCTTGCGCTGATCGTTGCGGCCATCGCGTATTCGTTTAGCCGTGGTGCGCAATTCGGCGCGGTGGCAATCCGCGATTGGGTTTTGTTTACCGGTTGTTTCGCGGCTGCCGGTGCGGCACTCGGCGGTGGGCACATTCTCAGCGTGTTGGCGGCTTTCGTTGTCGCGCCGCTGAAGCCATTTCGGCCGCTTATTCCATCGGGTGCTTTCAGCGCCGGCGTGGAAATCTGGTTGCGTCGCCCGCGCGTCGCAGACTTTGAATCGTTGCGCGACGACGTGCTCGATTGGCGCGGCTGGTGGCGCAATCGTGTGTCGCGCACGCTGCTCGTTTTCATGCTGACGAATTTCGGCATGATGATCGGCGAATATCTCGCGGGCATCCGCATTCTGCATCGGTTGTTGTGACATGAAACTCGCCAAGCTGTTGTTCAAACCCAAGTGGCAGGAAAAAAACGTAGACGTTCGTCGCACTGCCGTCACAACCGACAATGATCCCGACCTCGTCGCCGCACTTCCGGATTTGCTGCGCAGCGATCCCGACGCGAGCGTCCGACTGGCGGCATTGAAACGCGTCGACGATTACGAACATTGGCGCGAACGATCCACCAACGATGCCGACGATAACCTGCGTCGCACGGCGCGAGCCGCTTATCTCGCGCGTCTCTGCTCGAATTCGAATGCGCCTGCTCTCCCGCGCCGCATCGCGGAGTTGGAAACCCTCAGTGTGGACGAGCTGGAGAAAGTCGCGTCCACGGCGATCGACCGCGAGCTAAGGGCCGACGCGTTGACGCGCATATCCAAGCCCGCGTTCCTCGCTGAGCGCGCGTTGAAGGATCCTGACGCCGCACTTCGTATGAAAGCGCTCGACCGAATTGTCGATGCCGCACACCTCGAGCGCATTGCCGAACGCGCGCGCAAAACCGACAAAATAGTCAGTCGCATCGCGCGCGAACGCGCTGCCACGATGCGTATCGAGCGCGGCGACAAAAAGACGATCTCCGATCGCGCGCTGGTGTTATGCGAACGAATCGAAATGCTGATGCGGACCTCTGGTTCGCAGTCATCAACGCCACTCGTCGCCATCGAACAGGAGTGGCTTGCGCTGGGGCCATCGATCCCCGCCGACATCGCCGCGCGTTACGCAGGCGCGCGATCGATCATTCTCGCGCCGGCGCCGGTAAAAAAAGTTGAAATGCCGACGGAGCCCGACGTGTCCGAAACGGTCGAGGAAGCGACGCTGCCGGCGATCTCCGCCGAGTCCATCGCATCGCAAAAACGATTCGACGCCGCGGTAGCGATCATCGCGGAACAAGCGCAGCGCGAACGCGAAATTCGCGAAGAAAAATTACAGGCGCTGACTAAACTACTCCCGGATTACATCGCCGCCGTGGACGCCGGCGACAGCGCGCAATCGCAGATCGTGCGGGCTCGCATCGACACGCTGACGACTTCGATCGGAAAACTTCCCGCGTCGCTCGATCATGATCTGGCTGCGTTGCATGCGCGTGCGAGCGAACTGTTACGTTGGCTGATGTGGTCGAACAATGAGCGTCGCAAAGCGATTTGCGCCGAGATCGAAGCGTTGCCGCCCGCGATTCATCCGGATGCACTGGCAACACGCATTCGCGAACTGCGCGACGAATGGCAAAAATTATCCACGGCGAGCAAACCGCCGGAAACACTCGAACGACGTTTTCAATCACTGTGCAATCGAATACTCAAAACTACGCGACCGTATTTCACCAAGCGCGATGAAGTGCGAAAGGAACACGGTGCCGCGCTTCAGCAGGTCGTGGCGCGCGCCGACACAATCACGGCCGACAGTACCGACTGGAAAGCGATGTCCGCATTACGCGTGGAATTGGGCACGGCATTGCGCAGTTTGGATCGGGTCGATCCGCGCGAACGCACGGCATTGGCGAAACGCCTGAAATCGCATATCGAACAATTCGGGACGCGTCTCAAAGCGCATGAGGACGATGTCGCGAAGTCCAAAACCAAGCTGATCGAACGAGCGACCGCGTTGAAGGAATCACCGAATGCGCGCGACGTCGCGCGTTCTGCGCGCGAACTGCAAACGGAGTGGACTGCGCTCGGCAACGGACGGCGCTCGCTGGATCAGAAACAATGGCGCGATTTTCGAGCGGCATGCGACGCCGCATTCGGAAAACTCGACGAACAGAGAAAAGAACGCGACGCGCAGGCGAGCACGGCGCGCCAGCAAGCAGTCTCGGTCATCGAAGAACTGGAAACATTGTCGACGTCCGACGCCAATGCGGAAACCTTGCGCAGTTCGCTGCGGGAAATCGATAACCGTTGGCAAACGCTCGCGATGAGTGATCGCGTTCTGGAGCAGCGGTTTCGGGAAGTGCGCGACGCCGTAACGCGATCGATCGCCGACAGCGCACGGAAAAAACGCCTGCATCGATTCACGCTCGCGTTGCAGAAAGATAGGCTGCTTCGGGATGCGGAAAGCACCGCGCCGACTCCTGAGTTCACAGACCAATGGCAGGGATTGCCGGCCGCGTCGCCTGAATTCGAAAGCGCGTTTCAAAAACGATTCGCGCGTCTGAATAATCAGGACGAACAAGCGCCCTCCTTCGACGATGCCGCGGCTGACTTGCTGGTGCGTCTCGAATTTCTTGCCGGTATCGATTCACCCGCATCGGAAAAACAACGGCGGATGGATTATCAAGTCCAACGCTTGTCGGCGCGCATGCGCGGCGGCAACGTATCGAGCGCGGAGAACGAACTTGTCGAACTTCTCGTCACATGGTTTGCGCTGAATGGCCCGTTCTCACGCCAGACGCGGGAGCGATTTGATGCGGCGGTGCGCGTCGGTATGGACAATCTGCCCTAAGACTGCGTCGCAGCCTGTCGACCTACACCGCGCGCATCGCGGATGATTCGTTTCATCCACAAACTCATATCGTCGAGCAGCGAATAGATCGTCGGCAACACGAGAAGGCTGACGAGCGTCGAGAAGATCAGGCCGCCGGCAATCGCGCGCGCCATCGGATAGTACGGCGGTCCATCACCCCCGATCGACGCATTCGATACGCACAATGGCACCATGCCGAGAATGGCCGTGCCCATCGTCATCAGGATCGGGCGCAGACGATCTTTTGCGCCTTGTATCAGTGCCTCGCGCCTGCTCAAGCCGGCGTGCCGAAGTTGGTTGATGTGGACGATCATGACGATGCCGTTGTTGACCACGACGCCCATCAAGATCAAGACCCCGATCGACGCCATGATTGAGTACGTAGTGCCCGTCAGCCAGAACAACCAGAACACGCCGAAGATCGAGAACACGAAGGTCGTGAGAATCGCGGCCGGATAAATCAGCGATTCAAACATCGCGCACATCACGACATAAACGAGAACGAGTGCGACCAGAAGATTGAAACCCATCTTCGCGCCGGCGTCGTCGTCGCGATTGAAATTTTCACCGAATGTCCAGCGATAGCCTGCATCGAACTTCATCGCGTTCAATGTCGTGGTGATGGCTTTGCGCGCATCATCCGTCGTGGCGCCTTCAGCCAGATTGGCCTTGATGCCGAGCGATGTCTGACGACTATCGCGTTCGATAACGGACGATGCGTTGCGCGTTTCGATTCGCACCATCGACATCAGCGGGATCTGAGTGCCATCGGGGCGACGAAGCTTGTAATCGCTCAAATCGTCGACACTTTTCGCATCGGCACCGCGAAAACGTAACCAGACCGGGAGCTGATTTTCCGATCCGTGGAAATCCTTCAACTGCATGCCGCGAAGCGCGATGGCGATGAACTGGGCCACGTCGTTCGCGGAGAATCCGAATTCTTTGGCTTTGTCGCGGTCCACGCGTACCGATAATTCGCGGTTGCCGCTATCCTGCGTTGCGCTGACATCACGCAATGACGGAATTTGTCTTAAGACGCGAATCACGTTGGTCGACATATCGCGCAACTCTTGTCCAGAGTCGCCGATCAGACTCAGGTTGATGGAATTGTCGCTACCGTTGCCGTTCGAGTTGAAATCGAAAACGATTTCGCCGATCGGCACTTTAGGCAAATCCTTGCGCAGCTTTTCCAGAACGACTTTCGTGTTCGGACGTGTCTTGTCATTTTTGTCGAATAACACGGACGTAAACGTGTCGGTGGCATCCTCGGCGTAACGGCTGTAGATATTCTTGATATGAAATTCGTCGCGATGAGCGTTGAGATAGCCTTCGATCTTGTCGACCGCCGCCTGCAGTTCATTCAGTGGATACATCGCATTCAATCGATAGCCGATGAAAAGCCGATCACTGTCGCCCGCGGGAAACATATCCATCTTCGTGTGCATTGCCGGGCCGATGATGCTGATGATCATCAGCGCAAGCAGTCCGAGCATGGTCCAACGACGATGGCTGAGCGTGCCGGCGATGAAACGCCCGTAAACGCCCTGCACGCGCGTAATGATGTTCTTGCGTCCAATGAATTTCGGCGGCGGCAACCGCGCCGACAACATGGGCACCAAACTGACCGCCACGAGCCACGATGCGAGATGCGCGATTCCCATCGTGATGGCGACTTGGGTAAGAAAAATACTGATGTTGTCTTTTTCCCCGAACACCATCGGCAGGAATACGATGATGCTCGACAACGTTCCCGCCGCGATCGCGACGCCGACAACTTGTGTCCCCTGCACCGCCGCGTACCAAGGCCGATCCGGGAAACGTTCTCGATAGTGGTAAATGCTTTCGACGACGACTACCGCGTTGTCGACGAGCATTCCCACGGCAAGCAGCAAACCCATCATCGACAGAATGTTCAGCGTCATGCCGAACAGTTGAAGGCAGCCAAGCGTGATGATGAAACAGATCGGAATGGCGAGCGAGACCATCAACGTCGAGGGCCAGTCGCGCAAGAAGAAAAACAGCACGAAGACGGACAGCAACGTGCCTTCGAGCCCGGCCTGACTGAGCTGTTTCAAACTTTCCTGCACCGATTGCGCCTGATCGCCGAGCGCGTAAATTTGTATACCTTTCAACTCCGGCTCAAGCCGAATGCGATCGACCTCGGCCATCACGGCTTTGCCCACCTCGACGAGATTGGCGCTGCGTTCTTTGGAGATATCGATGGCAACAGCCGGGCGCTGGTCGAGATGACGCGCGTACGTCAGCTTGCCGGGTTTTACGTTGACGTCGGCGATATCGGAAAGCTTCAAGCCTTTGTCGTTGATCGCCAGCGCACGAATCTCTTCGATGCTGTGCCACTCGCCGACGGGTTGCACGTGATAGCGCGTAGCACCGTCTTTGATAAGCCCGCCCGACGCGGAAAAATTCGCGTTCGACAAACGTTGATAGAGATCGTTGAGCCCGACACCCGCCGCACTCAATCGATCGGAATCGATTTCTATTTGCACTTCACGTGGCGCAACGCCTTCGATCGTCACGCGCGCCACACCCGGCAACCGTTCCAATGGCCGCTTCACTTCGCGGTCGAGCAACTCGTACGCGTTAGTGAGATCGTGATCGGCCGAGACGCGCAGATTCATGACCGGCTGATCGGCCGTCGAGCCTTTGAACACTTGGTATCGCGTAAGATCCGCCGGCAAATCGGCGCGAATCGCATCGATCTTTTCGCGCGCCTCGACGGCTTTGACGGCCGTATCCTGACCCCACTTGAACTGCATCTCGATATTCACGCCGTCGGCACGCGTGAGCGACGACATGTGCTGCACGCCGGTAAGCGTCGACAACGCTTCTTCGACGGGCCGCGTTACGGTTCGCTCGACTTCCGACGGCGTCGAACCTTGATACGGCAAGCTGATCGCGAGAAACGGAAACTGGATATCGGGCATCGATTCGAGCGGCAAACGAAACGCCGCGATCAACCCGATCACGGTCATCGACACGAACGCCATGATGACGGTGACCGGACGTTTCAGGCTCAGCTCGGCGAGCGTCATATCATTGCGCCTTCGGCTTCGAGCGTCGCGGCGTCGACGACGGTTTTGTGCCTGCGTTCGCCGCGTTCGCGATAAACCGCATCGCTGCGTCGGTCGAGCAGGTTGTAGACGACCGGAATCACGACGAGCGTCAACATGGTCGAGACGAGCAAGCCGCCGATCACGGTAATCGCCATCGGCGCGCGCACTTCATTGCCGTCGCCGAGACCGATCGCGAGCGGCATGAACCCGAGCAGCGTACACAGCGTCGTCATCGAGATCGGACGCAACCGCGATTCGGCCGCCTGCACGATCGCGTTGATCTTGTCGACGCCCTCTTCGCGCAATTGGTTGACGCGATCGATCAGAACGATCGCATTCTTGACGACGATGCCGGCCAACATGATCAGGCCGATAAACACCACGACGCTGAGTGGCGTCGCCGTGAGTTTGAGCGCCAGCACGGCGCCGACCAGCGCGAGCGGAATCGAAAACATGATGACGAACGGATGCAGCAGCGATTCGAACTGCGATGCCATCACGAGATAGACGAGAAAGATCGCCAGTGCCAGCGCGAAGATTAGCGACTTGACGGACGCATCGAGTTCTTCGCTTTGTCCGCCGATGTGGGTCGTGACGCCGGCCGCGAGTGGGTTGTCACGGATGATATCTTGCACTTCGTTGACGGCGGAGCCGAGGTCGCCGTAATGCAAGTTCGCCGACACGATGGCGACGCGTTCTTGACTGATCCGATGGATTTCGCTCGGCCCCTGGCTCGACACGACTTCCGCGACCGCAGACAGACGAATCGGCTGTCCCGTTGTCGCAGCCGTGCCCGGCGTGGTTGCGCTGCTACTGGAATTTGAATTCGACGTTGTCGATGTCGACGCAGCCGGGGTCGATGTACTTGTTTGCGCACCGGAATAACCGACGATCAAATTGCGAATATCGTCGACGGACGCGCGTTGATCGGCCTGCGTGCGCACGAGCACATCGATCTTCCGATCGCGGAAGCTATAACGCGTCGCGACCGAGCCTTTGACTTTATTGACGACTTGATCGGATACCTGCTTGGTGGTGAGTCCGAGCGCGGCGGCGCGATCCTGATCGAAGCGCACCTGAATTTCCGGGTAGCCGCCTTCGACCGTCGATTTCACATCGGCGAAGCGAGGCGATGCGTTCATCAGCCCGGTAAGTTTTTTGCCGGCTTTTTCGAGCGAGGCTAAATCGTAGCCACGCAATTCGATTTCGAGCGGCGTGGCGAAACTGAAAAGCTGCGGCCGCGCAAATTTCACTTCCACACCGGGGTGCGACGCCATGGTTGCGCGCAGCGCGTCGGTCGCGGCCCGTTCGCCGCGATCGCCGACTCCGGGTTTCAAGACGACGAGCAAGCGGGCGATGTTTTCGCCAGACTCGGTCGGTGTGGCGTCAAGACGTGTTCCTGTACCGCTGACGCCATAGATCAACGCGATGTTCGGGTTACCGGCATTTTTCTGTTCGAGTTCTGCGACGAGTTTGTCCGTATCGATCAACGCGGTGCCGGGTGATTGCTTCACCGTCATCTCAAAGCGACCCTGCGCGAGCGAAGGGATGAGATCGAGGCCAAGTGTCGGAATCAGCGCGACACTTCCCGCAAACGCGATCGCGGCAAACGCCAGTACAGCGCCGGGTCTGGCCAATGCTTTCGGCAAGAATGCATGGTAAGCGCGCGCGGCGGCGTTGTATGGCATCAACACGACACGGCCAACGGCACGCAAGAATTTTCCGACGACAGTTCCTATAACTCTGGAAACGAACACAACGCCGATGCCAATCGCAATCGGAATCCAGCGGAAAAAGGTTTTTGATACGGGCGCGACGACGCGCTTGACGCCGCTTCCGAACCTACTCGACGGCTGCCAGCCGGCGGAAGGTTCTTCTTCTTTGTACGCAATCGGTGATCGGCCTCGGATCGAGGCAAGCATCGGAATCAGCGTCATCGCGACGACGAGCGAAATCAACATCGCGAATGTCACCGTCAGCGCTTGATCGCGGAAAAGCTGTCCGGCCACGCCTTGCACGAAGACGAGTGGGAAAAAGACGGCGACTGTCGTCAGCGTCGATGCGATCACAGCCATCGATACTTCGCGCGCGCCTTTCACGGATGCTTCGACAATACCCATGCCTTTCTCGCGCAAACGCGCGATGTTTTCCAGCACGACGATCGAATCGTCGACGACCATGCCCGTCGCCAAGGCCAGCCCACCGAGCGACATGACATTCAAGTTGACGCCCGCCTGCCCCATGAAGAAGAAAGTCGCGATCAGCGAAATCGGGAGCGACAACGCGATGATGAATGTGCTCCACGAATCGGCGAGGAAGAAAAAGATGATCAGTATCGCGAGGACGCCGCCGATGATGGCGTCGTTGCGCACGTCGTCGA
The DNA here is from genome assembly GCA_964657965.1 of uncultured Rudaea sp. Classification (GTDB taxonomy): domain Bacteria; phylum Pseudomonadota; class Gammaproteobacteria; order Xanthomonadales; family Rhodanobacteraceae; genus Rudaea. The sequence goes on along the minus strand of CAZZWP010000007.1, from coordinate 27,764 downwards.
GCGAGCTTTGTATAAAAATGGATTGGTCGTCGATCGTGTCGAGTTTCGATTTGCTCGGCAGAATCGACTGGCAGTGCGGCATCTGCTTCGCGCACGTGAATGCATCCAGTTGTTTCTTCACGGCGGAGGCGACACTGACCGTGTTGGCGTCACCTTCTTTATAGACGGCCAGCTCGATCGCTTCGTGGCCATCGACGCGCACGACACCCTCACGTTCTTTGTAGCCCTGACGAACGTCGGCAATGTCTTTCAAGCGGACTGGAATATTGTTGTCGACTTTGATGAGCAAATTGCGCATCTCGTCGAGATTGCCGAACTGGTTGACGGTGCGCACGAGAATGCGCTGCGAGCCGCTGTCGATGCGGCCGCCCGACACGTTCACGTTTTCGTCGGCGAGACGCTTGGTGACATCGGCGACGTTGAGGTTGAGCTGCTGCAATTTCTGCTGATCGATGTCGACGTCGATCTGATCTTCCAACCCACCGCCGACTTTCACCGCTGCGACACCCGGCGTCGGTTCGAGACGCTTTCTCAACTCATCATCCGCGAAGCGGCGCAACTGTTTGAGCTCCGCTTCGTTCATTTCGCCTTTCTCGCTCGATCCGCTCAACGACAGGCGCATGATCGGATCGGTCGAGGGATTGAAGCGTAACAACACGGGCTTTTTCGCATCGAGCGGCAGTTGCAATACGTCGAGTTTGTCGCGCACGTCGAGGCTGGCCTGGTCCATATTGGTGCCCCAGGCGAATTCGAGAATCACGTCGGATTGTCCCGTGCGCGACACCGAATGTATCTTGCGCAGATTTTTAACGACACCGATCGCTTCCTCGACCGGTTGCGAGATGAGATTTTCCATCTCCAGCGGAGCGGCACCTTCGTACTCTGTGCGTACTGTCAATGTCGGATACGTGAGATCCGGAAGCAGATTGACTTTGAGTCCGGAGAGAGCGATCAGGCCGAAGAGAACGAATGTCAGTGTGACCATGCCGACCGTTACGCGTCGGCGCGTGGCAGCTTCGACGATATTCACCCTTTGGCTCCCGCCGGCTTCGTCTCGGCAACCGCTTGCGGTTTGGCCGTGCCGATCACTTGCACCGCCGTTCCGTCGCGCACGGCGTTGCGTCCGACCGTAATGACTCGCGCGCCTTCGTCGATGCCTGAGCGAATTTCAACGTGATCGCTATCGGTGTAGCCGACTTTCACGAGCTTGCGATGCGCGACAAACGAGTCGGCCGGTGGCGCTGCCGCCACTTTGTTTTCAGCCGTGGCGGCGTTCTTCGTAGCGACCGACGCTTCCGGCGTCGCCTTATCGACGACGAAGACTGCGGTTTCACCATCCTCTTCGACTAACGCCGAACGCGGAACGGTCAACGCATCGTCGTGATGGTCGTAGACGATTTCGATGCGCGCGAACATCCCGGGCTTGAGCGTGCCTGTCTTGTCGCGGAATTGGGTGGTCACGCGAAACGTGCCGCTGTTCGAATCGACGACGGGTGCGATACGCAAAATAACTCCGGTGAATTTCTGACCTGGCAGCGCATCGGCTTCGAGCTGTACCGCCTGTCCGGATTTCAGAATGCCGAGCTGACGTTCCGGAACATTCAACACCGCTTGCAGCGGATCCATGCCGACAATGCGGAACACGTTCTGATTCGCCTGCAACATGTTCCCTACTTTCACGGAACGCTCGGCGATGATCCCGTCGACCGGCGCAAGCACGCGCGTGTACTCGAGCTGCAAACGTGCGCTTTCCATCGCCGCGCGTTTGTCTTGCAGATCGTATTTGTCCTGCTCGTATTCGAATTGTGGAATCAATTGCTTCGGAATCGCCGCTTCCGCGTGCGCGAAGGTGGCTTCCGATTTATGCATTTGCGCTTCGGCCGACGCCATCTTGCTGCGCGCGTCCAGATCGTCTATTTCGGCCAGGAGCTGTCCTGCTCTGACGTTGTCCCCCTCCTCCACATAAAGCTTCTTGATGACACCGCTGGTTTTAGCGACGACCTGAGCTTCATGATCGGCGACGAGCGACGCCGTTCCGCTGTAGTTGGCGCTGATCGGAGCCCGTGCCGCTGCGGCTACTTCGACGGGCACCGCGTCGACCGAAGGCTGCTTGGTCTGCGCCGCTTTCCCATCGGTATTGCACGCCGACAACGCACACGCAACGATAGCGATTCCGCCCATCGCGAGCAAATTTTTGATTTTCATCAGTGAGTTGGCCATGGTTTTCTACGAGGAGTGAATCGATGATTGATTCGGTGTTATAGTTAACTATATCACTATCATACTTCCATTTCAACCATGCACCTGATGCGTAGTTTGAGAGCGATCAGAAGCCGCCAACAGAGCCGGTAGTCATGCCCGACAAAAAAATTCATGCGCGTCCGTTGGATGCATTTGATTTAAAAATAGTTGCAACGGATGTGCGCTCGCTCAAAAAATTCTCTAAAACAAAATTCTCAAACTCATTGATGGCGAGATAGTGTTGGAAATCTGGCGACGACGAATCGCCGCACGTTATACTTCACGGGTTTTTAGCCCTCTTGATCTGATCGCCGGACCCAACATGCCGAGAATTGTGCTTGCCCGTAGCGTCGCGTTGCTGATTGCAGCTTTCTTCACCCTTCCGGCTTGCGCCGACGAGCCAAAAGGCGATCCGCAAGTCGGGCACGCGCTGGTTTACACCTGCGGCGGTTGCCACGGCGTCAACGGCTATCGCAATGCCTATCCGAACTATCACGTGCCGCGCATCGGTGGTCAGAATTACGACTATCTGGTGAATGCGCTGACCGAATACAAAAAAGGCGAACGCGCGCATCCGACCATGCGCGCACAAGGCGAAAGCCTGTCCGAGCAGGACATCCGCAATATCGCGGCTTATCTTTCCAGTATCACACCGTAAGGAAGCGAACTATGAAATCGACTTTGCTCATCGCGTCGCTCGCCTTCGGTATTACCTGCAACGCGTTTGCCGCAGAAAACGGCGCCGCGCCCGGGAAAAGTGCGGAAGACCTTTCAAAGACCTGTGCTGCGTGCCATGGCGCTGACGGCAATGCGACGAACGCACAATATCCGCGCCTGGCCGGCCAATATCACGATTACCTTGCCCGCGCGTTGCAGGAATACAAGTCGGGCGAACGTCAGAACGCGATCATGGCCGGCTTCGCCAAAACGCTCAGCGAAGCCGATATCGACACGCTGTCACGCTATTACGGCGACATGCCGAGCAAACTGGACGATCTGGCGCATCACGAGCAAGGCGCCGACTAAGACATCAACGCACCGCGGATGAGCCTTGCTCTCCGCGACAATACGGACTGTGACCGCTCGCGTGATCCGTCGCGTCACGCACTTCGGTAATTTCGGGCAACCGCGAGCGCAACGTCTTTTCGATGCCTTGCTTCAGCGTGACGTCCGCCATGCCACAGCCGTGGCATCCGCCCCCGAATCGCAATACGACAACGCCGTCATCGGAAATTTCTTCCAGGCTGACGCGGCCGCCGTGGGATGCGATCTGCGGATTGATTTCGCTTTCCAACAAATAGCGAACGCGCTCAGCGAGGCTCGCGCTTTGCGTCGGCGGACCGCCTTTTAATTTCGGCGCGCGCACGGAAAGCTGTCCGCCCGTGGGGTTCGTCTGGTAGTCGATCTCGGCTTGATCGAAATAACCAATGCTTGCGGCATCCACGTAAAATACAAACCCATCACATTGCAGCGCCCACTCGTCGCCGACCAATTCATTGGTCGCACAAAACTCGAGCTGACAATCACCCTTCGGCGTACCGCCGTTCACGGCTTGGATTCGGATCCCGACATCGTCGAGTCCTTGCTGCTCGATCAAGCGTCGAAAGTGGGTTTGCGCGTTGTCGCTGAGAGTGAGCATAATTTTTACATAGGGAGAAACAGTGCGAGTTTAGTCCGAAATGGGTTCGGCGTCAGTTCCGCGACGCTATACTGATTCCAAACCCGCAAAGGAAAGCATCATGCGTCTAGATGAGTTGCGTAAGCAGAATTGCAAGCCCTTGAAAGGCAAAGCGCACGCGTTACATCCGGACGAAACGCACCGGCTCATCGATGAATTGCCGGGTTGGAAATTCGGCGACGATGAAACGGATATCGGAAAAGAATTTAAATTTCCGGACTTCGTCCACGCCCTCGCTTTCGTCAACGCCGTCGGCTGGATCGCGGAGAAAGAAAACCACCATCCGGATATCGAGCTTGGATGGGGAAAATGTGCGGTGCGCTTTTCTACTCACGATGTCGGCGGATTGTCGATCAACGATTTCATCAGCGCGGCGAAAGTCGAAGCGCTCATCGAAAAATAGACGCCTAAACGTTTATACGGCTTTCGGCAGCGCGTCCAGAACCGCTGCCAGCTCCGGCGCCAGAGGCGCGGAAAAACTGTACGTCTTCCCGTTCGGCCGATTGAACTCGAACCGCGCCGCATGCAGGAATAATCGTTTGAGGCCAAACTCACGTAGCTGATGATTGGCCTCGCGTGATCCGTATTTCTCGTCGCCGGCGACTGGAAATTCCGCGTACTGCGAATGGACGCGGATCTGATGCGTGCGGCCTGTGTGCAACGTCACTTGCGCCAAGCTCGCGCCGGCGAACGAATCGATTACCTTGAATGTCGTCAGCGCCGGTTTTCCGGCATCGTCAACGCGCACCATGCGTTCGCCGCCTTGCAGAATCGACTTCCGCAACGGCACGTTCACGTCAAATTTCGCGCGCGGCGGGTTACCGGCAAGCAAGGCAAGATATTGTTTGGTCACATCGCCGCTGCGAATCAACTCTTGCACGGCCAACAGCGCGCTTCGCTTGCGCGCGAGAACGAGAATGCCGCTGGTATCGCGATCGAGTCGATGCGCGAGTTCCAGCGTTTCGTTCGGGCGCGCGGCACGCAGAAGTTCGATCGCGCCGAAATTGATGCCGCTTCCACCGTGGCTGGCGAGCCCCGCGGGTTTGTCCAGCACCAAGTAATCCGCGTCCTCGAAAACGATGGCGTTTTCTGCGCGCTGGATCAGGCTCGTCGGCGCGGGTCCGTCTGAACCCGGCGTCGCGGTGCGCACGGGAGGAATGCGCACTTCATCACCTTCGCTGACGCGGGCGTCGGGCTTGGCGCGCTTCCCGTTGATTCGAACCTGTCCGGTGCGCAGCAGTCTATACACTAAACTTTTCGGCACACCCTTTAGCTGTGTGGCCAGGAAATTGTCGATTCGCTGCCCTTCCCTTTCTTCGGAGACGAGTACTTTGCGCACGCCGAATCCGGTCTGTGTTTTCGTTTCTGTCATCGCGAATCAGCTCAAGTAGATAAATATCGTGCAAATTGCTAAGCTTGGCTTGCACTTCGCGTCAGTGACCGCACATTTGTCGGTACTTGGCGCACACGGCGACTTACAACCGTCAGCGAACGACGCGGCTCCGGGAGGAGCACGTCGGCCGCGCTGCGACATCGTAACGGTTCGTGTCGATGATTGCCCGCTGCCGTAAAGGCAAACGGAATCTCGGTCGGGCAAACAAGGGCATCTTTTAACAGCCAGGCGCGAATGTTTCGCGCCGGCATTGAACAAGCGCTCCCGTGGATGCGTACCACGCCCACGGTTTGCGCGACTCCGCCGCCAATTATTCCGGCGCGGTGTCGCGGCGACGTTCGCGGTCGAGCGCTTGAGGATTTTTACAATGAAACGTATGTTGATCAACGCGACTCAGCGTGAAGAGTTGCGTGTGGCTATCGTCGATGGCCAATCGCTTTACGATCTCGATATCGAGATCCCCTCCAAAGAACAGAAAAAAGCCAACATCTATAAAGGTCGTATCACGCGCGTCGAGCCCTCGCTCGAAGCGTGTTTTGTCGACTACGGCGCCGAGCGCCACGGCTTTCTTCCCCTCAAAGAAATTTCGCGGGAATATTTCCTAGCCGGTGTCGACCACAATCGCGCCGGCATTCGCGATTTGTTGAAAGAAGGTCAAGAGCTTCTTGTCCAAGTCGACAAGGAAGAACGCGGCAATAAAGGCGCGGCACTGACGACGTTTATTTCGCTGGCCGGTCGCTATCTCGTGTTGATGCCCAACAATCCGCGCGCCGGTGGTGTGTCGCGGCGCATCGAAGGCGACGATCGGGCGAACCTCAAAGAGGTGCTCGATCAGCTCAATCTTCCCGAAGACATGGGTCTGATCATCCGCACCGCCGGCATGGGCCGCGAAGGCGAAGAACTGCAGTGGGATTTGGATTACCTGCTGCAAGTCTGGAAAGCGATCGCCGAGGCTGCTGAAGCGCGTCATTCGCCGTTCCTCATTTATCAGGAATCGAAGTTGATCATCCGCGCGTTGCGCGATTATCTGCGCAATGACATCGGCGAGATCTTGATCGACAGCGAAGAGCTCTACAACGACGCGCGCGATTTTGTGCAGCAAGTGATGCCGCAGAATCTGCGCAAGCTGAAAATCTATAACGACACCGTCCCGCTGTTCTCGCGTTTTCAGATCGAAACGCAAATCGAGAATGCGTTCGAACGCACCGTGCGACTGCCCGCTGGCGGCGCCATCGTCATCGATCAAACCGAAGCGCTCACCGCCATCGATATCAACTCCGCCAAGGCGACCAAGGGCGGCGATATCGAAGAGACGGCGTTCAATACGAATCTCGAAGCGGCCGTCGAAATCGCCCGGCAATTGCGTATTCGTGACGCTGGCGGATTGATCGTGATCGACTTCATCGACATGGATAGTCCCAAGCATCAGCGCGACGTCGAAGAAAAACTGAAAGATGCGTTGCGTCACGATCGCGCACGCGTGCAGATCGGTCGCATCTCGCGGTTCGGTCTGCTCGAGATGTCGCGTCAACGGTTGCGGCCGAGTTTGGGCGAATCAACACAACTCGTCTGCGAGCGTTGCGACGGCCACGGTCGTGTGCGCAGCGTCGAATCGTTGTCGTTGTCGGTGCTGCGTCTCGTCGAAGAACAGGCGATGAAGGAAAACACCGGGCAGGTGCTCGTTCAGGTACCGGCCAACGTCGCGAATTTTTTGCTCAATGAAAAACGCAAAGCCGTTGCCGAGATCGAGCAGCGGCACGACGTGCCGATCATCGTCGTGGCTGACGTCAAACTCGAAACGCCGCATTTTGAAATCGAGCGCATCCGTCGCGCCGAAATCGGCGAGGAAGTCAAACCGAGTTACGAGCGGTTGACGCCTGTCGTCGTCGCGCCGCCGCCGCAAGTGGCAAAACCGGGTGCCGAGCCCGAAAAGCCGGCCGTCAGTGGTGTCGTGCCCGCCAGCCCTGCCCCGCTGAAAGCAGAGGTCGAAGTCGAAGTCGCACCTGTCGCGAAAACGAGTGGCGGTTTCATGGCGTGGCTAAAGCGTTTGTTTGCCGCACAACCTGCTCCTCCTGTTGCCGAATCCCCGAAACCCGTGCGCTCAAACGCGCCGAGACCGGCCGGCAACTCGGGACGAGGACATCGTTCCGATCAGCCGCGCCATGCGCGAGCCTCCGATAACCGTTCTTCATCCGGTAATCGCGATCGTGATCGCGGCGATCAAAAACCGCAGCCGCCGAGAGAGGCGCGGGGCAAGAACGAGGCGCGTCCGGATCGCAATCAACCACGCAAGCCGCAAGGACAAGCGGCCGCCATGAATAAGAATGTCGTTGCGCAAGTCGAGTCGATTACGCCGCAACGTCCGCCGAGAGAAAGGCCGGCCGAAACGACGACGTCATCGGCAACGCCCGACGCAACGCCTGTCGCTTCGACATCACCTGATCGCGCACCGGTTCCTGCCGCGGCGGGTTCGACAGCCGCGTCAGACGATCAGCCGCGTTCGCGTCGCCGTGGCCGTCGCGGCGGCCGTCGCCGTCGTAAGCACGATGATCAAGCCGCGACGCCACAGTCTTCATCCGAAGGCGAGTCGATCGTTTTTGATTTCGACGATGAAGATGCAGATCGCAGCGCGATTCGACATGAAACGCAAAAGCCTGCGATGCCGCCTTCTTCGGGTGAAGTCCGTGAATCGGAGCATGCTCACGCTACAACCGAAAAGCGTTTGCCAGTCGATCACCACAAAACCGTTCCTTCGGATACACCGACACCGGTGGCGACACCGCGCGTTGTCGTTCCACAGAGTACGAGTCCGACGCCGGCCGTTCCAAACTCTGTTTCTACTGCCGTATCGGCGGTGTCAGGGTCACATACGCCACCCGCTGCGCGTGCTGACGCCGCGCCTGCGGCGGAAAAAGTCGTGACGCCGGTGCAGTCTGGTTATGTCGACGCAGCATCGGCCCCTCACGAGCCCACGCAGCCGGTTGCGACTTCAATGAGTGCGCCCGCATCATCGCCGACGCCGTCTACACCCGCAGTGGAAAAAGAGCCCGGTCCGGTGTTCATGCCGAGTCGTCCGCTTCCCATTCCGTCCAGTTTTAATCCCCCGTCGGTCATAGTCACGCCGAAAGCCCCGCCGGAGCGCAAACCGGAAAGCCCAACGGCAAGCGCGCAAGTTCCACAGAAATCAGTGGAAGCGCCGGTTCCAGTGGAATCTAGATCTTCGCTTTCATCCAGCGCACCTGCAACGCCGCATGGGACGTCTGCGGTCCACGCGCCCCCGGCGCTTGCGAACGAACCGACTACCCCGGCGCCCGTGAATCCAAGTCCCGTTGCGCCGACGATGACTCCGTCAGTCGCACAGCAGGTTGCGCCTCGAAGTTCTGGCGACGACGTTTAAATCGGATCGACCGACAGCGTAGATGCTGTCGGTCGTTACCCGACGCGAGAAGCTTGCGCCGAACTGTTGTCGGCGATTCCGTGCAGCGCAACGAGATGCGCGAGCGCCACGACATTGCGGATGCCGAGTTTTTCGAAAATGCGATATTTGTACGTCGCTATCGTTTTCGAACTTAAATTGAGCCTTCTTGCGATCACTTGCGCACCCAAGCCTTGCGCAAGCATCATCGCGCACTCCAGTTCCCGGGCCGATAGTTGTGTAAACGGCGAATCGGCGTCGCCCTCGTTTTGCAATGCGAGCTGCTGCGCGATGTCCGCACCGATGTAGCGTTGACCGTCGGCGACACGTCGTATCGCTTTTATGAGTTCGTCGGACGGACATCCTTTAGTGAGATAGGCACTCGCGCCGGCATTGAGTAAGCGTCGCGGAAACGGGGCCTCGTTGGCGATGGTCAAGATAACGATGCGCGTCGCAAACTTGGCTCGACGGACGCGCTCGGTAAGTTCCACTCCGCTGAAACCCGGCATGTGAACATCGACCAAGGCGATGTCAGGTTCTAGACGCCGAATAAGTGCCAGACCGGAGTCGCCGTCGTCGGCCTCGCCCACGACGTCCATGTCCGCGTGCTGCTGCAGAATCATCCGCAATCCAGTACGCACGAGACCATGATCGTCAATGAGGACGACACGTATCATCCGTTTTCCCCCGCAGGCCTTGCGTCCGTGCGAACGCCCACTGCGCTCGTCGACGTGAGAATAGTACCGCACGTCGTTAAACGGACAAGGCGATGTCCGAATGCCGTCCGTCGATGGCCGTTTTAAGTGGCGGCGTCGGCCTCGTTTGAAGGTTTCTCCGGATAGACGCTACCGATCGCCGCCCTATACTTCTCGTGCTCATGCCAGGATGGCGGCGGCGCGCTATGGGCCCGCGCGGGACCACCCCTCCCGCTCGGGCTCAGTTTCATCCATTCTCGATCAATACGCGCGAATAAAAAGTCCGATGGTCAGCACGATGCCGATAACGATGACGAATATTCGCAGCAGCATCACATTGATCCGGGCAAGAAGATAAGCACCCACCTGGCCGCCGATAATGGATCCGCCGGCAAGAACACCGGCATCCACCCAGTTTACGTCGCGCGAAAAGGCAAATACGGCGACGGCCGCCAAATTCATGACGCCTGCGAGCAGATTTTTTGTCGCGCCCGCGGAACGAAACTCCCATCCGGCAGCCGTGAGCGCAGCTAGCATAAGAATTCCTATACCGCCGCCGAAATATCCGCCGTAGATTGCAATGACGAATTGCGACGCCATCAATGCGCCGCGACTCAGATGCACCGGCGCCTCGGCCTTGCGCGGTCGGAAACTTCCCCACGCGAAGATGGCAGTCGCCACTAACACAAGAAATGGCACGAGCCTTTCGAAGAAATGACTGGGCGTCAGCAATAGCAAACCCGCGCCGACTAACCCACCAATGAGACTGATGACAATGAGTTCGCGAACGCTGAGCTGCGCGTTGCCACTGACCTGCGACCGGCCTGCCAAAGCGGTGGTGACCTGACCTGGAAACAACGCGATGGTCGACGTGATGTTTGCCGCGCGTGCATCGAGGCCGGCCATGAGCAATACCGGAAACGTGATGAATGTTCCCCCGCCGGCTAGCGCGTTTTGAATTCCGGCCCACAGTGCTACGACGAACAGCAGTAGGTAGATCAATGAAAATTCCCGCGCAACGGCACTATCGAAGTATGCGATAAGCGCGACCGCGTCGACATTCATCCATTCGTCGAAAGCGGTCCGTCCCTGCAATTCACCCGATCTCATCCGACAGCGGTTGCGTGTTGCACCTTTGATCACGATGACGGTGCTGATAAATAGGGTTTCCTCCCCATTTGGTTTATGGCATAGACGTTGCGTACGGAACAGACATGTCGCACGATTAAAGGATGAACTATGAGCTTCACGACCTTAAAAGAAATTCTCGCCCCATTGTCGTCCGCCAGCGACGCGATGTCGGATGCGCTTCTCCAGGCACAGGACGATTTATCCAGCGGTGTCAGTGATGCGCGCTCGTCGATTGCCGATGGAACGAAGCGTTCATTGAAGAATGCAAGAACGAGCGGTGAGCGTGCGCGCCGGGCATGGTACGAGCGTGCCGAATTTGTTCGGAACCGTTCGCAGGAAGCTGCGGATCAAGCCGCAAGCTCTTACCAAAATGCGCTGGCAGGGCTCTCAGCCACTTGGAACCGCGCCGCGAAAGCAATCCGAAGCGCCGGTGATCAGGCAGCCGACGTCGAAGTTAAAGTGCGTAAGCAAGCCACCAGATACTCGGAGCAAGGTGCGGGATGGGCGCGCCAGAATCCGCACATTATCGCGGGCGTCGTGGCAATCGCGGGGTATTTGATCATTCGCGGGTATCGCAAGAGAAAGCAACGCCGTCTTGAAGCCTTGGCCGACCAGACGACCGGCGATGTCGGTGAGGCAGCGAATGACGAGGCCGTGCATACACAGCGCCTCGCGTGATGGCAACCGCAAAGCGTAAGCGACCAGTCGTTGAGGCGACGTCATCCATTACGGATGACGTCATCGCGACGCGCGATGTGTGGAGCGATCACATGAAGGTCATCGTTCCAAACACCATCGAATTGGTATCGGACGTCGGAAAGTTGTTGGTCGATTTGTCGCAGTCGCCACTCGGACAACGCGCACGACGAAATCCAGAGATAAGTTTTGCGATCGGCGCGCTATCGCTTGGATTATTAGCAAGACTGTTTCGGGTCAACTAACGTCTCTCTGCGACAAAACTTAGCGTCCTTACTATCCTCAGGGGTCCTTTCTGTCGTCCGAATACCAAAGAAATACGTCGTCGGGGATGGCATCGACGATGTCGATGCCGAAATAAATACTCCCGTCCAAGGCGTCACGCAGTGCTGACGCCATAACGCGCCCTGTCTGCGACCGAATTCCGGCGATTTCCATTCCCTGAAATTGAACCGAAGCCCATTCGAAAAGTAGTTCGCGGTGCTGAATCAATCGTTGAGCGATCCAATTACGCACGTTCCAGTGAACCAGAAAGCCATCTCGCTCCAGTACTTCGGCATTCTCCTGCAATACGGCGTATGCGCCGCGATACCACTCCGTTGCACCGCCTGCTTCATGACGAACATCCAATGGCGACGGTGCGCGATACGTATCAATCGTGCGTTTGAGGTTCGTCTCGATGCGACGCGCATCCGCCACGCGTAACGTTTCGATCAGGATGGCACGGTCGATATCGAAAAAATCAAAATAACGCCGATATAATTCCTGCATCCGCCGTAAGGGGTCGCGCGAAAATCCCAGCTTGAGAAATTCTTCGCCACGATGTGGAAGAACATACACGATCGCAGGCCCGACGCTTTGCGTGCGCCGGTGTTCAATCGTTGTGTCGATCCGTGCCGTCATCCGCCCGCCGCCGCCATCAATACATGTCGATGTCGCCAAGAGCCTTGATCAACCGACGCGCGCGCTTGTCCGGTTTCGTCGGCGGTTTTTCGTAGCCGTCGCGCATCATCCGACGATTTTCGGAAGCTTTCTCCCGCGCAATGCGGCTCGCTTCTGTTTCAACATAATTCTGACCAGCGATAACCGCCGACCCGCGACGTGCGCCAATTCCCAGCACCGCGATTTCAAATTTTTCCTCACCGCGCTCGATCGAAAGGCAGTCGCCGATGCGTACGATCGTCGACGCGCGAACCGGCCCTCCCTTTGCGTGGATTTTGCCGTTCTCGATTGCTTTTTTCGCCAGCGATCGCGTTTTGAAGAAACGCGCGGCCCATAGCCAGATATCGAGCCGGCAACCAACATCGCGTGTCGCAGCGGCGGACTTGGCAAGATTCTCGTTCATCGAACGACATTATCGCGTACCGCTGACGAAATTTTACGCCGTTTAAATTTTTTCATGCATGTAGTGAATGAACGCTTGGCCGAACCACGTGTCACAGATAGCGCTGGCGTCTGGGGCGTCGAGTACGTGCGAAGAGTTGGGGTTTCGCTCTCACGAACCGCGATATGACGAGGTTATTTATGCAAATTCGCTTCAACGATGCTTCTCGTGTAAACATATTCGACACCCTATTCGGACGCACCTCTCGGATGACCGACAACGAGCCGCAAAACACTCCCTATCGCGTGAGCGCAGGCGTCCCGGATTACATTCGAACCGCCGTCGAAGACGAAGCGCGTCCCGTTGGCGATCGCGCGATGGACGCGGCCCGCAAGCCCGCGGAGCTGATGACGTTCGCCGGCATTCGTCCGGGCAACCGCGTCGCCGACTTGATGCCCGGCCGCGGCTATCTCACGCGAATCTTCAGTCGTATCGTCGGTGAGGAAGGAAAAGTCATCGCCATTTATCCCACGCTGTTCGCCGATGCGAAGCCCGCCAACGTCGATGCGGTGAAGGCACTGGTCGGCGAGTCGCGTTACTCAAATGCGTCGCTTCATATTCAGGCGATCGAACGAATTACTGTCGAGGCGCCCGTGGACCTGGCGTGGATTTCGCTCAACTATCACGATGTGTTCGGCCGCGCTGGCGAAGACTCGGCTGCGAAACTCGTCGCAGGCGTTTTCGATGCATTGAAACCCGGTGGTGTTTTCATCGTGATCGATCATGCAGCCAAACCCGGCCGCGGCGGTCGAGACGCCAATACGCTTCATCGTATCGAAGCGGCAACAGTCGTCGATCAGGCGCTCGCCTCGGGATTCCTGTTGGAAGATCGCAGCGACGTGCTGGCCAACCGCGACGACAATCATACGGAACCGGTTTTTACGGCGGAGCTGAGTGGCCACACGGACAAATTCATATTGAAGTTTCGTAAACCTGCCAAGACGGATTCGTAAATTACGTCGCTGTTGAGCCCGGGCTTTTTCGATATCGCGGCCGATGTCGCACGTCATCGAGTTATGGCGTTTACATTGACGTCGAATTGCAGTCAGCGAGGTTCTGAGACATGGGTAGGTCACGATTGGCGGCGCTGGTCTTTGCCGTTTGTTTCTGGTCGACATCATCGATGGCCGAGAGTACTTATGCGCCCGGCGATCTGCGCGCGGTAGGCGCTGTTACATTCCCTATTTCTTGCGACGAAGCGGTTCAAGACGATTTCAATCGCGCCGTCGCCCTACTCCACTCATTTTTCTACGAGGAATCGCGACGGATTTTTACGTCGATCGCCGAACGGGATTCCGGTTGTGCGATGGCGGACTGGGGAATCGCCCAGACCTGGTGGCATCCGATCTGGGCACCGCCGTCGCTGGAAGAATTTCAGGCGGGCCACGCGGCGGCGGAGCACGCACTCGCGCTGACAGCGACGCCGAAAGAGCGCGGCTTCATCGAAGCCATCGCGGTCTATTACGCAACACCCGATGCGCCCACGGTCGCGCCGGTCGGTCAATCGTGCCACGGTCCGGTGGGTACGCCCGCACGCGTGGTCGCGTATGAAAAAGCGATGCAGACAGTTGCCGAGCGCTTTCCGGACGACTTCGAAGTTCGCGTATTCAATGCCTTTTCGATATTAGCGGTGGGATATGCCACACCGACCGATCGGTCGCTGTCCAACCAAAAGAAAGCGGGTCAATTATTGGAACAGCTTTGGAAAGAAAACCCGCATCATCCGGGCGTCGCGCATTACATCATCCACAGTTACGATTCTCCCGCACTCGCCGCGCGCGCATTGCCGGCGGCGCTGGCGTATACCTCAATCGCGCCATGGGTGCCGCATGCGCTGCACATGCCGTCCCATATATTCACGCGCCTCGGCATGTGGGACGAATCGATCGCCAGCAACCGCGCTTCGGCCGACGCATCGCACGCCTATGCGAAGCAGCGGGGTCGATCGGCCATTGAAGTCGAAGAACTGCATGCCCTCGATTACTTGATGTATTCCTATTTGCAGGAAGGCCGCGACGCGAACGCGCGGGAAGTATTCGACCACGCCAATGCCGTACACGATACGTTTCCCGCATTGGATTTCGTCGGTGCCTATGCATTGGCTGCGATACCCGCTCGTTTTGCTCTGGAGCGTGAGGCGTGGCAGGAAGCTGCCGACATGCCCATCCCATCGCGTGCTCAGTGGGAGCGCTATCCGTTTACCGAAGCGTTGTTCGAATACAGCCATGCATTGGGACGCGTCCATATCGGCGACATCGACGGCGCGCGAAAAGCCATCGACCGTATGCGCGTGTTGCGCGATGCCACGACGGATATAAAATTTGACTACTTCCGTCGTCATTTGGATCTGCAGACGCAGGCGGCAGCCGCGTGGCTTTCTCACGCTGAAGGACAGCAAGAAGAAGCCGTGGCGTCGTTGCGCAAAGTTGCAGACGCGGAAGACGCATTGGGAAAACACCCGGTCACGCCTGGCGCCCTGATGCCGGCACGCGAACAACTCGGCGCGCTGTTGTTGGAACTGAAGCGACCGCGCGAGGCGTTAGTCGCGTACGAGGCAGCACTGCAAATTTATCCGGCACGTTTCCGCGCGTTGTACGGCGCGGGCGTGGCCGCCGAGCAAATCGGCGATCGCAAACTGGCGCGGAATTACTTTGAACGATTAGTGAAGCAAGCGTCACTAGCAGATGGCACGCGTGTCGAGCTCGCTCATGCGCGTGATTTTCTCGGCAAAGAAATCATTGCCAGCAGATAGTCCGGCGCCCTTTGGCGTTTGAGCGTTGCTCATCAGCCGCAAGATGTAGTTCTTATCCGGCTGGTGTCTCTGTGCGCTCCTGTCACACGATGATAACGTCGCTCGGTCTAACGGGGAGATTCCATGATCGCGACGCGAATCGTCTGCTTTCTGAGTTTTGCGTTGTCTGGTTATGTACTCGCTGATGCGCCAGATGAGAGTGCGCCGCTAGAACCCATCGTCGTAACGGCAACACGCGTTGAAGTTCCCGCAGATCGTGTTCCGGCGGATGTCTCTGTCGTCGACGGAGACGAACTGCAACGCAGGGGCGCGTCGACGATGGCCTCCGCCCTGAGTCTTGTTCCCGGTGTTGAGGCGCCCGAAGGCGGCGATGCCGGACCCTCCAGTGCGGTGCCTTCGTTTTGGGGATTACACGAATTCGATGCTTTTCTGTTGGTGGTCGATGGCGTGCCTTGGGGTGGCGCGTTCAACCCTATGATCACGACGCTCGATTTCAACGACGTATCGCGTGTCGAGGTTTTGAAGGGCGCCGCTCCGGTCATGTATGGGGCCACGTCGTTCGTCGGCGTGGTGCAGTCGCTTCATTATCCGGCGGGCGAGGCGTCGAACGAAGTCAGTGTCGGTTACGGCGAACATGGATCGACCAGTGGCTCGATAGCCATCGCGCTGCCGGCCTCGGGCAATTATCAACAGTCGCTGGCCGTCGACGGCGAGAACCTTGGTTTCTCGGACGACCGCGAAGTTGTCCGCAACGGGCAGGCGCTTTATCGTGGCGCATTGACGCTCGACGACAGCAAGCTGACTGTCGATGCAAACGTAACGGTCGTGCGCGATGTTCCGCCGAGTCCCGTCATTCGCGTCGGTACCACGCTGACGCCCGCCACGCCGGTCGACGCCAACTTCAATCCCGCTGACGCGAAGATCGACCAGAATCAATATCATTTCGCGCTGGGCTATTCACGAAACACCGGTTGGGGTGAGTGGGACACGCTTGCGTCGACGACGCATTCGACAATCACCGACATTCGTGCGTTTCTCCATCCCGATCTCAGCGGCGCGGCCGATACTCAAAATCAAAATCGGATGATCGACGATGACTACCTCGATAGTCATGTCACCCATCACTACGGGACCGATACCACCCTAGTTCTCGGCGCCGACGCGCTGTACGGACACGGCACGCAGACAACGCTCAACGGCAATAGCGCTTACACCGTGCCGCTCGACGGTTCCGTGCTGCCGCCGCCGACATCGGCGTTGCCGGTCAATGAGATCGGAACGGTCAACGACTACCGTAATTTTTTGGGTCAGTACGCGCAGGCCGACTGGAAACCAGACGACCGATGGGATGTCGTCGCGGGACTACGTCTGAATGAAACGTCGGAGCGAAAATTTTCCTCGGACCTTGCCGACCCCGACCCTCTTGTTTCCGAATCCGACAAACGTTCGGTCGTGCGCCCGGCGGGAACGGTGGGTGCAAGTAACCGCATTTGGCAGAACGGCGCCGATGAAGCGGTAATTTACGCGGATTATCGAAATGCCTTTAAGCCGTCGGCTCTCGATTTCGGTCCGGACTATCAACCGGCCGTGCTGCTGCCTGAAACTGCGCAGAGTTATGAGGCGGGTCTCAAAGGCGCGATGTTGGGCGGGCGGTTAACCTACGACAGTGAACTCTTCCTTCAAAAATTCAATAATCTTGTAGTCGCGACGAGCTCCGGCGCTTTGGCGAACGCAGCCAAGGAAGAATTAAAAGGTGTGGAAGTCGGCGCGCGTTTGCAGGTCATGCCCGACCTTGCGCTCGTCGGCAATCTCGCCTATCACGACGCGCACTTCACAAAGTACTTATTCGCCGATCCGAATTCCGGCGACGACGTCGATGTGGCAGGAAGATCGCTGCCTCTCTCGCCGCACGTTCTCGCTTCCACAGGTATTCTTTACACGCCGAAAACTGGTTTTTATTTTACCGTTGTCGGCAACTACATCGGTCGTCGCTATCTCGATGAAGAGAACACTGCGCCCGTCGGCGCGTACGCAACGTTAGCGACGACGGTCGGTTATCAATTTGGGCGGTACACCGTTTCGTTCGAAGGCACCAATCTCACCGATCGCAGGCCGCCGGTAACATCAAGCGAGTTCGGCAGCGAGTCCTTTTATCTGCTGCGCGGCCGCACCACTTGGCTCAAGCTGAGTTACTGCCTAAGTGCGAAGGGTTGCGATCGGGGATGAAACGCATCCCCTAGCGCAACCAAGTTCGCTGCCCCTCACAGAGGGCCGCATTCGCGCGCACAACCGAAGGCCGCCATCTCTTGTTCGGAACAAGTACCGGCGTACGTTTCTCGTTCCATACGGAAAAAAAGGATGCGCCACCGCGTATGCTGAATTTGTCGGTTAGTCATACCGACACCCAATTGAATTTGCCTAATGCCATTAAACGGCAAATGATGAATCGAGAGATGATGCCATCGAGCATTTGATGGACAACGCTCCAGCAGCGGAGCTATTCGCGACCGCTTCACGCACTCTACATCGCTGTATCCAAAATCCCTTCGGCCTTCCCTGAGTTCGTCGACCAGGTGATAGGCTCACTTCCGAAAACAACCCGAAGTGGCGAGATGAGCAAGGGATGAGTCAACGGCGTGGACATCGAAACAAGCTGTTAAATCGGCTACGACGTTTTCTTCCCGAGCCTATCCGAGCACCGCTGCGCAGATTGCGCACGTTGGCGTTTCATAGTCATTTGTCGCCGCTCGTCGGCATGGCGCGCCTCTTCGGCGCGCGGAACCCTCCCTCTTACGAAGAACGCCTTTCCGACGAGACCTCAACGTTTGACGATCAAGAGCAAGTGCACGAGCTTCCCGCGATTTATCATTACTGGTCAAATACCTATTTGCGGCCGGAAATGGAGCGGTTCGGTTATTCAGGCCCCGATGACTTTTTCAAAAAAGAATTGCTTGCGGCCGCGTCGCGCGCAACCGGCGTGTGCAACGTTGTAAGCATCGGAGCCGGCAATTGCGATTTGGAACTGACGTTAGCGCTTCAGTTGCGCGAGGCAGGCGTCGTCGATTTCACGATTCTTTGTATCGATATCAATGCAACGATGCTCGAGCGCGGAAAAGCCGCTGCGGAAAGAGCCGGCGCGACGGACCACATGAAATTCCAGCGTGCGGATATCAACGCGTGGCAGCCTGATTGTTCCTACGACGTGGTCATCGCAAATCAGAGTCTGCATCACGTCGTGAATCTCGAACACCTCTTCGATGCTATTTTTTGCGCTATCGGTGAGAACGGCGTCTTCATCGCTTCGGACATCATTGGACGAAACGGCCACCTGCGCTGGCCGGAGGCCCTCTCCATCGTTCAAGAGTTCTGGCGACAGATGCCGAAGCGCAAGCGCTTTAACCTTCAACTCCAACGCCACGAAAAAACATTTCTCGACTGGGACTGCTCGCGGGAGGCATTCGAAGGTATTCGCTCTCAAGATATATTGCCGTTGCTCTTGGAGCGATTCCACTTCGAATTCTTTTTCGCCTATGCAAACGTAATCGATCCATTTATCGATCGGAGTTTCGGCGCTCATTTCGATCCGCGCAAAGCCGAGGACAGAGATTTTATCGATCGCATACACGCGTGCGATGATGCGCAACTTCGTCTCGGGAAGATAACGCCGACGCACATGGTGGCCAAGATGAGTCGGCGGTTCGAAAGAGAAAGCATCTATCGAACCGGCATGTCGCCCGCGATGTGCTTGCGCAGCCCTGATGCCCATTGAGGTTTAGCAGCAGCCTGGCGATCCGGTGCTTGGCGTGTGCAAAAAACATCGGTTGCTTGTTCAAATACACGGCTAGATCAATCCAAACGGTCACGCCCGACACCAGACCGTTACTTTCAGACCTATTGCTCCCTCGTTTAACCTGAGTAAGCTTCGGCCCTTGCCTACCGAGGGAGTCGTTTTATGCGTGCACGATGGCTGATGTTGCCGGTGCTGCTCGTCGTCGGATTGGATGCGTATGCCGTCACCGCCGATGAGCTGATCGCCAAGAATATTCAAGCGCGCGGCGGTGCAGAGAAAATCGGCGCGATCAAGAATCTCAAGTTCGAAGGCACCCTGCGTGTCGGCGGCGGCTTCGGGACGATCGATCTCGGGTACGTTCAGTATCGCAAGGCACCGAATCTCACGCGCGTGGATGCCACCGTTCAAGGTCTCACGCAGGTACAGGCTTGGGATGGCACAAGCGCCTGGCGCATCTCACCGTTTCAAGGACGGAAAGATCCCGAACGACTTTCCGAGGACGACGCCCGCTCGATCGCCGACGATGCCTATCTAGCCGGACCGCTCGTCGATTACAAAAAACAGGGAAGCACGGTCGAGTACATGGGCACGGAAGACGTCGACGGCACGAACGCACACAAACTGAAAGTCGCGCTAAAAACCGGCGATACCGAATTCGTGTTCCTCGATCCCGATCACTTCCTCGAAATCCGCGTGATCGGCCAGCGCAAGGTGCGTGGCACCGAAAGCGAGGACATCACCGACTTCGGCGATTACGAACTGGTCAATGGTGTCTATTTTCCATTCTCGATCACATCGCACAGCAAAGACACCGGCAACGACACGACGATCACGATCGAAAAAGCGCTGCCCAACACAACGATCAGCGATGCGCTGTTCGCATTTCCCGCGAAGTGAGGAAGAGACACATGAAGAACACATCATTCGCGATTTTTGCGGCACTAACGATCGCAGCGACATCGGCGCCCGCGGCGGAAAAAAGCGCGCCGCCCGCATTCGATTCGGGCACGATCTCAGGACTCGGCATCCGCAACATCGGCTCGGCCACGATGAGCGGACGCATCGCTGCGCTCGACGCTATCGCCAATAAAGACGGCAAAACATTGTTGTATGTCGGCGCGGCGTCCGGTGGCGTTTGGAAATCCACCGATGGCGGCACGAATTTCAAACCCGTTTTCGATAAACAGAATGTGCAGTCGATAGGCGCGATCACCATCGACCCGTCACACCATGACACGGTTTGGGTCGGCACCGGCGAGGCGTGGACTCGCAATTCTGTTTCGATCGGCGATGGCATCTACAAATCGACCGATGGCGGCAACTCGTGGACGAACATGGGCTTGCCCTTATCCGAGCGCATCGCGAAGATCGTGGTCGATCCGCACGCGAGCGATACGGTATACGCCTGCGTCCCGGGAAAATTATGGAGCGATTCGGCCGACCGTGGACTCTACAAAACGACCGATGGCGGCCAGCATTGGCAGCAGATACTGAAAGGCGGCAACTTGTCGACCGGATGCGCTTCGATCGGCATGGACTCTAAAGATTCGAACGTCCTGTTCGCCTCGCTGTGGGATTTCCGGCGCAAGGGCTGGACATTCCGTTCCGGCGGCGAATCGCCTACCTCACCGTCCGGCAGCGGCTTGTTCCGCTCAGCCGACGCCGGCAAGACGTGGGTGGAAATCACCGATACGGCCAACAAAGGGTTCCCCAAGAAACCATTTGGACGCATCGCCGTATCGATCGCGCCATCGGACGCGAAGATCGTTTATGCGTTTGTCGAATCCACCGACTCCGCCCTTTTTAGATCCGACGACGGCGGCAAGACATGGGACAAACGCGACAAGAGCCAATTGATGGTGTGGCGTCCGTTCTATTTCGCGAGTCTCGTCATCGATCCCACCAATCCCGAGCGCCTGTTCAAACCGGATTTGCGTCTGGCGGTGAGCAACGATGGCGGCAAAAGCTTTTCCGATGTCGGTGGCGGCTCGCATGGCGACCATCATGTGCAATGGATCGATCCGTCGAATCCGCAACACATCTTCACCGGCGACGATGGCGGCCTTTGGCAATCGTTCGACGGCGGCAACCGATGGTGGAAGCAGAACAATTTGCCGGTGTCGCAGTTCTATCACGTGAGTCTCGACGATGCGGATCCGTATC
This sequence comes from uncultured Rudaea sp., assembly GCA_964657965.1. Classification (GTDB taxonomy): domain Bacteria; phylum Pseudomonadota; class Gammaproteobacteria; order Xanthomonadales; family Rhodanobacteraceae; genus Rudaea. The sequence continues at coordinate 6,426 of CAZZWP010000007.1, read as the reverse complement.
ACGTTTACGGCGGTCTGCAGGACAACGCGTGCTGGATCGGTGATTCGGCGTATCCGGGCGGAATCACCAATTCGCGCTGGGAAAATGTGTGCGGCGGTGACGGGTTCTTCATGTTTCCCGACCCATCGGATCCGAATTATGTGTATGCCGAAACACAGGGCGGCGAAGTGCAGCGCGTGAATCGCGAAACCAAGATGACGCGCTCGTTGAAACCGCTGGCCGGTTACAACGAAAAAATGCGCTTCAACTGGAATACCCCGCTTGCGTTGTCGCCGAACGAAAAAGGAACCATTTACATCGGATCGCAATTTCTGTTTCGCTCGCGCGATCATGGACAACGTTGGGAACGTATCTCGCCCGATTTGACGACGAATGATCCCCTGAAGCAAAAGCAGGAAGAGTCCGGCGGTGTCACCGTCGACAATTCCGCTGCCGAAATGTACACGACGATTTATTCGATCAGTGAATCGCCGAAACAGTCGGGATTGATTTGGGTCGGCACGGACGACGGCAACGTTCAGATCACACGCGACGGCGGCAAGAATTGGACGAACGTCGTCAAGAACGTGCCCGGCGTGCCCGAGCACGCATGGGTGTCGTGGGTCGAAGCGAGCCATTTCGACGCGGGCACCGCCTACGTCGCTTTCGATTGCCACACGTTCGGCGATACCGCGCCGTATATCTACAAGACGACCGACTTCGGTAAAACATGGTCCGCGCTCGTCACGCCGAAGCAACCGAAAGGATTGCGCGGTTACGTGCACGTCGTGAAAGACGATGTCGAAAAGCCGAACATCGTTTTCGCCGGTACGGAATTCGGTCTGTGGATTTCGATCGATAGCGGGGTCACGTGGGCGCAATTCAAAGGCAATGATTTTCCTGCCGTGGCCGTACGCGATTTCGATTTTCAGAAGCGCGACGATTCGCTCGTGCTCGCCACGCACGGTCGCGGCATGTGGATCATCGACGACCTCACACCGCTGCGCGCGCTCGACAGCAAGACGCTCACCAGCGAAGCCGTCTTTTTACCGAGCAAACCGATCCAGCAACGCATTGCCGGATTCGGCGGATGGCCGGAAGGCGATGCGTCGTACGCTGGACTCAACCCGCATGACGGCGCCGACATCGTGTATTACCAGAAGTCGCGCCATCTGTACGGCAAGCTCAAGATCGAAGTGCTCGACGACAAAGGCAATCTGATCGACACCATCCCGGCGAGCGTACGGCGCGGCATCAATCATGTTTACTGGTCGATGCGAGGAAAGCCGCCGCGCGTGCCGCCGGCCGCGCAGGTTGCGTTCAATTCCACGCAGGGCGGATTGATGCCGCCGGGCGACTATACGATCCGCATGACGAAGGGCGATCAGGTTTTCAAGACGACGATTCACACCGCGATCGATCGCCGCGCGACTTACAACGCCGCTGACCGACAGAAGCAATACGAAGCGACATTGCGCGTGAGCGATTTGTTCGGAGAGATGAGCGATCTCGTCTACAAAATCAACGCCGTGCGCACACAGGCCGATGCCGACGCCGCGAAGACACATGACGATGCGTTGATCAAACAGCTGAAATCGTTGAGCAGTGACGCGGACGACATTCGACGCAAAATCGTTGCGACAAAAGAAGGCGGCGCGATAACGGGCGAACAGCGTTTGCGCGAATACTCCGATGATCTTTACGGCGAAATCACGACGTTCGACGGCGCACCGACGGATTATCAGCTCGAACGAATTGATGTGCTCAAGCGCGAGACCGATGAAGTTGCCAAAAGCTTCGACAAGCTGCAAAAGGACAATCTCGCGAAAGCCAACGCGTCGCTAAAAAGCGCGAACATGGAAGCCATCACCGTGCCTGCCGCGGCGTCACAGGAAGATTCCAGCGGCGGCGCGCACGCAACCGGCGAACAGAGGCGACCGTTCGAACGCGACTGAGAAAACCAGGCCCGCAACGCGGGCCTGGTTTTAGATGATGTGCTAAAGCACGGCACGCCCTCCAAGCCATAGCTGAGGGGTTTTCCTCGCCGCATTGCGCTTCGCACGTTACAGTTCTGTCTAGAACCGCGATTCGCATATCGCGTTGCTCCGTAAGTGCGTCGATTGGCGGGCCTTGTATGGCACAGCGCTTGCGACACACATCGCGGGCGCGTCCTCAACCCGCGCGTCCGATCTGACATCGCTCCACTTGGGGTCGGCTTAGTTAGCGGCCCGTTTTTTTGCTCAGAAGGCATGCAGTCATGTACGAAAAGCAGCGTAACGCGGTCGACATCGCCGGCAACAAAGTCGTGCTGACGGAACGACAGAACTCGGAATATAAGATTTTGCCGAACGGCGACGTCAAGTATAAATTGCCGCCGCGCGTTTTCGGGCCCGATGGCAAACAGCTAATTCCGGAAGGCCGTGGATTTTATCGAACGGCGTTTGGTATCCGCTACCAGATTCTCGACGACAACGACGGCATCAAGACGCGGGTGTGGCAAGTGTCGAACACATCGCATTGAACATCAGCGCAAACATGCATCGGCTGATACAGTTGGTTAGAAAATATTGAAGGAGCAAACCTATGGCGATGGAAAAGCGCAAGGCCGTCGACGACGATGGTAACGAAGTCGACCTTTCGAAAGAGTCTGAAACGCAGGGCGTGAAAGCCACAGACCGCGTCATTTCGGGCCCGATGGCGAACCGCTAACGGCCGATGGTGAAGGCGCGTTTCGCGATCCGCTTGGAAAGCGATATCGACTGGTCGGATGAATCGTCGATCCGGGGCAAATGGTGAGGCGAAGCTTGGCGTGCGCCGTCGGTAAATTCATAGGTTAATGTCATGAAACGCACATGGACAGTTATCGGCGTCGCCGATGTGGCTCTCAGCTTCAGTTGGTACCAATCGCTTTTTGGTCAGACGAAAACCCAACCGGGTCACGAGTATTGGGGACAGATTCTTGATTCTGATGGAACGGTTCTGCTTTGCCTGCACACGTGGGGCGCACATGAACATCCGTCACTGGCCAGCGCCAACGAAGCGACGCCAGGCAATGGCCTTCTCCTGTTTTTTCGTGTTGACGATTTCGACGAAACGTTCGCTCGGGCGCGCGAGCTGGTTTCGAGCCTGGACGAACCACCCCACATAAACCCGGCCACGGGCACGATGGAGTTTGCGTTACGCGACCCCGATGGCTACTACGTAATGATCAGCGCGCTCGACGCTTGACGTGCTCCGGTAGGTCCCCCGGTAGGAATCGCCGCAGCCTCGCACACCTTCGAGTCCACTCAGAGCTACGACCTCGCTTGAGCGCTGGCTGCCGTCTCCGATTTTCTGCCTCGCATTGCCGGATCAGACACCGTTTCCTGTAGCTGATTGGAAGACGCGCGCTTGCGACTGCGCGTGGGTCGCCACTGTTAGCTAGCGTGGCGAAGAATCCGTCATTCGCCAGGGAGATTCCAATGAGACTGCTATTCCGGCAAATATTCGCGATTGCCTTTTCATGCTTCGCGTTGCTGGCCGGCGCGCGTGCTGATGCGCAAGAGGGAAATTTCGACCCGACCTTCGCGGGCGGTGGTCGGGAGCTCGTCGCCGTCTCGGTTCTCGGCAAGCTGGACAACTTGGGAAGACTTATCGTGCGTACCGACGGCAAGCTCCTTCTGGGTGGCACCTGCGAGTACGAGGATCCGGTGACCCCGAACTATTTCGAGTCCACTTTCTGCGTCTCGCAATTGCTCCCGAGCGGCGCCTACGATGGAAACTTCGGCCCGGGCGGCTTGGGTTATGTCCAGTTCAATCGTTTTGCTACGTGGCCTGCAAACACAACGATGAACGATATGATCATTTTGCGCGATGGCCGCATCGCACTCCTGGGCACGGTATCCGACGACAACACCGTTGAGCAGGTATTCTTGCTCGGTATTTTGAGGGCCGATGGCACCGCGCTCGATTCGACCGTCGGAGCGGGATCCGGATACATCAAGAATTCGTTCGGCGGAAATCCGGGCACCGCGCTCAGTCTGGTGCAGCAGTCCGACGGCAAAATCCTCGTCGCCGGTTCAGCGACCGGCATCAACGGTAACAGTGATTTCGCTGTCGCACGCGTTCTATCGGACCTAAGCGGTTTGGACACCTCCTTCGGATCCGCAGGCGCGCAGTTAGTGGCGTTCGATCTTGGCGGTCCGAGTGGCAACAACAACGATCAATGTGGGACCGTGAGATTGCAGTCGGACGGCAAGATTGTGCTGGGCGGCTACGCGCCAACCTCAACCTCCATGAATACCTCATCGGGGCCCGCGATTGCCTTGACTCGCCTGACCAGCGACGGCGCACGCGATCCAACCTTCGGGACCACGGGTGACGGTCGTTTGCACTACACGGCCGGCGAAGACCTTGCGGTTGCATTCGATGTGCGGATCGATGCCAACGACCGCATCGTGCTGGCAGGCGAATCCGCGTATGCGGGCGCCACGACATCTCAATGGGTGATCGATCGACTATCACGAGACGGCACCACGGATACATCGTTTAACCAAGGCAATGCGCAGCACATATTGCCGGCACCGGGCTATTCCGGTTACGCGCGGCGTCTGACGCTAACCAACGATGGCATTTTTGCGATCGGCATTACGCCGCGCACACCGACCAGCTCATCGAACTATTTTGTCGTTGCGCGGCTCAATCTCGACGGTTCACGCGATCCCCGTTTCGGTTACAACGGCCTAACGTATGGGTCATTCACTTCGACGAATGATGTCGATACGGATGCGGGTGACATCATGGTCGGTAATGGCGGGCTGATGATCGCCGGCACAGAAAGCCAGTCTGCCACCGGCGGTACGACAATCGAAAAATTTGCCATTGGACGGCTGCAATACGATCAAATCTTTTCATACGGTTTCCAGTGAGAATATTCACCCACGGGTAGCTTCCGATATCGACTGCGCGTGACCGCGCTTTCTATGGAATCAGCGAGATCACTCTCATACCATGTCGCATCGTGCGAGCGCTGACGACATCGATTACCGCGCTTTGGATTGAATGGACGCAGTCTCACTGTTGCCGTATGGGTGCCACTGATTTAATCCTGCGGACGCCGCTCGGCGTGCTCGCGATCGGTCGCTGGTGAAACCGATCAACTGAGGGCTATCCTCATGCGACTTGCGGCAAAGACGAACTGTCACGGTGAATCGAATGTCGGAGATCATCGAAGCAACAAAGGTCATGGAGAAGTTCGCCGACGCCTGGAATCGGCACGACATGGCGGACTTCGCATCACTGTTCGCGCCGAATGCGGAATTCGTTAACGTCGTCGGCCTATGGTGGAAGGGACGAGCAGAAATCCAGAGAGCGCATGAATTCGCGCACACAACTTTTTTTAAGCACAGCCGTCTTACGATGGATGAAGTCGTCGTCCGAAACGCCGATCAGCATGTTCTCATCGCGCGATGTCGATGGACACTGACAGGACACGTCACGCCCGACGGAGCAGCGCTGCCTCCCCGCAATGGCATCCTGGTCACTATCCTTACTCGCTCCGAAAGCGGCTGGTCGATCATTGACGCTCAGAACACCGATATTGTCGAGAATCAGCTGTCGCGCCCGCAGTGAAGCGGGTTTTCAATGCGACTGTGAAGTGTCGCTACGATAGGTATGTAGGCAATTGAACGTTTCGTATTTCATCGATGCACTGTGTGCAACGCCAGACGTCTGGATGGCCGCTCTCCTTTGGTAGTTCGGGAACTTGAAGTCGATCGCGGTCGGCGGAGTTGACTTGCCGCGACGGTCGCCCGCCTGTCAACCATGACGGATATCGACTTGGTGCCCGGAGCCGGAATCGAACCGGCATGAACCTATTAGGGTTCGGCGGATTTTAAGTGCGTAATGTTCCAATAATCAGCAACTTACGCCAACACTAACCAACTGATTCCCCTCGCCTTCTCTTGTTGCCTGTCATTGCTGACAGTTGGGAAAAATTGACGGCACTGTCCCAAAAATGTCCCAATCTGCGAAGAAAGAATATTCGTTGCACAGGCAAAGGAAGATTTGTAGTGGCCGACGATGTGAAACGCGATCTTTACTCTAGGATGTATTCGCCGCAACGTGATGTGGTCGCTGACAGTAAGCGCGCGCGACTACGCCTAGGAGCATACATCGACGGTCACCCCGACTACGAGTTCTCGTCCTATCTGAAACTACAGGGAGGTTATGACGTCCCAACATTCGGGCACAACCCGTACGAACGCTTCTTCTGTTCGAACGTCGATGTAGCAGTTATTTTAGACTGTCTGACGCTTTTCTATCGTCAGCTTTCAATACGTCGACAGAGTGATTCCCATCGCTTCACAAATCCCCCAGCGGATTTTCTGAAATTTGTCGCGACTGTTTTGGCTGAGGAGCAACTCGCATACACCATTGATCGAGACGGCTTCATCCATCCGCTCGTGG
>CAZZWP010000006.1:41902-53695 GCA_964657965.1 uncultured Rudaea sp. | reverse complement strand
CGGTCCGCGCAGGCGCAGCAGCGCTTGGAACTGCTCGTCGCTGTCGCCTTGCAGCGCGACGATCGGTTGGAACAATAATTGGAAATCTTCCGACTTGAGCGCGTCGCGAATCAGTTGCGTCAACGTCTGCTGCGCATCGGAAGATGACGACGGTCGCGCCGGGTGGAAAACGCCGATACGATTTTGTCCGGGCAAACGCGAGTCGGTCATCGCCCGTTCGGCGGCATTCAACATGGCGCCCGCGTCGCCCAGTCCGGCCGAGAAAGGACAAATGCCGATGGCGAGACTCACCGTCAGCGTCTTACCTTCGTGTTCAAACACTTCGCGCGCGATACGATCGCGCAAATCGCTGGCGATGCCGGTCAGCGCATCTTCGTCGCCGCCGCTTCCCAACAATGCGAAACTCGTATCGCCGTAACGCGCGACAAGATCCTTTTCGTCGATGTGCGCCGTGATGAATGCGCCGACCTGATTGAGCAACGCCTCGAAAATCGTCAAGCCCACGCGCTCGCGGATTTGTCCTGCGCCATCGATCACGATGTAGAACAAACCACCGCCTTGCGACGCGGGGTCCTCGGCCGCCAGCTTCGCGTTCAGGCGATCGAGCACATAAGCGCGCTCGTAAAGTCCCGTCACCGGGTCGCGCGGATTTTGCGCCAGCGCACGACGGCCGAGCGTGCGCGCGCGACGCACGCGATTCGTCACGGCCGAGATCAAATGTTTCGGACGGATCGGTTTGGAAAGAAAATCGTCGCCGCCGGCGTTCAGCGCTTCGAAATGCATTTCCTGATTTTGTTCGCCCGAAAGAAACACGATCGGCGTGTTGATGAATGCTTCGCGCTCGCGAATGATGGCGGTGAGTTCCATGCCGGAACAATTCGGCATGTACAGATCCATGAGAATGAGTTCAGGCCGGAAATTGTCGAGCTGATCGAGCGCCGCCAGCGGATCGGTGACGGCGTTCGTACTCATGCCGGCCTTACGCAAAATCGACTCGGCGAAAATCGCCTGCGAGCGATCGTCTTCCACGATCAGCACGCGGTACGGATCGGTACTGTCGACTTCGAGCAACTCCGCCACGCGCGCCATCACATCGTTCGACTGCGCGGGCAACGGCAAGAAGCTATCCGCACCGGCGCGCATTGCACGCAGCCGGATCGGCAATTCGGCCGTGTGCGAGAACGTAATCAAACTCAGCCGACGCCCGATATGCGCCCGCGCGGTTTTGATCATCTCGCCGATCGATTCGAGCGAATCCTGAAACGGCGCATCGACGATAACCACGTGCGGCGCGAGCGCCGACAGCACTTCTTTCAATTCCGACACGCTGTCGAGCAACGTCAACTCGTAACCGGCCGCTTCGATCTTCTGATCGACTTCGCAGGCCAGCGGATTGCCGTCGCTGAGATGGAAAACCTTACGCCGCTCACCCGTTTCCAGACCGTGCGGCGACTGCACTTCCGGCGGCATGGGGGCGACGGCGGCGGGCGCCGAGATCGGCGCGATTTTCGGCTGCGGTTGCGCAGGCGCGGACGGAGTGACGGTGGGTTCGGCTCGTGTCGTTTCCGCACTCGGCGTCGTCACGATCGGCGCGAAGCGCTTCCAGTATTCCGGCGGCGGCGTGACGTGTAGCGCGAATGTGCCGGCGGTTGTCGGCGCTGCCGTGAGCGCGGCGGCGGCTTGCGTCGTCGTCGTTTCACCGTATTGATGTTCGTGCTGGACGATCAATGGCTCGAGCGCGCGCAATTGCGCGGAAAACAACTCCATCTGCGCGGCGTTCGGGATAGCGACTTCTTCGACGAATGGCGTCAGCAGACTTTCCAATCCGAACAGATGTTCGCTGAGATCGAGCAGACCGTAGCGGCCGCAGGTACCGGCGAGCGTCTGAATCTCGCGGAAAAGAAGACTCAATGCGTTGACGTCCCAGCCTTGTGTGCACAATCGATAGCCGCGCTTGCGCAACGTCTCCAGACGTTTCGGCAGATGGCGCAAAAATGCGCGTCTCAGCTCAGCTGCTTGCTGTGTTTCGTCTTGCTTTTGCATGCAAACCCCGACCTTGCAGGCACTATACCAGCGCCGCGACGCGTCCTTCCATAAAGCGCGAGGTTTGCGCCTCAAGCGTTTGGCGTGAGGGGAATTCTCTGCCTATTGTCCGGGTTTAACGACGACCAGAATCACGATGGCGATCAACAGCAGGGCGGGGACTTCGTTGAACAACCGCAACCAGCGTGACGAATGCACGATGCGATCAGCCGCGAACGCGTTCTTTAGACGGACGAGATAAGCGTGATAGACGATCAGACAAACGACCAAGGCGAGCTTGGCGTGCAGCCAGGGTTGCTGCAAATAACCCGGAACCAGCGCCAGCGTGATCACGCCAAAAATCAGTGCCAACGCGGCGCCGACATGCGTGATCATCATCAAGCGGCGTTCCATCACTTTTAGCTGCGCACGCACTGCCGGATCGGTCGATTCGGCGTGATAGACGAACAGCCTCGGCAAATAGAAAAGACCGGCGAACCACGTCACGACGAAAACGATGTGCAGCGCTTTGATCCACAACCACGACATAGCCTACGTCCCGAGAGAAACCGTCGTGAGTATAAACCGTGGAATGTGACGCACGCGCTTGACGCTCCGTGCCGGCCGCGTCTATAACGCCGAACCCTCCGCGCAGTGCGCACCGTACATGGTCCACGTTCAACCACCGCCCGCTCTTGTGGTGCGGCCGCAGCGTCAGAAACGGCGCTGGGGGCTGCTCGCCATTATCGCGGTGTTGTGGGCGGCTTCAATCGCGGCGGCATTGATGTTCGAGCAGCAGAGCGTCGGACTCATCGATCATTCGGAACTGGCGAGCGCGAAAAAACAAGAAGACACGTTGTTACAGCGTATTGCCGTGTTAGAGCGTTCCGAACAGGTGGCACGCGCCGCTTACGGCGATCTACAGCAGAACTTGCGCGATCGTCAGGAGGAAATCTCCGCGTTGCGTGCGGATCTGGCCTTCTACAGCCGCTTGACCAACGGCAGCAAACTGGAAGCGCTGAACGTGCACGGCCTGCATTTGCAACCCGGCGCGACGGCCCGAGTATACAATTTCAGTATTACACTCACGCAGACGCTGAAGTCCGGGCAAATCGCCAGCGGACGCATGCACGTCAGCGTGAACGGCGTGCGCGACGGAAAACTCACCACACTGACGTGGCAAGATCTCGCGCCAAACCAAGACGGAGCAGGTTTGCCGTTCTCGTTCAAATATTTTCAACAAATCACCGGCACACTCATGTTGCCGGAGAAGTTCGTTCCGAACCGTATTCGCGTCGAAGCCGAAGCGGGTGGTGACATGGGGCGGGCCGACCAGGAATTCGCCTGGTCGGATGCGCTCGCCGAGCAGGAGGTGTCCGATGTTCAACAACCGTAAAGACGCGCGACCGGCGACAGGCACGGATGCGGCAACCACGCTCATCGCGGCGGGAACCACGATACGCGGCGATGTGCTTTTTAACGGTCGACTGCATCTCGACGGCAACGTCGAAGGCGCCATTCGCGGCGAAGGTGCGCAGGCCATGTTGACGCTATCCGAGCACGCTGTCGTGACCGGCGAAGTGCAGGCGCCGCACATCGTCGTCGATGGCACCATCCACGGTGACGTAAACGCCGGCGAACGCTTGGAGCTGGCGAGCAACGCGCGCGTCGAAGGCAACGTCTACTACAAAATGCTCGAAATGTCGGCCGGCGCGCGCATCAACGGCAAGATGGTGCATCGCGCCGAACCGCAGCGACAGCTACCGAAACCGGAAGAATCCGCGCCCGCAGACGACGAAAAAGCTTGAAAACATCGCCGCGAAGCAGAATGTAGCGGATACTAGTCGCGTGACCTCCGCCATGACCGAAACGCTCACCTACCAGAACGCGCTCGACGAACCGCTGCTGTTTTCGGACGCGGCCGCGCACAAAGTGCGCGAACTCATCGTCGAGGAGAACAATCCGAATCTGAAATTGCGCGTCTATATTTCCGGCGGCGGCTGTTCCGGTTTCCAATACGGATTCACGTTCGACGAAAACCGCGCCGACGATGATTTGACCGTGAACAAAGACGGCGTGACGCTCGTCGTCGATCCGCTGAGCCTGCAATATCTGATGGGCGCGGAAATCGACTACACCGAAAACCTGCAAGGTGCGCGATTCGTCATCCGCAATCCCAACGCGAAGACGACCTGCGGCTGCGGCTCGTCGTTCGCGGTCTGAGGCGATTGCGTGACGTCAAGCGAGCGCAGTCGCGTCAACGCGTTTGCGGCACTTGAACTGGATCGGGCGGGCGAACGTCGCGACGACGTCGACGCCATCCATCAACTATCGCAAGGCCCCAATGCGCGCTACGTGCTGATGCGTCGCGACGGCAGCGCGTTGGTTTCTCCCGATCGCAACGCATTGCGCGAATTGACTGCGCAAGAATGCGCGGCGCTTTCCAACGATGCACCGCTCACGTTTCTTGGCAGCGCGAACGAGCGTCATCAATTCATGATTCCCATCGACGATGCCGTCGCCGAGCGTGCCGCATCGGAGTTCGGCGGCGTCTTCCTCGATCTGCGTCAGGCCGGCGCATTGTTGTCGGCGAACGACGCCGGACTTTTTGCGTACGCGCGCGGACTTTCGTTTTGGCAGGAGCGCACACGCTTCTGCTCGTTTTGCGCCTCGCCGTTGCGATTGGAATCGGCCGGACATCGCGCAAAGTGTACAAATCCACAATGCGGCATCGAACATTTTCCTCGTACCGATCCCGCCGTGATTGTGATCGTCAGTTATCAGGACACATGTTTGCTGGGCAGACAGCCGCGTTGGCCCGCTAAACGTTTCTCCACGCTGGCCGGATTCGTCGAGCCTGGCGAAACGCTGGAGGACGCGGTTCGCCGTGAAGTGTTCGAAGAAGCCGGCGTTCGCGTGGGCGAGTGCGATTATCATTCGTCGCAACCGTGGCCGTTTCCCGCATCGATCATGCTCGGCTTTACCGCCGAAGCCATCGATCCGCACATCCAATTGGGCAGCGAATTAGCCGAAGTGCGCTGGTTCAGCGTGGACGATCTGGTGAACGGTCTTAAATCCGGCGAGATCGGACTCTCATCGCCGATCTCCGTCTCGTACCATCTGATCGAACATTGGCTGCGCGACGTCGCCGGCATCGAGCTTTCCAGCCTCACGACGGAAGATCCGATCTTCACCACCCAGCGCTGATTCGCGCGGCACTGCTAGAATCGCGACGGGAAACCGGAAGCGCTTCAATGGCCATCAAACTCGTTGCGATCCTGCTCGTACTTGCCGCCTGCAGAACACTGCCGGACATGGTGCGACTGCGCGATTTCTCATGGTTTCACGCGTGGCTGGAAAGAATCGGTCAGTCGTCGGCGACGACCGTTCTTGTTCTCGGCGTCGGCATACCGACGCTGGTTTGCGCGCTCGTGCAGGCTTTTCTCGACCACGTCCTGCTCGGCTTGATCGCGCTCGCGTTCGCGGCGTTCGTTTTGTATTACACATGGGGTCCGCGCGATCTCGAACGCGATGTCGAAGCCGCCGTGAAAGCTCCCGACAGCGAACGCCGCGCCGTTGCACTGCAGGCGCTTCGCCATTCGGACGACGTCGCCGCGTCGAATCCTGAAACGCTGGTGGAAATCGTCTTCACCGCGTCGTTGTCGCGGTGGTTCGGCGTGCTGTTTTGGTTTGTCGTGCTCGGTCCAGCGGGGGCGTTGCTGTATCGACTCGCGCAACTGGTCGCGTGGTCGCCCGATGTTGCGCATGACAAAACAGCGACGACGACCGACACGGCGCGTCGACTCGCCGCGATCCTCGATTGGGCGCCGGCACATCTGATGGCGCTGTGTCTCGCGCTCGCGTCGAATTTCGACGTCGTCTTCAAAACGTGGCACGACTATCACGTCGCGCACGGCAAAGGATACTTCACGCTCGATCTGGGATTTCTCGCCGCCATTGCGCGCGCCAGCGTCGATGCCGACGTGGCCGCCGAGGATCACGCCGGTGCCGAGGCGCACAATCCCGCGATCGTCCTCGAAGACGCGATGGTGCTCGTGCGCCGCGTCCTCGTCGTGTGGCTGACGTTGATCGCGCTGATCGTCATCGGACGCGTCTTCGCGTTTATCTGATCGACTTATTTTCGATCACGCCGCGTCGCCGCGCAGCTCGCGCACCTTGGCTTCCAATACTGCTGCTTTGGCTTGTTCTGCCGGAATCGCGGGTGCGACGATCAGTTCGATTTTCGAACGGAACCGGCGCGGCAACCGCATGCGTCCAAACGCCGAGTTACTGCGACTAAAAATACTGCCCCACAAGCCGCGCACGGCCATCGGCACGACGGGTACGGGACGTCGTTCAAGCGCTTTTTCCACGCCCGGCCGAAAGGGTTGCATGGTGCCGTCGCGCGTAATGCCGCCTTCCGGAAAAATGCACACGAGATTTCCTGCGGCGAGTTCGTTGTCCACTTCATCGAAAGCGTGTTTGAGAATTTCAGGATCTTCTTTGGCGCCGGCGATCGGAATGGCTTTCGCGGCGCGAAACACGTTTTTCACGAACGGGATATTGAAGATTTTGTAGTACATGACGAACCGCACGGGCCGTCGCACGCTGCCCAAAATGATCAGCGGATCCATGAAGCTGACGTGATTGCAAACCAATATCGCAGGCCCATGTTCGGGGATATTTTCCAACCCGCGCGTCTGCACACGATACAGCGTGTTGATCAGAATCCAGTCGACGAACCGCAGCAAAAACTCCGGTACCAGGGTGTAGATGTAAATGGCGACGACGGCGTTCATCAACGCCGCGCATAAAAACAATTGCGGAATCGACAGATGCGCCAGGTTGAGCAGCACGCCGGACAACACGGATGCGACCACCATGAATAGCGCGTTCAAAATATTGTTGCCCGCGATGATGCGCGACAGCTGGCTGCGTTCCGCACGGCTCTGCACCAGCGCGAACAGCGGAACGATGTAGAACCCGGCGAACACGCCGATCACCGCGAGGTCCATCGCGATGCGCCAGTTGCCGTGCGCGGCGAGAAAAGCGAGCGGCTCGAGTCCGGTTTGTGCGGCCGGATCAGGTCGCGCGAAGTATAAATCTATACCGAATAGCGTCAGGCCGATCGAGCCAAATGGCACGAGTCCGATCTCGACTTTGTGGCCCGACAATCGCTCGCACAGCAACGATCCAATGGCCGTGCCGATCGAAAACAACGCGAGCGCGACGGTCTGTACATTGCCGGTGCCGCCGAGAAAAATCGTCGTGTAGTTCGGCAACTGTGCCGTGAAAACCAGGCCGAAAAACCAAAACCATGAAATGCCCAGCACCGCGTTGAACACCGTCCGGTCTTGCGCGACGAAACGCACGGCGCGCCACGTTTCGCCGAAAAAATTCCAATTGAAGCGAAGGTCAGGCGCGCTGGCCGGTGCCGGCGGAATCGCGCGCGACGCAAAATATCCGAACACCGCGATCACGAGCACGGCGATCGACGCGTACATCGGTCCGGAAGGCCCCGCGGCCGCGATCAGCGTATTGCCCACGATCAGACCGATCAGAATCGAAAGCGACGTGCCCATCTCGACGAGGCCGTTGCCGCCGACCAGTTCATCGTTCCGCAACGCCTGCGGCAAGATCGCGTATTTGATCGGGCCGAATACGGTGGAATGCAAACCCATCAGGAATAGTACGGTCAGCAGCAACGGCGGGCTGCGCGTCATGAACCCATAGGCCGCGATCGCCATCGCGCAGATTTCGAATAGCTTGACGAAACGGATGATGCGCGTCTTCTCGAATTTTTCGGCGATTTGTCCGGCGGACGCGGAAAACAGAAAGAACGGCAAAATGAATAGCGCCGGTGCGATGTTGGAATACGACGTCACCTGTTCGATCGACAAACCCATCTGGAAACCGATGAGCTGCACCGTCGCGTTACGGAACACGTTGTCGTTGAACGCGCCCGACGCCTGCGTCGCAAAAAAAGGCAGAAAGCGGCGTTCGCGCAGCAATTGAAACTGGTTGCGTTCAGTCATCGTGCATCCTCGGCGAACGAGAGTAGCAAACCCCGAACTGGTGAGCGATCCATCCCGCCGCTACACTAGCGCGCTTTCCCAACGCCGCGCGTCCGCCGGCCCCATACGTATTTCTCATGACCCATCCTAAAATTTCGTTATTCGTTGTCGCTGCGTGCTTGCTGATGAGCGTGGGAGTCTCGCGTGTCAACGCCGAGGCGCTCATAAAACCCGTGCCGCAGCCGAACACATCCAAATTGCCGGCGGAAAGCGCGAAGGAACTGAACGAAGCACGCGCCGCATTCGACAAGGTGCGCATCAATCTCGTCGGCGATCAATTGGCGACCGCCTACGCGCAAATCGGCGCGTTGTATCTGCGCGATGGTTTCACCGATGCGGCCGCGATTGCGTTCTACGACGCGACGCAACTGGCGCCGAAAGATCAGCGCTGGTTGTACGTCAGCGGTGTGGTGGCGCGCGAACAAAAGCGCGATGCCGATGCGCGGACGTATTTCGAATCCGCGCTCGCGCTCGATCAGGAATATTCGCCGATCCGCTATCGACTCGCCGACACCTTGGCAGCCATGGGCGATCTCGATGCCGCGCGCAAAGTCCTGCTCGACGGATTGAAGCAGCCCAAAAAGGATGCGGCGCTCTACGCGTTTCTTGGTCGCACCGAGTTAAAGCAGCGTCGTTATGGCGATGCCATCGAGCATCTGGGTCAGGCCCTCACGATGGAACCGCAAGCCACCGCGTTGAACAAAGATCTCGCCGACGCCTACGCCGGTCAGGGCGACAAAGCGTCAGCCGCCACGTTTCAAGCCAAGGCAGGTCAAACACCGCCGACCGTGAATGATCCCATCATCGCCGGCATCTACAAACGCGGTGACGAGCCCGTCGCACTCACGGGCAGCACGCTTGATCAGGCACGGCAACTTGTCGACCGAAACGATTTTGTGGCGGCGCGCACGATGGTCGACATCGCGTTGAAAACTGATGCGAACGATGTCGAAGCGCTCGCGCTCGCGGCGCGTCTCGACGGACTGCTAGGCAAGGCCGCCGCCGCGCAAGACGAAGCATCGCGCGCGTTGAAACTGAAACCGGACAATGCATCGGCCAATCTCAGCCAAGGCATGGTCTACGAATTCGTCGGCGACGGTCTACACGCCGCGACATATTATCAGCGCGCAATCAAAGCCGATCCCAATCTTCCCGACGCACGCTTGCTCCTCGGCAACGCGCTGATGCGCGAAGGCCAGTATCTGGAAGCAGCCGAGCAATATCGCAAGATGGCTGCTATCGCCGGTCATCGGAACGATTCGGACGCGCATCTGGCCGCCGCGCTGTTCGCCGCGGGACGTTGCCGCGACGCCTTGAATGCCGTCAACGAAGCACTGGCCGCGCGCGCGCGCGACGGCGAGCTTTTGCAAGTTTTCGTGCGCGTCGCCAGCACGTGCAAAGCATCCACGTCGGAAGAACGTTCGATGGCGCTCGATTACGGACAAACGCTGTATCAGCAACGTCCGAACGCCGCTGACACGATCGCGCTCGCAATGGCCCAAGCGGCAAACGGAAAATTCGATGACGCCCAAAAATCGCAAGCCGAAGCGATTTTCCAGGCCGAACGCGTCGGCGATGCCACGCACGCCAAGATTTATCGCGACACGATGCGTCAATACGCTACCAAGAAAGTTCCCGAAAAACCCTGGCCGGCCGATCATCCGTTTTTCAAGCCGCCCCTGTTGACGCCGCTGGATTCCAACCCGCCGCACTGATCCGACCAACGTTGCCAACGCGCGCCGATTTCGTCACCATCGGCCGATGGCGAGTTGGTCCGAACGGATTTCACGGTGGTGGCACGGGCCGCAACAGCCCGTGCCGACCGGTGTCGTTTGGAATCTGCGCATCGAGCGCGACCGCACCGCAATTGGCAAACTCAACGATCGACTTGAGCAACAGTTAGGGCCGAGCGTTCCCGAACCTGCACTGCGCGCGGTGCAAGTGACGCTCGACGAGTTGCTTGCGAATGTCGTCATGCACGCCGACGGCGCCAGCGGACCGATCGATCTCAAACTCGCACGGACAGTCGGTTCCATTGACGCCACGCTCAGCTATTTCGCCGCACCGTTCGACCCGACGACGTGGAAATCCGACTCAACACCGAAGACAATCGAAAACGCCAAGATCGGCGGCCTCGGTCTTCCGCTCGTGCGTGCGTTGATGGATGAATTCACCCACGAGTATGTCGACGGGCGGAATGTGTTGCATTTGAAGAAGCGGTGTTGACGCGAGGTTAGTCGAAGCCGTCGCCGAACAGTTCGTCGTAGCGGATCAGGGCCGGAAAAGCTCCGTCTCGATCAAAACCGTAGGCCAATACATTTGTTCGGCCGCCATCATCGACGACCACAGAAGTTGAATAACTGTCGTTAAAGCCTATCGACGTTGTGTAGATGCCGCCAAATCCAGAGGCGGAGTTAAGGCTACCGTCCGGATTTATGTGAGCAATAAGCGGCGTCGATTGCTCGAACGAAGTGTTGGAACTGTGATCAACGGCAACGATTGCACGGCCCTGTCTATCAATTGCAAGACTCATGCTTTGCGAAATATGAGCACTGACAGCGGGTTCAGATAAGCCGTTCATTCCGAAAGTCTCATCCAATATGCCCGTGCTCATGAAACGAGCTAAGACAATTTTGTCGTCGCCGTCGATTTCCGCTTCGGCGGTTCCCGCAACCACAAGTCGGCCATACGGATCGATCGCTACACAACAAAGATCACCATAATGACCAGCACCCAGCGAAAATGTAGAAGTGCCGCCCTCCCCAAATGACGAATCCGCAGATCCAGCTGTCGTAAATCGCATGATCACACCGATGTTGCCCGATGGAGTAACTGCGTAAGCCACGGCGACAATTCGACCTGTCTCGTCGATAGCGATTGCTCTGCCAAATAAGTCGGCGTCACGGTATGACGCAAGGATGCTTCCGCTCGATCCGAACGTCGAATCAAGCGTTCCGTCTTTCGTCCATCGAACAAGCGTAGTTACATAGTGGGCTCCATCCCAAGTCGTTCCGACAAGTACAACTTCGTTATTTGGGCCTATCGCAACGCCGCTAGCGCCAACGTTGACGCTGCATTCGCCTACATGAATAAGTGACGACCCTGGAAAAGGAGTACCCCCAAATTCCGTGTCCGGCTGTCCGGCTACTTCATCTCCATTGAGAAGGCGAGTGACGCCAAATACGTTGTTGTGCTACTACCACTGCAAGTCAGCGGAAGTACGACCGTTCCTGCCACCACGATTCGCCCGGCGTGGTCCATCGCGATGGCGTTCGCTCGACTATCAAAGTCCCCCCAAAGTCCCGAAATAATTCCTCTATCGCCAAATCCGCTGTCCAAAACTCCGGCGTCATGGCGAGTGACAGTCATCACATCGGTATTGGTGGCTGATCTGCTTCGACCAGCAGTCAACAGATGACCTTCTGAGTCTTGACTCATCGCGTTCATCACAGCCCAATTCAAACCTAGCGGAAACGGGTAGATTCCGTAACCGTTGGCAAACGACGGATCGAGAGGGCCGTCGGCAAACGCCAAGGTATTTATCGAAAGAAGAATCAGTGATAATAGCTTCTTCGCAACGGCGCGTAATTTTGAGGTCATTGGCATCGCACATCACGATTAAGATGTGCACAACAATAGCGACGCTTCTTCATCCGATTCGGACAAGAAACTCCCTGAATTCGGACAAACAGCTAGG
>CAZZWP010000006.1:18288-41892 GCA_964657965.1 uncultured Rudaea sp. | reverse complement strand
ATAGCATGCCCTCGAAATGAATTTTCTCTAGCGCGCGGTATGCCTGTCTTTGCGCATCGCCGAATGTCGACCCTTTTGCGCACACCGTCAAAACACGTCCGCCCGACGTCACTACTTTCCCATTTTCCACTTTTGTACCCGCATGGAAAATTTTCGCATCGGCGCCTAAGTTGGAATCCAATCCTTCGATCACATCGCCACTGCGAACTTTTCCGGGATAGCCGTGCGCAGCAAGCACGACGCCGAGCGCGGGCCGTTCGTCCCACGCGATGCTCGTGCGGTCGAGTCGTCCGTCGATGGCGGCTTCGATGATGTCGACGATGTCGGATTTCAAACGCATCAAAATCGGTTGCGTCTCCGGGTCGCCTAAGCGCACGTTGAATTCAATGACGCGCGGAGAGCCGTCGCTGGCGATCATCAATCCGGCATAGAGAAATCCGATGAACGGCGCGCCTTCGCTGGCCATGCCGGCGAGTGTCGGCTCGATGATCTCACGCAGAACTCGCGCTTCGATGTCGGGCGTGACGACGGGCGCGGGCGAATACGCGCCCATGCCGCCGGTGTTGGGACCGAGGTCGTTGTCGAGCAGACGTTTGTGATCTTGGCTCGTTGCGAGCGCTAACGCATGTTGGCCGTCGCAAACGGCGATGTAGCTGGCTTCTTCACCGTCGAGAAATTCTTCGATGACGACGCGCGAACTGGCGTCGCCGAGCGAGTGCGCGCCGAGCATGTCGTGCAACGCTTGTTCGGCGTCGGCCAATGTGAGCGCGACGACGACGCCTTTGCCCGCCGCCAATCCATCGGCCTTGATGACGATTGGCGCGCCCTGTTTGCGCACATAGGCGAGAGCCGGTTTCAGCTCGTGGAATGCAGCATAGTTCGCCGTGGGAATGTTGTGGCGGACGAGAAATTCTTTCGCAAAGGACTTCGAGCCTTCGAGCTGCGCAGCGATCCGGCGCGGTCCGAAACAGCGCAGGCCTTCACTGCGAAACTTGTCGACCAGTCCGGCAACGAGCGGCGCTTCGGGGCCGACGACCGTCAGCGCGACGTTTTCTTTTTTCGCTAACGCGAGCAGTCCGTCGATATCGCTCATCGCGACATCCGCGTTTCGCACGCCGGGCTCACGCGCAGTCCCCGCGTTGCCGGGCGCGACGATCACTTCGCTCACGCGATGCGATTGTTTGATCTTCCACGCCAGCGCGTGTTCGCGGCCGCCGGAGCCGATGACGAGAATTTTCACGATGTCCTTCCTCTATCATCAATGCCGAAAATGACGGACACCGGTGAATACCATCGCGATGTCGTGTTCGTCGGCGGCGGCGATGACTTCGCGATCGCGCATCGATCCGCCCGGTTGAATTACGGCGCGAATGCCGTCGGCGGCGGCGGCGTCGATGCCGTCGCGGAACGGGAAGAATGCGTCGGATGCCATCACGCTGCCGGCGACGTTGAGCTTCGCTTCCGCCGCTTTGATGCCAGCGATTTTGGCGCTGATCACGCGGCTCATTTGACCAGCGCCGATACCGATCGTGCGTCCGTCGCGTGCGTAAACAATCGCGTTGGATTTGACGAACATCGCCACGTGCCACGCGAACAGCAAATCGCGCAGTTCGTTTTCGTTCGGGACGCGTTTGGAGACGACTTTCAAATCCGACAACATCAGCGTGTCGCGGTCGGAATCCTGCACGAGCAATCCGCCCGCGATGCGTTTGTATTCGATCGACGGCGCGATCTGTTCCGGCCACGCGCCGGCTGCCAGAACGCGCACATTGGGTTTTGTGGAAAATGCGGCAATTGCAGCGTTATCGACTTCCGGTGCGATAACCACTTCGACGAATTGCTTTTCGACGATCACGCGCGCTGTATTTTCATCGAGCGGGTGATTGAACGCGATGATGCCGCCGAACGCCGAGACGGGATCGGTCGCGAACGCTTTTTCGTAGGCGTCGAGTGAGGTCGATCCGATGGCGACACCGCATGGATTGGCGTGTTTGACGATGACGCACGCCGGTGTTTTCTTGAACGCCTTGACGCATTCCAGCGCAGCGTCGGCGTCGGCCAGATTGTTGTACGACAATTC
The DNA here is from genome assembly GCA_964657965.1 of uncultured Rudaea sp. Taxonomy (GTDB): domain Bacteria; phylum Pseudomonadota; class Gammaproteobacteria; order Xanthomonadales; family Rhodanobacteraceae; genus Rudaea. Next base: position 39,812 of record CAZZWP010000006.1, on the reverse strand, counting down.
CTTGCCGGCGAGGACGCGGGCATTGGCGACATTGCCAGCCGTCGGCGATTTATCCAAATACAACGCCGCATCCTGATGCGGGTTTTCGCCGTAGCGCAACACGGACTTGCGCGTGAAGCTCAAATGCAGGCTTGGCGGAAATTGATCGACTTGATCGTTCGTCTCGCGCGCACCCAACCAGTTGGCGATCATGCCGTCGTAATGTGCGGTGTGCGCGAACACTTTTGCTGCAAGGTGGCGCCGGAGTCCGTACGTCGTGACATGGTTCTTGTTGAGTGATTCGAGAACCAGTACGTAATCCGCTGGATCGACGATCGCGACAACGTGCGCATGATTTTTCGCCGCGGCGCGCAACATCGCAGGCCCGCCGATGTCGATATTTTCGATCGCGTCTTCCATCGAACAGTCCGGCGTCGCGGTGGTTTTCTCGAACGGATACAAGTTGACGACGAGTAGATCGATGGCACCGATCCCGTGCTCTTTCATCACCGCGTCGTCGGTGCCGCGGCGACCGAGCAGTCCGCCATGAATTTTCGGATGCAGCGTTTTGACGCGCCCGTCCATGATTTCCGGGAAACCGGTGATGTCACTCACATCGCGCACAGGAATGGCGGCGTCGCGCAATGCTTTGGCGGTACCGCCAGTGGAAATCAGTTCGATGCCGCGCGTATGCAGCGCGCGCGCGAAATCGATCAGTCCATTCTTGTCGGAAACGCTGAGCAGCGCGCGCCGGATCGGGACCAGACTGGAATCGGACATCGCAAGCTTCCCCTCGGATAGCGATCCATTATAAGCGTGCCGCTTTCGGTCGAACGGTTTAGTCCGACGATAAATCAAGTCCGCGCAGCGCGAGCTTTTTACGCAACGTCGCCCGATTGATGCCGAGTGCGGCGGCTGTCACGCTTTTGTTGCCGTCGGCCCAGCGCAGCACTTCGCCGAATAGCGCTGTCTCCACCTCGTGGAGCACGAGTTCGTAGACGCCATCGGGCATCTGTTCTTCCAGATCGGACAGATAGCGACGCACCGCTCGCGACACGCACTCGCGCAAGGCCGGTTGCAAGGTGGAATCCGATGCCGAATCGGCATGCGAAGGAAGGGCGGTCACGGCGGCAGTGATTTCTCGGGGGCAGAATAAGTAGAACGTCTTCCGCCGCGCGAACCGGACGCACAAGAACGGTATCGCGACGGGGAGGCGATTCTACAGCAAGTTCGCCGCGTCGTAAGGGCGGACCTTCAGAAAAATTTGAATTCGAACGCGACGGCGTTCTTGCCGGGATCGGCTACCTCGAATACGAGTGCCGCCGTACCGCCTGCCGCCAAACCGTTGGACACCGCACGGCTATCGCCGAGATATTCCTGCGGTGCGAAGCGGCGCATGGCGATGCGGTTCTCGTCGAGATCCGACAAGGTAATCTCGACGGCGGGAAATGCCTGCGCAAAGCCCGCGTCGTTGCGCAGCGTGGCGGAAATGATCAGGGCATTCGGCACCGACGGATGCGGCCGGATGTCGCGCGAAAGCAGTTGCAGTGTCGCCGGATCGTGACGCAGCGGTAATCGGCAACCGAGGCTTGCGCAGGCGCGATCCAATAAGGGGCGACTGCGCGAATCGTCCAGCAGCACCGTGCGCTCCGCATAACTGATCTGCGCGACGAGCGATAGCAGCAGCAGACACGCGCCGAGTGTCCATGGCCAGTTACGCGTGATCGGCGCGACATGACGAATGCGCGCGAATGCCGGCGTTTGCGCACGCGGTGGAACGTGGCGCGCGAGTTTTTCGGCGCGTCCCATCCGATCGTCCGGATCGAACAGCGTGCCTTGCTGTTTGGTCGACGTCGGCCGAAGCGCGGGAACGGTCAACTGCGGCAACGTGCCGCCGACAGCAATTTCATCGAGCTGATTGACGGGCTCCGGCGGCAATTGTTCCGTCAATGTGCGCAACGCGTCGAAGACGGCGGCGCAATGCCCGCAGCGCACGCTGCCGTGGCCTTGCGACAACTCGGCAGCGCCGAGTTTGTAGATCGTCAGGCATTCGGGGCATTGCGAGTACATACCACGATTGTAGCTCAGCGCGGCCGACGGGTTCCGCTGATGCGCATCCAGCCGTCGCGTTCGGCCACGGTGAGATCGTCGAATTGCGCCGTGTAGCGCGACAGCAATTCCGTTTCCTGACCTTTCAGAATTCCCGACAGCGCAATGATGCCGCCGGACTTGAGACAGCGCGCGAAATGATCGGCGAGATCGGCCAATGGGCCGGCGAGAATATTCGCGACCAGCACGTCGGCTTCGAGCGTCACGAATCGATCGGGTGTATACAAATCCAGTTTTTCCGAAACGCCGTTGCGTTCGGCGTTATCGCGGCTGGCGAGAATCGCTTGTTCGTCGTTATCGACGCCGATCACGCGCGTCGCGCCGAGTTTCAGCGCGGCGATGGCGAGCACGCCCGAGCCACAACCGAAATCGATGACGGTTTTATTTGGCAGATCGAGCGAATCGAGCCATGCCAGACAAAGCGCCGTCGTCGGATGCGTGCCGGTGCCGAAGGCGAGACCGGGATCGAGCCGCACGACGACGGTATCGGGATCCGGCGGCGGTTCGACATTCCACGGATAAATCCACAGACGGCGACCGAATTGCATCGGCCGGAACGTGTCCATCCATGCGCGCGTCCAGTCTTGATCGGCGATGTCGCGGAACGAAATGTGTTCCGGTGAAATTTCCGGGACGAGATCGGTGAGCGCATGAATCAATCCGGCGCGATCGGCATTGGCGTCGAATAACGCCTGCAGCACGATCTCGTTCCATAACGGCGTTTCGCCGACGCCGGGTTCAAAGATTGCGCGCTCGTCGGGCGTGTCGGCGTCGCTATCCTGTAGCGTGATCGCCAGTGCGCCCAGATCGTCGAGCGCCGCTTCAATCGTTGACTGTCGATCGGCGCTTACGGTCAGCGAGAGTTCGAGCCACGGCATGCGTCACCCGATCGCGATGGTTTTCTCGCGCTGTTCGGCGATACGTTTTTCAAGGTAATGGATGTTCTGGCCACCCGCGTGGAATCCGCCGTCGGCGATGATGCGCTGTTGCAGCGGAATGTTGGTCTTGATGCCGTCGATGACGAGTTCGCCGAGCGCGATGCGCATGCGGGCGATGGCTGTCTCGCGATCGCGGCCGTGCACGATGAGTTTGCCGATCATCGAATCGTAATTCGGCGGAATGCGGTAGCCGTCGTAGATGTGCGTGTCCATGCGCACGCCGGGTCCGCCGGCGGCGAGGAAACGCTTGATCGTGCCGGGCGAGGGCATGAACGTGTCCGGATCTTCCGCGTTGATGCGGCATTCGATCGCGTGGCCGGTCAGTTTGATGTCGGACTGACGCAGCGACAATTTCTCGCCCGACGCGATCAGCAATTGTTCGCGCACGAGATCGACGCCGGTGATCAGTTCCGTCACCGGATGTTCAACCTGGATGCGCGTATTCATTTCGATGAAATAAAAACGGCCGTTCTCGAACAGGAATTCGAACGTACCCGCGCCGCGATAGCCGATGCGGTTACACGCGTCGACGCACACTTTGCCGATCTGCTCGCGCTGCTCCGCGCTGATGCCCGGTGCCGGCGCTTCTTCGACGACTTTCTGATGGCGACGCTGCATCGAACAATCGCGCTCGCCGAGATGGATCGCGTTGCCTTGGCCGTCGGCCAGCACCTGGATTTCCACGTGACGCGGATTCTCCAGGAATTTTTCCATGTAGACCTGATCGTTGTTGAAGGCCGCTTTCGCTTCGGATTTCGTCATCGACACCGCGTTGCTCAAGTGCGCTTCGGTGTGCACGACGCGCATGCCGCGTCCACCACCGCCGCCGGCCGCTTTGATGATGACGGGATAGCCGATATCGCGCGCGATGCGTCCGTTTTCGATGGGATCATCGCCGAGCGGACCGCCCGATCCGGGCACACAGGGAACGCCGGCGGCTTTCATCGCCTTGATCGCGGAAACTTTGTCGCCCATCAAACGGATCACGTCCGCCGTCGGGCCGATGAAAATGAATCCGGATTGTTCCACGCGTTCGGCAAAATCCGCGTTCTCGGAAAGAAATCCGTAGCCGGGATGAATCGCCTGCGCGTCGGTGACTTCCGCGGCGGAAATGATGGCGGGCACGTTGAGATAACTTTCCGCCGCCGGCGCCGGGCCGATGCAGACGGATTCGTCGGCCATGCCGACGTGCTTCAGATTTCGATCGACGGTGGAATGCACCGCCACGGTTTTAATGCCGAGCGTGTGGCACGCGCGCAGCACGCGCAGCGCGATTTCGCCGCGATTGGCGATGACGACTTTATCGAGCATCGCCATTTAGCCGATCACGAATAGCGGTTCGTCGAATTCGACAGGCTGGCCGTTTTCGCCGAGGATCGAAATGATCGTGCCCGATGCGTCGGCTTCGATTTGATTGAACATCTTCATCGCTTCGATAATGCCGAGCGTGTCGCCCACTTTGACGGCTTGACCCACTTTCACGAACGGCGGCGAATCGGGTTTCGACGACGCGTAATACGTGCCGACCATCGGCGAACGCACGACGTGGCCCGGCGGCAGATCGCTTTCGGCCGGCGCGCTCGTGGCCGACGGCGTCGACGGCGTTGCAGCAGCGCTAGCGCGCGCGGCCGGTTCCACATGCACGTACGTGGGCGCGGCCGCCGGTGGTGCGTAACCGCCTTTCGGCACGCGGCTCAACCGGACGGACTCTTCACCTTCTTTGATCTCGAGTTCCGAAAGATTCGATTCTTCGAGAATGTCGATCAGCTTTTTTATTTTTCGTAAGTCCATGGGTCCTCGCCCGGTCGAAGCCGGATCGCGTTATGAATCGAGTTCAGCGCGGTGGCGCCGTCTTTTTCGGAGCGCGCTTCGCGCTGCCGTTTTTGTTCAATCGTTCGATGGCGACATCGAGCGCGAGTCGATAGCTCGTCGGACCGAAACCGGTGATCAAACCGATCGCGACGTCCGACAAATACGAATGTCGGCGAAACGGTTCGCGCGCGAGCACGTTCGAGAGGTGACATTCGATAAAAGGAATTTGCACCGACAAGAATGCATCGCGCAGCGCGATGCTCGTGTGCGTGAATGCGCCCGGATTGATCAGGATGATTTCGATCTTTTCCTGCTTGGCGCGGTGAATGCGATCGATCAGTTCATGTTCGGCGTTCGACTGAAAGCTCTCGATCGAGTGACCGGCCGCTTTAGCGTGCTTCGACAGCATGGCCTCGATATCGGCCAGCGTCGCGTAGCCGTAGATTTCCGGTTCGCGCGTGCCGAGCAGATTGAGATTGGGGCCGTGCAGTACGAGAATGGTAGCCATCGCGACCGACTGTGCGGGCCGGCTGGCCCGTTGCAAGGGGGCGAAGTCTGCACTGGCATTCGACGTTTGTCTAGTACGTTCGCAACACGATCGCCGACGTTGCCCGACGTTAGTCGGCTTGTGGCAGATTGTCCGCCAGCCAGCTCTTGAGCATCGTCGATGAGAAACTGCCCTCGCGGCGAGCGAGCAATTTTCCGTCTTTTCCAACCAGAACGCTGAAGGGCAGCACGCTCCGCGTGTCGCCGAACCGCAGTTCCGCGTTGCCATCGTCACGCGCCAACAAAATAGGGTAGCCGACGGGATTATCGCGCAGAAATTCCTTGACGGCGGCCGGGTCGTCAACCGCGACACCGATCACTTCCACGCCGTTCTTGCCACGCGCACTATCGAGCAACGGCATTTCTTCGCGACAGGGACCGCACCAGGTCGCCCAGAAATTGATGAGCACGACGCGACCGTTCCACTCGCTCAGCCGACGCTGGTTGCCGGCGACATCGGCCAGTTGCAGGTCCGGCCGGATTTCGCCGATCTTTGAAACGACAACACCCGGCGGCGTGGGCCGCTCGGCCGGTTCGTCGAACCGCTGGCCCACGAGAAGACCGAGCGCGGCACCGACGATGGCGACGACGACGATGAGAAGATTCGTGCGATTGAACATGCGCGACAGTTTACGCGATCGACATCGCGCGGCGTCGCGGCATCAATGAACGGACTGAATGCGTTTGACGAATTTGTCCGCGTCTTCGGGGCCGGTCAACTGAAGCGCGTTCTGTTCGGTGCCGTTCGCGGCGAAAAAAATCGTATCCGGCGGCGCGACGATGCCGAAATGTTTCATCAACGCCTGATCGGTGTCGTCGTTCGCCGTGACATCGGCTTGTAGCAACACGAAATTCGACAACGCCGACTGCACATCGCTTTTTGTAAAAGTAAACTTTTCCATTTCTTTACACGAGACGCACCAGTCCGCATAAAAGTCCAGCATCACCGGTTTACCGGACGACTTCGCCGCGGCGAGTTCGCGGTCGACGTCGTCGATCGATTTGATCTTACGGAACGGCAGCGTTGCCGCTGCGGCTGAATTCGCGGCGCCGCCGGACGATGCGAAGCCGTGCAGCGGTTGCAGCAGATCGTTCGATCCAGCCGCCGCACCGACGAGTTCGGCGGCGCCGCCGATGAGCAATACGACGCCCAAGGTCTTCCATAACTTCGTCCAGCCGGACGCGTTTTCCGGCAGACGCTCCATGGCGCCGAGATACACCGCGCACGCCACGGCGAGTAGGCCCGCCATCAACATGATCCACGTTGCGTCGAGAATTCGCGACAGCATCCAGATCGCGAGCGCGAGGAATGTCACGCCGAACACCGCCTTTACGGCATCCATCCACGCGCCCGCGCGCGGCAGCAATCTGCCGGCGCTCGCGCCGAACACCACCAGCGGCGCGCCCATGCCGAGTGCGAGCGTGAATAAAGCAAACCCGCCGAGGACGGCATCGTGTTTCTGCGCGATGTAAAGAACGGCGACGGCGAGTGGCGGTGTCACGCACGGGCCTACGATCAGCGCCGACAGCGCACCCATGATCGCCACGCCGGAAAGCGAACCGCCGGATTGCTTGTTGCTGACATTGGCGATCTTCGATTGCAGCGACGTCGGCAACTGCAGTTCGTAAAAACCGAACATCGATAGCGCCAGCACGACGAACAATCCCGCGAAACACCAGAGAACCCAAGGCGTCTGAAAAGCGGCCTGCAGATTCTTGCCGGCCAGTCCCGCGATTACGCCGGCGATCGTGAAGATCACCGCGTTGGCGAGCACGTAGACGACGGAAAGAACGATCGCGCGCCGCGTCGAAAGATTTTCACCCGCACCGGCGATGATGCCGGACAAAATCGGAATCATCGGAAACACACACGGTGTGAATGCGAGGCCGAGCCCGGCGAGAAAAAACACGCCGAAAGCCAACCAAATCGAACCGTTCAGCGCCTTCTTGAATTCACTGTCGCCACTTTCCGATTCGGAAGTCGCGGGTGCTGGCATAACGGCAGCGCTTGCGACGCCGGCTGGAAGCGGTACGTCGACCGTGCGCGACATTTCCGGATAGCACACGGCATTTTCGAGACATCCCTGGAAATTCGCCGTAATCGCGATGCTTTGCGCGGCGGTGTTCGTGCGCGCCAGCGGAATCGGGATTTCGACTTGATCGAAATACACCGTCGTCTTGCCGAAGTTGGCATCGGTGTGTTCCTTGCCGGCGGGCCATGTCGGCGCGCCCAACGTGACGCCATTCGCCGTCGTACTGAAATGTGTTTTGTCGCGATAGAGATAGTAATTTTTGGGCATCGTGAAGCGCGCCAGAACTTCACCGGGACCGGTTGCGATCGCCTCGAACACGAATGCCTGTTCCGCCGGCAAGGGCGAATTGCCGCCGAGCAAGTTGGAGGAAGTCGGTGTCGCCAACGCGGTCGCAAGCGAATCGCCCGCTTCCGAAGTTGCCGCTTTGGGTAAAAGTATACTCAGGCTCACTTTCTGCGGCGGAAAGCAAATTTTCGGATCGACCTGATGGCAGCCCTGATAACGAAGGTCCAACGTGACTTTGTCCGCGGCGGTGCTTAGATGTTGGGTCGCTGTGAATCCGTGGTGATACACCTCGACATCACCCAGGAACTCATCGTGTTTCTTCTCGCCCGCGGGCATATCGAGCGCGCCCAGCGCTACGCCCGCGTCCGCGCTTTTGACGCTGACGCGTTCGCGATAGAGGTAATAGTCGTCGGCGATCTTGAAATCGAATCGCACCGAGCCGCGATCGATCGCCTTCGTTTCGACTTTGAACGCCTGATCCACGGGCAATAAATCGTCGGAATCGGCCGCGTGAACAGCCGTGGCGGCGATGGCCAGGACGAAGTGGCCGAACATCAACAGTGATCGTTTCATGCGTGGATTGTCTCAGAGTTGAAGTCGCGGCGTTGCATGGGTCATGGAGACCGGCCGACGCGTACGCGAATTGCACCATGCACGCTCGGGTCCGTATACCGACCGAAGACAGCGTTCAATGGACAGCGGCACGGTCGCCGAGTTCGGATACTGGCGGCGCCACCCACGGATCATCTGCTATACCATGCACGGGCTTGCCGTAATGTAGACGCACCTTGGCGCGAATCCTTACCATCGAAGACGACCCCGTAACGGCCAACGAAATCGTCACCGAGTTGCAGGCGTACGGCAACGAAGTCGATTGCGCCGCCGACGGCCGCGAAGGACTCGACAAAGCGTTGCACGGCCGCTACGACGCCATCACGCTCGATCGCATGCTGCCGAATCTGGACGGACTGACGCTCGTGACCGAACTGCGTCGCGCCGGTGTCGATACGCCGGTGCTGATGATCAGTGCGTTGAGCGACGTCGATGCCCGCGTGCGCGGCCTGCGCGCCGGCGGCGACGACTATCTGACCAAACCCTTCGCGCCAGACGAAATGGCTGCGCGCGTCGAAGTCTTGTTGCGACGTCGCCGCGCAGAAGCCCCGACAACCGTTTTGCGCGTCGGCGATCTGGAACTGGATCTCATCGCGCGTGATGCGCGGCGCGGCAATCAGACGCTCGAACTGTTACCCATCGAATTTCGTTTGCTCGAATTCATGATGCGCAATTCCGGACAAGTACTCACGCGTACCATGATTTTCGAAAGCGTGTGGGGCTATCACTTCGATCCGGGCACGAACGTGATCGATGTGCACATCGCACGGCTGCGCCGCAAAGTCGACGCGGGCGATGCGCCCGCGCTTATCCGCACCGTGCGCGGCTGCGGCTACATGATCGACGCGCAGTAATGGCCGATGGCGCGCCAGGCGTCGCCACCCCCGAAGCGCTGCCAGTGCGCTGGCGTTCGAGCACGACGCGGCTGATCATTATTTACGGCGCGTTCTTCCTCGTGTGGAGCATCGTGCTGATCGGTTCGATCAGTTGGCAAACGACGCAGTATCTCGAGCAGGTCGTCGGCCAAATCGTCGAGCAACGTGCGAAATTTCTGGCCGGCATCGAACGCGAACGCCTGCCCGCGATGTTGGCGGCGACCGCGCAGCTCGATCTGAACGGCATCATGCTCTACGGATTGTTCGACGCGAACGATGCATATCTGTCGGGCAACATCGAACGTTTCCCGCGCGAATTGGCGAGCGACGGTGCGCTGCATCTGTTGCCGAACGGAATTCTCGGCGTCAACGGTGAGCGCCGCGGGCGCGCGCTGGGCATCGCGATGAAACTCGAATCCGGCGAGACGCTCGTGATCGCACGTAATACGAGCATCGCCGATCGCGTCGGCGTGATGATCCGCAGCGCGCTGGGTTGGGCGTTGTCGCTGATTCTCATTCCCGGTGTGATCGGTGGTTATCTGCTCAGCCGCGGTCCGCTACGCCGCGTGCGCACGATCGAAACAGGGATTCAGCCCGTGATGCGCGGCGATCTGGGCACGCGCTTGGCCGTGTCGGATCGTCGTGACGAACTCGACATGCTCGCGAGCATCGTCAATCGTATGCTCGATCAAATCGAGAATCTGCTCGGCGAAGTGAAGGGTGTTTCCGACAGCATCGCGCACGATCTGCGAACTCCGCTGACGCGGTTACGCGCGCAATTGCATCGCGTTCGACAGCAGACGGCCGACGACGACGCTCGCACGCCGACGATCGAGCGCTGCATCGTCGATGTCGATTCGCTGCTCGATCGCTTCCGCGCCTTGCTGCGCATATCCGAACTCGAAGACATGCGTCGCCGTGCCGGATTCGCCGACGTGGATTTGTCCGAAACACTGCACCGCGTGCATGAATTGTACGCGCCGCTCGCCGAAGAAAAGGACATTGTATTTTCGGTCCACGCCGAGGATGTTCAACCACTGCAAGCCGACGCGCCGCTACTGTTCGAAGCGATCGGCAATCTCGTCGACAACGCCATCAAGTTCGCGCCGGACGGTGGCATCGTCAACGTGCGCGCGTCGCGCGAAGCGAAAGGTCCGCGCATCGACGTGCTCGACAACGGCGCGGGTGTTCCGGAAGCTGAGCGCGAAGCGGTGTTGCGCCGTTTCTATCGCGGCGGCGCGACGACGGGCGACGGCGGCTACGGATTGGGCTTGCCGCTCGTTGCAGCGATTGCGAAGTTGCATGGATTCTGTTTCGAGATCGGTGACCGCAGCGGCGGCGGCGCGCGCATGACGCTGTACTGCTGGCCGTGCGTGGAGGCGGGCGCGCGCACGGTTTGATGAGCCGAGGCGCATGAACAATTCTTCATCCGGTGTCGCTTCGGAATCGTCCGCGCAACCCCGATAATTCCGCATCACGTCAGGTTTTGCGGCACTTCCATGATTGCCATCGTTCGCATCGCGCTCCAGCGCCCTTATACGTTCATCGTGCTCGCCCTGCTGATTTTGATCATCGGGCCGCTCACCGCCATGCGCACGCCGACGGATATTTTTCCGAACATCAATATTCCGATCATCGCGGTGGCGTGGCAGTACACCGGCTTGCCGCCCGATGCGATGTCCGGCCGCATGACCAGCGTTTTCGAACGCGCGTTGACTACGACGGTCAACGACATCGAACACATTGAAGCCAATTCGTACACCGGTTTCGGGATCATCAAGATCTTTTTCCATCCGACCGTCAACATCAACATGGCCAACGCGCAGGTCACGGCGATCGCGCAAACCTTGTTGAAACAGATGCCGCCCGGCGCGACGCCGCCGTTGATTCTCAATTACAGCGCATCGACCGTACCGATCCTGCAACTAGCGTTGTCCGGCAAAGGCATGAGCGAGCAACAGCTGGCCGACGTCGGCATGAACCAGTTGCGCACACGTCTGGTGACGGTGCAGGGTGCGGCGATTCCGTGGCCGTTCGGCGGCAAGTCGCGACAGGTGCAGATCGATCTCGATGCGAACGCGCTGCAGGCGCGTGGCCTGACCGGACAAGACGTATCCAACGCGCTCGCCGCGCAGAATCTGATTTCGCCGGCCGGTACGCAAAAAATCGGCGGTTACGAATACACGATCAATCTCAACAATGCGCCGTCCGACATCAACCAGCTCGGCGATCTGCCGATCAAAGTCGTGAACGGCACGATGGTTTATGTGCGCGACGTCGCCAGCGTACGCGACGGCAATGCCGTGCAGACGAATATCGTGCACGTCGATGGCGGCCGTTCGGTGCTGATGAGCGTTTTCAAGAACGGCGCGACGTCAACGCTCGACATCATCGACGGCATCAAGGCGATGTTGGATACAGTCAAGCCGTCGCTACCGGATAACCTCGAAGTCAAACCGGTCGGCGATCAGTCGATCTTCGTGCGTAACGCGATCAGCGGTGTGTTGAAGGAAGGCGTTATCGCGGCAGCGTTGACGAGTCTGATGATCTTGCTGTTTCTCGGCAGCTGGCGCTCGACGTTGATCGTGGCGACATCGATTCCCTTGTCGATTCTCGGCGCGGTGATCGGTTTGTCCGCGCTGGGCGAAACGCTCAACATCATGACGCTCGGCGGTCTCGCGCTCGCCGTCGGCATTCTCGTCGACGAAGCGACGGTGACGATCGAAAGCATCAACTACCACCTCGAGCAAGGCAAAGACGTCGAGGAAGCGATCATGGACGGCGCCGCGCAAATCGTCGTGCCGGCATTCGTATCGCTGCTGTGTATCTGCATTGTGTTCATTCCGATGTTTTTCCTCGAAGGCGTACCGCGTTTCCTTTTCGTGCCGATGGCCGAAGCGGTCATGCTCGCGATGGTGTGCTCGTTCGTTCTGTCGCGAACGCTCGTGCCGACGATGGCGAAGTACCTTCTGCACAAACACGAAGCGCATACCGACGCGCACGGCAACATCGTCGACGATGCGCCACCCACGCGCAATCCGTTCGTCAAGTTCCAGCGTGTGTTCGAGCGCGGCTTTATGAAGTTCCGCAACGGATATCACGATCTGCTCGCACTGTGCATCGAACATCGCACATTGTTCGTGACCGGATTTCTCATCGTCATCGCCGCATCGTTTCTGATGGTGCCCGGCGTGGGGCGAAATTTCTTCCCATCCGTCGACGCGGGACAAATCCTGATGCATGTGCGCGTGCAGGTCGGTACGCGTGTCGAAGACACCGCCGGCCGATTCGGCGACGTGGAGAATGCGATCCGCGAAATCATTCCCGCCGATGAACTAAGCGCGATGGTCGACAACGTCGGTTCGTATATTTCCAGCATCAATACGATCTACAACAACACCGGCACGATCGGCGAGCAGGACGGCGATATCCAGATTTCGCTCAAGGAAGATCATCGTCCGGTCGCCGATTACGTGCGCCGCATGCGCGAGGAATTGCCGCGGCGCTTCCCCGGCTACACGTTTTCGTTCCTGCCCGCCGATATCGTCAGTCAGATTCTTAATTTCGGCGCGCCGTCGCCGATCGATCTGCAGGTGCGCGGCAACGACCTCAATTCGAACTTCGTCTATGCCAATAAATTGCTTGCGCAAATACGCAAGATTCCGGGCGTTGCCGATGCGCACATTCAGCAGTCGGCGCAGGCACCGGTGCTCAATGTCGACGTCGATCGATCGCGCGCCGAATTCGCCGGCGTGACCGAGCGCGACGTCACCAACAACCTCGGCGTCACACTCGCCGGATCGAGCCAGGTATCGCCGACATTCTGGCTGAACCCCGCGAACGGCGTGTCGTATCCGATCGTGATGCAGACGCCGCAATACCAGGTCGACTCGCTGGAAAAACTGCAAAACCTGTCGATCAACGCCGCGGGTGGGCCGACCACGATCCTTGGCGGCATCGCCAACATTTCGCGTTCGGGTGCGAACGCCGTCGTTTCGCAGTACGACATCCAGTCGATGGTGCAGATCTTCGCCACCACACAGGATCGCGATCTCGGCGCGGTGGCGTCCGACATCCAGAAAGTCATCGCCGACAACGACAAAGACAAACCGAAAGGATCGACCGTCGCGCTGGTCGGCCAAGTGCGTACGATGAACAGCGCCTATTCCGGTCTGCTGTTCGGTTTGCTCGGCGCGATCGTGCTGATCTATTTCCTGATCGTCGTGAATTTCCAGTCGTGGGCCGATCCGTTCGTCATCATCACGGCATTGCCCGCCGCGCTGGCCGGCATCGTGTGGATGCTGTTCGCCACGCACACCACGCTCAGCGTGCCGGCGCTCACCGGCGCCATCATGTGCATGGGCGTGGCGACGGCAAACTCCGTTCTGGTGATCAGTTTCGCGCGCGAGAAATTGCACGAACTCGGCAATTCCGTCGATGCAGCGCTCGAGGCGGGATTCGTGCGATTGCGCCCCGTGCTGATGACCGCGCTCGCCATGGTAATCGGCATGGCGCCGATGTCGCTCGGCCTGGGCGAAGGCGGCGAACAGAACGCGCCACTCGGCCGTGCTGTGATCGGCGGACTCATTTTCGCGACAGTGGCCACGCTATTCTTCGTGCCCGTCGTTTTCAGCATCGTGCACCGGCGCTATCACGAGAAGCCGGCGCAACCACAGAATTCGTTGGAACCCGCTCATGCCTGACCAGAAGAAAAAATCGTGGCGCGGATTGCGCATCGCCGGCGTCATCGTCGCGATCGTCGCCGTCGTCATCGTCGTACACGGTGTGTGGAGTCGCGCATCGGAAAATTCGCGTCTTCGCGACTGGACGGATGCGCAAGCGTTGCCGACGGTCGCCGTCATTTCGCCGAACAGCGGCGCCAATGCCAGCGGACTCGAACTGCCGGGTCGCCTGGAAGCATATGCGCGCGCGCCGATCTATGCGCGCGTGAGCGGCTATCTGAAAGACTACAAAGTGGACATCGGTGCGCAGGTCAAAGCCGGTCAGCTGCTGGCGGAAATCGAAACGCCGGATCTCGATCAGCAATTGAGCCAAGGGCGCGCCGACCTGGTGACGGCTCAGGCCAACGAGAAGTTGGCGAAAATCACCAGCGATCGCTGGCAGACCATCGTCGCGACCGGTGCCGTCGCCAAGCAGGATGCTGATGAAAAACTCGGCGACTTTCAAGCCAAACAGGCGATGACGAAAGCGGCGCAGGCGAACGTGGAACGACTGCTCGCGATGAAAAATTTTACGCGCATTACCGCGCCGTTCGACGGCGTGATCACCGCGCGCAACACCGATGTCGGGGCATTGATCAATGTCGGCAGCAGCACGGGACAGGAGCTGTTCGTCGTCTCCGATACACACAAGTTGCGCATTTACGTAAACGTGCCGCAAAACTACGTGCCGAGTGTTCCACCGGGCACTAAAGCGACGATGACGGTGCCCGATCATCCCGACAAAAAATACGAAGCGACTGTCGACTCGTCGTCGCAAGCCGTGACCGCCGCATCGGGCACGACACTGATGCAGCTCAGTGTCGACAACGCGAACGGCGAATTGCTGCCGGGTGGCTACTCGAACGTGCGTCTGAACCTGCCGAGCAACACCGGCGTGCTCAGCGTGCCGGCGAGCGCGCTGATATTCGATTCGAAAGGATTGTCCATCGCGACCGTCGGCAACGACAATCGCGTCACGGTGAAGCCGGTGACGATCGCGCGCGATCTCGGCAAGACGATCGAGATTCGTTCGGGACTCGCGGCGACCGACAAAGTGATCGATGGGCCGCCCGACGGTATCGCCACCGGCGCCGAAGTGCGTATCGCCGGTACGCAAAAAACCGGCGCGCCCGCCAACGACAAGCCGCAAGATAAAAAAGGCTAATACGTCTGAGTCGGTGGCGAGGGGCGTCGCATCGGCGGGCTTGAATAGACCGTCCGGCCGCCCCAACTAAGCACCCGTCGGCAATAAAACCTTTGCACGGTCATAAACTGCCGCTAAAATATTGGCACTCACCCCGCCCGACTGCTAACAGTCTGGCAAATATACTTTTAAATCAACCAGTTGAGGAAGTCGTTATGAAACTGCGTCCGTTGCATGATCGCGTGATCATCAAGCGCCTGGAAGCCGAAACGAAGTCGGCCGGCGGCATTGTCATCCCCGATAGCGCCACCGAAAAGCCGATCAAAGGCGAAGTCGTCGCCGTCGGTTCCGGCAAGATTCTCGAAGACGGCAAGGTCCGCCCGGTGGGCGTGAAGGCCGGCGAGAAAGTCCTGTTCGGCAAATATTCCGGCACCGAAGTGAAGGTCGACGGCGAAGAGCTTCTCGTCATGCGCGAAGAAGATCTGATGGCAGTCATCGACGGCTAACGACTAGCGGCGCGAACTCCGCGCGCTTCTCGTTGCTCTCCCGAATTCCAAAAATATACAAATCCATTTTGAGGTAAATTCCAATGGCTGCTAAAGAAATCCGTTTTTCCGAAGACGCGCGCGCTCGCATGTTGCGCGGCGTGAACGTGCTTGCGAATGCCGTCAAAGCCACGCTCGGTCCGAAAGGCCGTAACGTCGTGCTCGAAAAGAGCTTCGGCGCGCCGACGATCACCAAGGACGGCGTGTCCGTCGCGAAAGAGATCGAACTGGCGGACAAGTTCGAGAACATGGGCGCGCAAATGGTGAAGGAAGTCGCGTCGAAGACATCCGACGTCGCCGGTGACGGCACGACGACCGCGACCGTCCTCGCCCAAGCGCTGATCCGCGAAGGCCTCAAAGCCGTCGCCGCCGGCATGAACCCGATGGATCTGAAGCGCGGTATCGACAAGGCCGTCATCGGCGCTGTCGCCGAGTTGAAGAACCTGTCCAAGCCGTGCTCGACGTCGAAGGAAATCGCGCAGGTCGGTTCGATCTCCGCCAACTCCGACGCCAACATCGGCGACCTCATCGCCAAGGCGATGGACAAGGTCGGCAAAGAAGGCGTGATCACCGTTGAAGAAGGCTCCGGTCTCGACAACGAACTCGATGTCGTCGAAGGCATGCAGTTCGATCGCGGCTATCTGTCGCCGTACTTCATCAACAACCAGCAGTCGATGCAGGCGGAACTGGAAGATCCGTACATCCTTCTCCACGACAAGAAAATCTCCAACGTCCGCGAATTGCTCCCGATCCTCGAAGGCGTGGCGAAAGCCGGCAAGCCGCTGCTCATCGTCGCCGAAGAAGTGGAAGGCGAAGCGCTGGCGACTCTCGTCGTCAACACCATTCGCGGCATCGTGAAAGTGTGCGCGGTGAAAGCGCCGGGCTTCGGCGATCGTCGCAAGGCGATGCTGGAAGACATGGCTATCCTCACCGGCGGTCAGGTGATCTCCGAGGAAGTCGGTCTGTCGCTCGAAAAAGCCACGATCAAGGATCTCGGCCGCGCCAAGAAAATCCAGGTCTCGAAAGAAAACTCGACGATCATCGACGGTGCCGGCGAAAGCAAGAACATCGAATCGCGCATCGCGCAGATCAAGGCGCAGATCGAAGAAACCACGTCGGACTACGACCGTGAAAAACTGCAAGAACGCGTGGCGAAACTCGCCGGTGGTGTTGCGGTCATCAAGGTCGGCGCCGCGACGGAAGTGGAAATGAAAGAGAAGAAGGCGCGCGTCGAAGACGCCCTGCACGCCACGCGTGCGGCCGTCGAAGAAGGTGTCGTCCCGGGCGGCGGTGTCGCACTCGTGCGCGCACTCGACGCAATCAAGAAGCTGAAAGGCGACAACGAAGATCAGAACCACGGCATCCAGATCGCTAAGCGCGCGATGGAAGCGCCGCTGCGCGAGATCGTGTCGAACGCCGGCGAAGAGCCCAGCGTCGTGCTGAACAAAGTGTCGGCCGGCAAAGGCAACTACGGCTACAACGCCGCGAATGGCGAATACGGCGACATGGTCGAGTTCGGTATTCTCGATCCGACCAAGGTCACGCGTACGGCACTGCAAAATGCGGCGTCGATCGCAGGTCTCATGATCACGACCGAAGCTATGGTCGGCGAAGCGCCGAAGAAAGAAGAAGCGCACAACCACGGCGGTGGCGGCGGCGGCGGTGGAATGGGCGGCATGGGTGGTATGGACTTCTAAACGTCCAGACGTCCATTGGGAAATCAAAGGCCTCGCAGAAATGCGGGGCCTTTTTCTTTTTTGCGATCGGGTCAGAGTGATGCTTACGTCGCGTTGTCGTAGGCCGCTGCCAGACGCGCATCGAGCGTCACCAGCGGCGCCCGCATTGCAAGTGAAATGTGCAGATACGTCGCGTCGTAGGCTGAAAGCGACCAACGCCGCGCGATCGACGGCAATCGGCTCCATTCCGGATCGACATATTCGATATTGAGCTTATCGAGCAGCGCGTAACGCGATTCGATTTCCTGGGATCGGGCGGGGTGACGAATCAGTTTTGTCGTGCAAACGCTCGCCAACTCGTAACGTAGCAAACTCGGTGCGATAAGTTTTCCCGAGACCGATGCTGCAATCGGCTCGGCTTCCGGTTCGTCGAAGAGAATGGCGGCGATCGCCGACGCATCAACGACTGTGACGCGCATCGCGATCGCGCCGGATCAGATCGGTCGATTCGGATTCCGAAGGCGAACCCAACGCGCGAGCGCGCCGCCACAGTTGATCGAGCGAGAGCTTCCCCGCGCGTGCCGGTTTTTGCGTGGGCGATGTCCGTTTCGATTTCGGCATGTTTGTTCTTTTACTTTCATTGCTGTGATAACGCGCCGCAACGGGTTCCGCAACACGGTAGCCGGCGGTGGGCGTTGCCGCCTGATATCGCTGCGACTCTTCCAGAATCAGCAGCAATTCCCGTTGCAGCGAACGTCGATTCGACGCCGCGCGTTGACGCAGATGTTCGGCGAGTTCTTCCGGAACTTGTTTGATTGTCAACGTCACTGGCATCGCGTCACCTCGATGGATGTATTTTGCATCCAAAATGGATGTAACGCAATCCGTCCGCCGCCGGATTCGGCGTCTTTCCCGCAGCCGACGGTCAGCGTCGGGCAGGTTCGGTTAGCGCTTGCTCAAACCGAACGAGTCGCTGCGGAGGATTGCGCAAGGCGACCAACTCGGCCCGGGCCGCGTCCGCGAACGGTTGTGCATTTGCGTCCGCCAGATGCGAGGCGATTCCGGCTTGCAACAGCGCCAGCTCCACATGCAGCAGAACGTCGGGCTTGCCCGCCTTGGCGATCGCGGCTTGCGCACTCTCCAGATGCGGCTTGGCATCGGCGAAGCGCTTTGCTGCCACTAGCGCCGCGGCTCGCAGTGCCGATGTGCGGCCCGACCAATAGGCGTCGGGTTTGACGTGCGCGAGCAACGTGTCGATCTGATCGATCAGCGGCATCGCGCCAGTCGCATCGTCGCGATCGATTCGCAAACGCGCGAGTTTTTCGTAAAACGCGGCCTCTTGATCGTAGTCGGGTTCCGACGCTTTTTGCAGCGCCGTAATTGCCTGAAAAATTTGTGCTTCGCCTGCGCGCACGTCGCCGGTGCGCGCGAGTGCCGTACCGTAGTTGGCGCGCGTCACGGCGGTTTCAAAATGGTCGACGCCGAATCTTGCTTCCGCCACATCGAGCGATTCGCGCAACGGCGCAACCGCTGCGGGATAATTTTCGAGCGACGCGTAAATCATGCCGACATTGTTGAGATCGTCCGCAACATCTGGGTGATCGTTGCCGTGCGCAATGCGATCGATGCGCAGCGATTCGTTGGCGCTTTCTAGCGCGCCGGAGAAATCGCGACGCGCCACGAGGATCATGGTCAACGCATTCAAATGATTGGCGTGGCGCCAGTCGTCTTTCGACAGTACCAACGCGTCGGTCGACAATGCGGCGCGAATTTCGCGTTCGGCGTCATCGAGTTTTCCTTCGCGCCGATAAGCGCGTGAAAGGTCCGCGTGGGCGGCCGCCACCTGCACGTGCTGCGGTCCGAACTGGCGCTGTGTCAACGCGAACAATTCCTCGTACGTGGACACGGCGCCGGCAACATCGCCCGACGATAGCTGCACGTTGCCGGAGTCGCTGAGCGCTTCGCTCAACGTGTCCGTGTCGCCCAATGCGCGTGCTAACGCCAGGCCTTGCGCGCTGTCGGCGAGGGCGCGTTTGTGCGCGTCCTGCTTGGTCGCGAGAAAAGCCGAATCGAAGAACAGGCGCTGACGGAGTGCATTGTCGTTGGTCGGCGCGCGCTCGAGCAGGTTGTCGACGAGCAGGCGCGCTCGCGGATAATCGCCGTTACTGATAAGCGCACGCGTCAATTGATGGCCGGCCTCCAGCGTCAACGCGTCGGTGTCGCCGAATGATTTTTGCGCTTGCGCATAATTCCAGTCCAGCGTTTCTAAGGCGGGCGCGATGCGCCCCTGCGCGCGCAACACCGCGCCGAGCGCGCTCAGCAATTCCGATCGCACGCTGTCGTTCATGCGCGCCTCGCCGCGCGCCTTGGCGATCGCCTGCTCGACGACTTCCGTGATTCTTGGTGGCCCGTCGCGCGGCACACTCGGCTCGGCTTTCGCAAAAGCCGACACCATGAAATCCTTCATCGCACCTGCGCGCGCCGCCTCGCGTTGCGCCACGTTGGCTTGCCAGAGTGTGGCTCCGAGCGCGGCGATCAATCCGATCACGAACAGCGCGGTAAGCGCCACGCCGCCGCGATGGCGTCGCACGAACTTCGATGCGCGATACCAGCGCGACGGCGGATGCGCGCTGACCGGACGCTGGTTGAGATACCGATCGATGTCATCGGCGAATGCGCCCGCGGAGGGATAGCGGCGCTCGGGTTCTTCGGCCAGCGCCTTGAGCAGGATGTTGTCGAGATCGCCGCGCAATGCGGCGCGCAGAACCAACGAGCGAACGCGCGTGCTCGAGCCGTCGCCGGTGGTTGCCATCGCTTCGGTGACGCGCGACGACGGTCGTCGCGTCGAACCATCCGGACGTATACCGAGCAGCAGTTCGTGCAGCAACACGCCAAGGCTGTAGACATCGGTAGCGGTCGTGATCACGCCCCCGCGGACCTGTTCCGGCGCCGCATAGTTCGGCGTAAATACGCCGACGGTGCCGGTCGTGTCTTTATCGTCTTCTTCGATCAACTTGGCGATACCGAAATCCAGCAGCTTGACCGCGCCGTCGGTGCTCACCAACACGTTCGACGGTTTGATATCGCGATGAACGATCAAGTTACGATGCGCCGTTTCCACGGCGCGGCACACGGTGATAAACAAGGCGGCACGATGCCGCACATCGAGTTCGCACAGCGCCGCGTAACGCGTGATGGGCTCGCCGTCGACATACTCCATCACCAAATACGGAATACCCGCGTCGGTGACGCCGCCATCGATGAGGCGCGCGATGTTGGGATGATCGAGCGCGGCCAGCACGCGCCGTTCGCGCAGGAACAGTCGTTGTTCGAGTTCCGAAAACAGACCGCGCCGCAACACTTTTACCGCGACTTTCTGCGTGAAGTCGTCGCCGATGCGGTCGCCGAGAAAAACCGACGCCATGCCGCCTTGACCGAGCAGCCGCACGATTCGGAACATCCCGATTTGGCGGCCGATCAAGCCTTCCGGTTTGACCTCTTCGGATTCCATGCGGGCCGCGTGCTCGGCGACGGAAAGATCGAGAAATCCACGCGCATCGTTTTCGGCGAGTAGTCGCAATACCGTTTGACGTTGCACAGGGTCAGGCATATTTTCCGCGAGCCACGCGTCGCGATCGCGTGCGTCCATGTCGCTGAGCAGATCGAACACGTCGCGCAAACGTGCGTCGGCGTTGTCGGATGGTTTGTTTCCAGGTTCGCCCATCAGCGCAGACGATCGTGCAGGAAAGCGCGCGCGAACCGCCAATCGCGATCGATCGTCCGGCGCGCCAACGCGAGCATCGCGGCGATCTGTTCGAGTGTCAGTCCCGCGAAGTAATGCAGTTCGACGACACGCGCGGCGCGCGCATCGGCCCCTTCGAGTTGTTGCAGCGCCGTTTCCAGCGCAAGCGCCTGCTCGGCGCTGTCGATGGCCAGTCGCGGGTCCGAGCCGGTGAGTGTGACGCGCTGCCAGTCGCCGCCGGCGCGCTGGCGCAGCCGGTCGCGCGCGCGATCGCTCAATAGATGACGCATGGCGCGCGCCGCGTAGGCGAAGAATTGCGCCGGATGCCCGAACGCCAGTTGGTCGTTCGAACTCACGCGCAAATAAAGCTCGTGCACGAGCGCCGTCGTATTGAGACTGCCGCGTTCGCGTCGGGCCAGTTGTCCGCCGGCGATCGCTTTCAACCGCGCATAGACGGCCTCGAACATGGCGTCCGCGCTTTGACCGGCGTTTTCGTTCGCTGGTACA
>CAZZWP010000006.1:16720-18278 GCA_964657965.1 uncultured Rudaea sp. | reverse complement strand
CTGTGCCCCGAGTTTAGCTGCATGGACAAATCATTGCGCCGCGAAAACGTCGCGCTGTCGATGGTGACCAACTAACAAATTCAACTTTATTGCTGCGCCGCGACGTGGCAAATTCTGCGCACTGAGCTATTTATGTCACGCAAAATAAAAGAATGTGGGGGAGGTGGCCCGCCGTGAGCAATCGCGGCGGGTTTTTATTTTGCACGGATGTTTTTGATGCATCACGTCGATCGCACGGCATGGTTAAATCGCGACATGCCGCTGTCGCAACCGCTGAGTGAATTCGTCGATTATCGCTATGCGCAAGTCATTGCGCGGTGTCGCGAAGCCGACGTTCCCTATCACGATGACGCCGGCGTCGCCGATCACGTGCAGCGCGTGCTGCTCGCCAGCGACTTCGCACACGCCAGTTTCCTACGCGATCCGGAATTGCTCAGTGCCGACGCGTTGGCGACGATGTCCGATCTGCGGCACGCCGATGCGCGGCCGCTCTCGCTGGAGTCCGCGGCGGACGATGCGGCGGCGATGCGTGCCTTGCGTCGCTATCGTCGACGTGAATCGATTCGCTTAATCTGGCGTGACGTCAACGCGCTCGATAGCGTCGCCGAAACCATCGCCGGTTCAAGCGCGCTGGCGGAATCGTGTCTCGTCGCGGCTTACGCATTCGCGGAAAAAACGCTCGCGCGGCGCCACGGATTTCCACGCAGCGAAACCGGCGAACGGCAGCGCCTGGTCGTCCTCGGATTGGGCAAACTCGGCGGCGGTGAGCTGAATTTTTCTTCCGATATCGATCTGATTCTCGCCTATCCGGAAAACGGCATGAGCGATGGAGAGCACGCCATCGCCAACGAAACGTGGTTCGCGCGCTGCGGGCAAGCGTTGGCCAAGCTCCTCGGCGAAATCACGGTCGACGGGTTCGCCTACCGCGTCGATTTGCGTTTGCGGCCGTTCGGCAGCGCCGGCCGCGTCGCCTCGAGTTTCGCGGCGATGGAACAGTACTACCAGCGCGAAGGCCGCGATTGGGAACGCTACGCATGGATCAAGGCGCGGCCGGTGGCCGGCGATCTCGCCGCCGGCAAACAGTTGGTGCAAGCGCTGCGGCCTTTTGTCTATCGGCGTTATCTCGATTACACCGCGTTCTCCGGATTGCGCGAGATGAAAGCGCTGATCGATTCCGAAGTCGCGCGCAAGGATTTGTCGCAACATTTGAAACTGGGACCTGGCGGCATTCGCGAAATCGAATTCGTCATCCAGTTGCTGCAACTGATTCGTGGCGGACGCGAACCCTCGTTGCGCGAGCCCGGTCTGCTGGCGGCGATGACGGCGTGTGAACGCATCGGTGCGTTGTCGAGTGCGAGCGCCAAGACATTGCGCGAGTCGTATCTGTTTTTGCGACGCATCGAAAATCGCGTACAAATGTTGCGTGACGAACAGACGCACGATCTGCCGAACGAAACGCTCGATCGAGAACGCATGGCGGCCGGGCTCGGCTACAGCGCATGGCCGGATCTTTACACCGACATCGGAAAGACCCGCAACGCGGTAAGCGAAGAATTTG
>CAZZWP010000006.1:0-16710 GCA_964657965.1 uncultured Rudaea sp. | reverse complement strand
AAGCGAAAGCGCCGAGTCGATTCCGGCAATGGATGTCTGGCAAAAACTGGTATCGGGCGAATCCTCGGCGGCGGATTTTCAAGCGCTGGGATTCGAAAATGCAGCGGCCCTGCATGCCCAGTTTTCCGCGCTCATCGCCAATCCGGCAGCGCGCTCGCTGATGGGAAAAACGCGCGCGCGTTTCGATCGACTCATGCCACGTTTGCTGGCCGATGCCGCCGCCAGCGTCGCGCCCGCCGCGGCGCTTGAACGATTGTTGCGTCTCGTGCAGACCGTTTTGCGCCGTCCGGCCTACCTTGTTTTGCTGGAAGAACAACCCGCCGCGCGCGCTGCTTGCCGAGCGCGTCATCGCGCATCCGCTTTTGCTCGACGACATGCTCGGCGCCAACGCCAACGGCGAGACCGCGCTGTCGTCGGGCATCGAACGTCGCGTCGCGCACCTGCCGATCGATGACGACGAAAAAGAAATCGAAATTTTGCAGGAAGAAAAACAAAGCGCGACATTTCGCATCGGGTTGAGCTATCGCGGAACGCATGATGCCGTGGCGACGTCGCGTGCGCTGAGCGATACGGCGGAAGTCCTGATCGATCGCGTCGTGGCACTGGCCGAGCGCGACGTCGCCAGCCGGCACGGACGTCTGGATGGCGGCGGCGTCGCCGTTATCGGATACGGCAGCCTCGGCGGTGCCGAGCTTGGGTTCGCGTCGGATCTGGATCTCGTTTTCGTTTACGACGGGGCGCTGGCGCAAACGGACAGTGACGGCGAGCGGCCGCTCGAAGGCTCACGTTACAGCGCCCGCATCGCGCAGCGCATCGTGCATTGGTTGACGACGCAAACGCATGCCGGACGACTTTACGACGTCGACATTCGTTTGCGTCCGGACGGCGCCAAAGGCTTGCTTGTCGTCAGCCTCGACGCGTTCGAGGATTATCAGCGCGAGCGCGCATGGATTTGGGAAACGCAGGCGCTCGTTCGGGCGCGCGCGATTGGCGGCGAAGAACATTTGTGTCGACGGTTTAGCGCGACGCGCGATGCGTTGCTGAG
The DNA here is from genome assembly GCA_964657965.1 of uncultured Rudaea sp. Taxonomy (GTDB): domain Bacteria; phylum Pseudomonadota; class Gammaproteobacteria; order Xanthomonadales; family Rhodanobacteraceae; genus Rudaea. Next base: position 15,665 of record CAZZWP010000006.1, on the reverse strand, counting down.
TCGTCGTCGTGACGCCGGCGAGGTTCGCGCCCAGATCGCGTCGATGCGTCAACGCTGGCGTGCCGAACGCGATCGATCGACCACGACGTTGCTCGATTTGAAGCAAGGCGCCGGCACGCTGCTGGACATCGAATTCATTTTGCAGACGATCGTGATGCTTCACGCAAACGATAAACCGAGATTGCTTCAAAGCGGCAATAGCGCCGTGTTGATCGACCTGGCGCGTTCGACTGGCGCATTGGATTGCGCAGTCAGCGACGCGCTGGCGGCCGCGCATTCCGTCTTTCTCGCGCGGGCACTGGATTGCACGCTCGACATGCGGCCGCGCATCGTTTCGCGCGACGACGAGCTGCAGCGACATGCCTCGCGTGTCCTTGAAATAGCGGCGGCGATCGGACTGGATTTCGCCAGCTCAGCCGTTCGCTAGCGCGACCGCGGTTTGCGGACGCGTCGATTCGATCACATGCCACACCTTGCCGGCGACGACGGCCAGTTCGCGCAAGGGCGCTGGAGGATGCAAAGTGGAAATATCCACATTGTCATCCAGTGTATGAAGCCAACCTTGCTGAGAAAGTTCGGTGTGAAACGCGGCGATTCGACCCTGTACGGACACGGGCAACGACGTGAGCACCGGTTTTCCCGTCGCACACGCTTCGGAAATCATGTTCACCGAATCGGGAGTGACGACGATGCGATCGGCCGCCGCAAGATAGCCTTGATAAGGATTTTCGCCATCGGCCGCGCCAGTCCATGACTGCGTGCAGCCGTCACGTAGCAATCCGCCTAAACGCCTGCGCCAGGTCTCCGGCGTGCGTCGCGAACAGGCGATCATCAAACTGCCGCGATCGTGGGTGACCAGTCGCGCGACGCGTTCGAGAAACGCATCGAACCACGCATCGGTCAGTTGCATGCCGCGGCGCTGTCCGCCGATCAACAGCGCCGTGCGCGGATGCGTGAATTGTTCGAGTAAAGGAAATGCAGCGAGTCCTGCCGCGAGCCACGTCTCGTCGACCGGATTGAGCGCGCCGAGCGTGCGAATGACGTTCGGCCCATCCAGTCCATCGTGACGCGGCGCGATGACGACATCGAAATTGGCAGGATCGACACGCGGATCGAGAATTTGTACGGTGAATGTCTGTCCGCCACTGAGCGTGCGCAGTGCGCGCGTGATGGTTGCCGCCTGGCGTCCGCAACCGATCGCCAGCGCGGGCCACGGTGGTCGAAGCCGCGCGCCGAGATGCGCGCCCACAAACAGTCCGCGTGTAATACGTGGGGCGGACCAGCGCCACGGTCCGCGCAAGCGCACGCGTTGGTCGTCGGCTTGCACGTGCATCGCCTGCGCCAGCGCGCGCGCCTGACGGAGATTACCCGCCGCGCCGTCGGTGACGATCCAACAGATGGCGTGATCGACGTGACCGTCGGCGGAAGTCTGCATAGCGATATTGTACGGTCCGACGAGTTCAGATGTCGGCAGAGTGGCGTGAGATACTGTGCATCGACATGGATCACACGCACTCTCATTCGGAACACAAAGGCCACACGCACAGCGGGCATGCGCGTGCGGAGCATGATCACGCCGGTCACTCGCACGATTTTTCCCAAGCGCCTGAACGCGCGTTGCGCATCGTGCTCGCGCTGACGGCGACGCTGACGCTGGCCGAAGCCGCCGGTGGCTGGTTTACGCACAGCCTGGCGCTGATTTCCGACGCCGCGCACATGCTCACCGATACCGCGGCGCTGGCGATTGCGTTGGTGGCGCTGCACTTGGGCAAACGCTCGGCGGACGCGAAACGCACGTTCGGCTACGCGCGTTTCGAGATTTTGGCGGCGGCGTTGAATGCGGCCATTCTTATCATTGCGGCGGTATACATTTTCGTCGCCGCGGTGCAGCGGTTGCGGGAGCCGGCCGTGATCGACACGACCCCCATGATGGTGCTCGCGGCGCTGGGCATCGTCGTCAACCTTATCGCGATGCGGTTGTTGCTGCACGGCAGTCAGCACAGCCTCAATCTTAAAGGCGCGTATCTGGAAGTGTGGAGCGACATGCTCGGCGCGATCGGCGTTTTGATCGCGGGCGCGGTAATCGCGTGGACGGGCTGGACACCGATCGATCCCATTGTCGCCGTCGCGATCGCTTTGTGGATTTTGCCGCGCACCTGGGTGTTGCTGAAAGACAGCGTGAACATTTTACTCGAAGGCGTTCCGCCCGGTGTGGACGTAGTCGCGATCGAGACCGCGTTGCGCGATGTGCCGGGTGTTTCGGGTATACACGATTTACACGTGTGGTCGGTCAGCAGCGGACAAGTGCTTCTCACCGCACACGTCGAACGTGACGTGGCCGCGATGGAATCTGATAGCGCGACGCTGACGATGGTGCGAACCGTCGTCGCGCAACGCTTCGGCATCAGCCACGCGACGCTGCAGCTGGAACACGTGGTATGCGGATCGACCGATTGCGTCTTGGCGGATCCCGCATCGCACGGCCACGATCACTAAAACATCCGCTTATAACGATGTAATGAATTTCCGCACATTATGTTCTATTCATGGCGCTTGATTCCGCTTCAAGCGCCCCTATCAAGCTTAATCAGTCGTCGCAAGGAAGGTTATTCGTGGCTCAACCGCTGCCCGATATTGCCCTGGATCAGATTTTCCGCACGGCCCGCACGTATCGGCGCTCGGCGGAAGCGTGGCTGCCCAAACCCGTGGATGACTCGCAACTCCGCGCCGCCTTCGATCTCGCGAAACTGGGACCGACCAGCGCCAATGTGTCGCCCGCGCGCGTTGTGTTCGTGCGCTCGGCTGAGGCGAAAGAAAAATTACAGCGCGCGCTGAGCCCGAGCAATGTTCCGCAAACGATGGCCGCGCCGGTGACGGCGATCGTCGGCAGCGACCAGGCATTTTATGAAGCGTTGCCGCGTCTCTATAAAGAAGACGCGAGCGCCATTCACTGGTTCGCGGGGAAACCCGACGTGATCGAAGCGACTGCGTTTCGCAACTCGTCGCTGCAAGGCGCGTACTTGATCATCGCGCTGCGCGCACTCGGATTGGATTGCGGACCGATGTCCGGTTTCAACAACGCGCTCGTCGACGAATTGTTTTTCGGCGGCACGACGATCAAATCCAACTTCCTCATCAATATCGGTTATGGCAATCCCGCCGTGATCCGCCCGCGCGAAGAGCGTTACGACTTCGACGAAGCGTGTCGCATCGTTTGATTTACAACCAGGAGAAAAACCCATGTTGCGCAGAATTTTGCTTACGACGTTATTGACCGCCGCATTGCCCGCCGTCGCGGCACCGCAGAAATACGATATCGACACATCGCACACCCAAGTGATTTTCAGCTGGAACCATTTCGGATTTTCGAATCCAAGCGCGTCGCTGGAAAAAATCAGCGGCGATTTTCAGCTCGATACCGCCGACATCACTAAATCATCGATTAGCGTGACGTTGCCGCTGGACGGTTTGCACACAGGCGTGCCGAAGCTCGACGAACATTTGAAATCGCCTGACTTCTTCGACGCGGCGAAATTTCCGGACATCACGTTCAAGAGCACGAAGGTCGAGAAATCCGGCGCCAGCGGATTGAAGATCGTCGGCAATCTGACTGTTCACGGCGTGACCAAACCGGTGACGCTCGACGCGAAGATCAACAAGATCGGCGAGAACCCGATGATCAAGAAAGCCTCCGCCGGATTCGATGCGACGGTGACGATCAAGCGCTCGGAATTCGGTGTCGACAAATATGTGCCGAACGTGAGCGACGAAATTCCGGTTCGCATCACGTTTGATTCGCACGCCCAATAACACCATCGATGCGCGGGCGGACTCGCCCGCGCATCGTTTTAGGTTTAGCCGCGCTTGACGCCCTGCGTCTTTAGCGCTTCGAGGCCGGTCAGATTCACGCCCGCCAGCGCGCTTTTCAGCGCCGAAATATCGGATAGTCCGGATCCGTGAACCGCGACCAGAAAGCGGTCGCCGAGAATGACCGTGTATTCGCCGCTTCCACTCTTATTCCATTCTTCGTGAATGAGACGGCCGCCTTCGTGATAGGTTTTTTCATAGCCCTGATCGCTTTGCTTGTCTTCTTCGATGCCGGCAAATCCGGCCAGTGCCATGAAGCCTTTGGCGCCGCCGGTATCGGTGACTTCGAGTTCGAGTTGCGGCCCGCCTTGCGCGTTGCGATAGGTCGCTTTCGCATTCGACACCTGAATGCCGATCGCCGCATTTCGCGACGCTTCAAAACTCGTGCGTGGCAGTCCGGATAAAGTTTCAGGGATGAACGGCTTCAGCGAATCGGGAGCGAGCGCTTCGACTTGATCGCCACCGCCCATCATCGCGCCGATCATTGCGCCCGCCGCCGCACCGGCCGCTTGCGCTTGCGCATTGGGATCGCCGGATTTCTTCGCGGCTTCCATGCGGCGATTCGCTTCGTCGGCGCGCGCACCCATGGCCGCCAACGCACCGAGCGCGCTGTTCTTCGCCGGCTCGAACTGCGTATCGCCCAGCGCAGCACTATGCGACAACGCGCCGCTCGTGACGGCGGACATGCCGGTGGCCATACCGACAATGTAACTCAGCACGAATCCGATCACGAAGCCGATGATCACGACCACGGCGGTGTAACCGGCCGAACGCGTGGACGGACTTTGCATCGTGTGCTGCAAGCCGAGATTCAAAAGATAAATCGTGTACACCAATGCTACTAACGTGAGCAGTCCGACGATGGCGCCCAGTCCCGGCAGGATATTCAAAATGCCGACGATCCACACCGGCGTCCATGCATACGTCGCGGCTTTCAATGCCTGCACCGGATTTTTCACGCCGCCGAACGAGGGCGCGAACGCATCGATGAGCAGCGAGACCACGTACGTCATGCCGAGTGCCACGACGTAGCTGAGGATCATCTGCGCCAGCGCCGTACCGACGCCGATATGAATGGTGCCGACGAATGGGATGTTGATGCCGAATACGACGAGACCGATAAATGTCGCGATCGGTGCGAGTGCTGCAACAATGACGATGTAATTTTGATAGAGGCCCGGTACCGTTTCGGGCTCCGCCGCGATGACCGGCCATTCCGTTTTCGGCGTGAGCAGAATGTTCTTCACCCGCGCAATGATTTTATTGAAATCCACGATTGTCTCCCTCACCCAAAATTTGGTCTCGGCGCATCTTACCTGCTCGGCGACGGCATGGATGCGCTTAAGCGCAAGTGGCACGTGTGATTTAGCCAACACTTCGCACGCCGTGGCGTACAACTTGCTAGACTTCGAGGTCGGCCCGAGCTCGCCGAATCGTTTCCACAGGTATACGTTATGTCCGAGTCCGACACCCTGGTTCCTTCCGCTCACGCGACCGCCGCGGCGAAGCCGGTTGCGCTCAATTCCATTCCGGCCAACGCCGAAAACCGGTATACGGTGACGCGTGCCGATCTTCCGCTGTCATGTCCGATGCCGGAGATGACATTGTGGAATTCTCATCCCAAAGTGTACTTACCCGTCGAAGCGAACGGCACCGCCAAGTGTCCGTACTGCGGGGCGCAATACACCTTGGCCGACTGACGACGGCGCATGCAGGGAAAGCGCTTAACCGTTGTACAACTTCTTCCCGCGCTCAACGCCGGCGGTGTGGAACTCAGCACGCTCGAAATCGGTCGCGCACTGGTCGAGGCGGGACATCGCTCGATCGTCGTCTCCGCCGGAGGCGGTCTGGTTGAACGGTTGACGGCGCAGGGCAGCGAACACGTTACGCTCGATATCGGAACGAAACGATTCGGCACATTGCGTCATATTTGGACGCTAAAACGCCTGTTCAAACAAGATCGCCCCGATATCGTCCACGCCCGATCGCGCTTGCCGGCGTGGATCGGCCGGTTCGCCATCAACGAAACCCCGCGTCCACGTCCGCATTTCATCACGACGGTGCATGGCCTCAACTCACCGAGTTTTTATAGCTCGATCCTCACGCGCGGCGAACGGGTGATTTGCGTATCGAACACCGTTCGCGACTATGTGTTGCGCCACTATCCGCGCACGAATCCGGCGAAGCTCACCGTCATTCCGCGCGGCATCGATCCCGAGCAATTTCCGTTCGGCTATCAACCCGACGACGCGTGGCGTCGCGGTTTCTACATCGACTTCCCGGCACTCGAAGGCGGCGCGCTGTTGACGTTGCCCGGCCGCGGCACACGGTTGAAAGGCCATGCCGACGCGATCGAATTGCTCGCCGGACTGGTCACGCGCGGACAAGATTGCAAACTGCTTCTACTCGGTGCACGCATGCCGGGTCGCGAAGCGTACGTCGCGGAACTCGAAGAGCTGGCGCGCAAACTCAACGTGTCGGAACGTGTCGTCATCAGCGTCCCACGCAACGACGTGCGCGAAATTTATGCGATTTCAAATTTGATACTGCAGTTGTCGATTCAGCCCGAGGCGTTCGGCCGCACCGTGATCGAAGCGCTGGCATTGTGCCGTCCCGTGTTGGGTTATGCACATGGCGGCGTGGGCGAATTGCTCGCCGAGTTGTATCCGGATGGGCGCGTGCCTGTGGGCGACAAGACGCGATTGGTCGAACGCGCCGCGGAATTGCTGCGCCTGGCGCCGCCGATTCAACCGCTCACGCGCTTTCGCCTTACCGATATGCAAGCGGCGACACTCGCAGTGTACGAAGCAATCGCGCGTTAGGCGCCGTTGTCGTACCGGGGTTGTCGTAAATGGTTGCGCACGGTAGCTTAGCCGGATTCGTTTTCGTCTCAGGCGTCGCATCGCGATGTCCATCGCATCAACTTTTCGAATGCCGGAACGCTGGTTTGCGTTGATCATCCTGGCGGTGCTCGCGTTGCTTCCGGTCGGACGCGGCGCGGAATTGCCGTTGTGGATCGGCGACTTGCTCGGATTTTTTTTACTCTGGCGGCATCGCGTGACGCTTTCATCGAACGTCGGCGCGAAGTTAGTCATCGTTTTGTTTTTTTGCTATTGGGTGCCGGCGTTGCTATCCGCACCTGGATCCGTAGCGCCCGACAAAACATGGAGCACAGTCTCCGTATTGCTGCGATTCTTGCCGTTCGCGCTATTCGCATGCATCGGTTTACGTCACGCGGACATCTGGCCACGCATCACCGCCGCGTGCGCCGCCATCGCGGTGCTTTGGCTGCTCGATGCGTGGGTACAAATCTTCACCGGCTACAGCCTCGCCGGCGTGATGTCGGCAGAGCGGTTGTCCGGAATCTTCGGCACCAATCTCAAATTGGGACCTGTGCTTGCCGTGTTGTCGCCGTTCGTTTTCGTCGTCGCGCGCGAACGATACGGATGGCGTGGCCTTGCGTTGACGTTCGCGTTTCAGTTGATGCCGATTCTTTTGGCGGGATCGCGCGCCGGCTGGCTGATGTTCGGTTTGGTCGCGCTCATGTTTGCGTGGCGTGAGACGAAGTCGTTTGGACGATTCTTTCTTTCCGTCGCGTCGGCGCTCGTCATCGTCGCCGTCGCGGCTGCGGTGGCGTGGCATGCCTCATCGGCCTTTGATGCGCGCGTGCAGCGCAGTCTGCTTGCGCTGCAAGGTTCGCAACAGGCGGTCGACGAAGCCTCTGCCGGACGATTGCGCATTTGGGGAACTGCGATTCGCATGTTCCAAGCGCATCCGATCAATGGCGTTGGTGCTCGCGGATTTCGGTACGCATATCCTGCGTTTGCGAAGCCCGGCGATGCCTTCGTCGACGATACTGGCGAGGAAGGCGCGAGTCATGCGCATCAGATCATTCTGGAAATCGCCAGCGAAACGGGTGGGCTCGGTTTGATTTTCTGGATAGTCGGCGCGTGGCTTGCGCTGCGGGCCTGGCTTCGTGCCGGCGCGGCGGCACGTGAGCGCGCCTTGGCGCCGGCACTGGCGTTGGCCGTCATGTGTTTTCCTCTCGACACGCACTTGGCCTTTTATTCCGCGTGGTGGGGTTTATTATTCTGGTGGCTGCTATCGCTCTATTGCTCGGCACTGAATGCGGAGCTGTCCGATGTCGCGTGAGCCTCTTTCACTTGTCGTGACTACGCTCAACAATGCAGCGAGCCTAGAACGGTGTCTGGCCAGCGCAGCTTTCGCGGACGATATCGTCGTCCTCGATTCCGGCAGCGCCGACGCGACGTTGGATATCGCAAAAAAGTACGGCGCGCGTATTTTCGTCGAACCCTTCAAAGGCTACTCGGCACAAAAACAATCGGCGATCGAAAAAGCTAAATACGATTGGGTTTTGCTGATGGATGCCGATGAGGCACTCGACGATGCGGCGCAGGCAGCCATCGACGAAGCGCTGCTCAGTCCGCATGAAGCGGGGTTTCGTTTGCCGCGGCGCGAACAGATGTTCTGGACATTTCAACACGACTATTCATGGACGAACGAACATCTGCGACTTTTCGATCGGCGCCGCGGCGGCATGAACAACGTGCCGGTACACGCGGCGCCAGAGGTGACCGGTCCGGTGCATACGTTGCGGCGCGCCGTGATGCTTCATTTCGGCGAGCCGGATATTCACACGAAGGTCGACAAGATCAACGCGTATTCGACCGGAATGGTCGCCGACAAATTGCGCAAGCGGCAGCGCTTCATCGGCTTGCGCATGGTGTTCTACCCGCCGATATTCTTTTTGCGGCAGTACATCGTCAAGCGCTATTTCCTCAACGGCTGGGCGGGATTTATCAGCGCGGTGACCGGTGCGTTTTACGTTTTTCTCAAATACGCAAAAGTATACGAAGCGCAGCGCCGTCCGCGCTGACGCTTATTTTTCGCCAAGCAAGCTCAGCGCCAACGCCGCCACAACGCCAGCGGCCGCGACGAGCACGCCCCACAGCAGCCACGTTTTCCATGGCTGTGGTGTTGGCGGCGCTGCGACGGCGAGCGCGTTCGCGCCCTGAAAATCGGCACGCGCACCCAGCGTGGCGAGCGGCGGTTTCCAATCGGGGCCCGCCGCTGCGCGCAGTTGATTCAATGCAACGTCGACGGGTGCGTCGTTGTGCCGTGTCGTGGCGCTTCCGGCGATGAGCCGATACGGGCCAGCGCCTTGCGCGAGAAAAACGAAGCGGTCGGGAATGTAGGCAAGCATAAGCGTCGGTGCATGGGAAATCGGCGCCGCAAGATCGACGCGCCAGTTGCGACTGCGCGGTGACGTGATGCGTTGCATGGGATCGTTCACCAGCAACGTGTCGCCGTCGCGAAGACGGAACGCCACGAATGATCCGGCGCTTGTCGTCCAGCCATCCTTTGCGTCGAACATGGATTGATTCGACACGTGCGTTTGCGCAACCGAGTTGTCGTCGGCGAGCTGCACATTGATGGCATTGATCGCCATTGGCGCGTCCAGGTGATAGCGGAAAATCGCGTGGTCCGAATTTTTCGGTGCGGTTTCATCCACGCCATCCGCGACCGCCGTCAACCACCGCTGCACCGGTTGCTGCGCGCTGAGCGGTGTCACGACACTCACGAACAGATTGGGCAACGCGGTTCCGCCATCGAGTCGCCTGAGCATCAGGTAAGCATGCGTAGCGTTGTCGAGCGGTACCTCGTGACGTTCCAGCGAATTGCCATCCTGCGTGAGACGAACGATGGCGGCATTCGGCACCAACGTCCGCCACGATTGCAGATCGTCGCTCGCGCTGACGCTGAAATGCGGTGTGGCGTTGGTTTGCGGGTTCCAGTCGATCAGCAAACGCAATATCGGTTCGCGAAGGTGGCTGGCATCGAGGATGATCTTCGTCGCGTTATCGAAGCGTCCGATCGATGACGAAACGGGTGCGGAAGCAATCGCCGTTTCGTTCATTGCGGTCGCCGCGCCCGCTGTTGGCGACGACGGTTGTATTTGCGCAACGAGGCTGCGTAATTTTCCGTCGGGACCGCGTTCGATATGCAGATGGATCCCGTCTTCGGAATTGGTCGCTGACTGTTCCGGCGTCGGATTGGGAATCGCGAACATCGGCAACGAACGCGATTGATCGTGCGCAGCCGTCGCGAATGGATGATACGGCGCCGTCGGGACACCCTCGCCGGCCGCATTGACGATATCGAGATCGCGCAAATCCGGCGTCGTGAGCGCGGCGTAGATTTCCGGCGTCAACTCGATTTGGTAGGCGGCGCTGTTGCCTTCCGTCGCGATCGGCCAACTGTATGCGTAATTCGGTTTGTCCGCCGCGCGCGCCGTGACGCACGCAAGTATACAAATTAGCATTGTGGCAATTTTCATCTCAGACAGACTCGCTCTTCGTGCGCGGCGGAACGGGCGCGAAATAACCGACACCCACCAGCAGGATGCCGACGACGAGCACGCCGACGATCGCGGTGAGATCGTGCAGATGCTGTCGATCGATCAGGATCAACTTCAGGATGACCACGCCCATCAGCGTACCGCCGCCGATCCAGACCGCGCGCGAACCTCGTTGTTTGCCGAGCAACATCGCCGCGATACCGGCGACTGTCCAAACAATCGAGAGCGCGGCTTGTGCGAGGGCCGAGTTCCACAGCGCTTCGCTCCACGGCACGCCGCCGAGGAAGTGCGCGGCGCGCAGCGTGATCGCGGTCAGCAACGAAAATCCGGCGATGGCAAGGAAACGTGCGCGGGCTTCGCGACTCGTCAGTGCATCGTCTTCGCGCTCGGATTGGCGATACCACAGCATCAATAACAACAAGAATCCGAATTGCGATAATTCCAATGGATTGAGCACGGGCATATAAGGCAGCGGGGCAGGATCGCCGACGAAAAACAGGCCCATTATCCAGGCGAGACCAAGTATCACGGCGGTGCCGCACAAGGTCGTGAAACGCATGCGCTCGGCGGCGGCCGAGTCGGGCCATCGAACGAGTGCGTTGCGTCGCAGCGCGAACCAGAACAACAGCGTGGTCGGCGCCAATGAGGCAAGCGCTGCCCACAGTTCGCCGAGACGGAGATGTATGGTCGCGATGAAGTCCAGTTCGGACGTGACGACGAGATTCACCAGCCACAAAAACGCAAGTTGCGCGATATGCAAATACGGATTGTGACGCTTCGCGAACGATTGCAGTGCGAACAGCGTCGTCAGTAACCATAGAGACCACGCGGCGGTGGCTTCTTGTTCGAGCGGACCGTGATTGTCAGTCGCGGTCAGCACAATGGAAGGAAGTGCTGCGACCAGTGAAACGAAGGCGGGCCATGCGGCAGCGGGCCAATCCATCCGGCGGTAGATCAACGCGCCGAGTGCGGCCGTCGCCGCGATCACGCCCAGCGTCCAGTCCGCCCAAAGATGCAGTGGCGCAAATCGTTCGATGTCGTGCGCGCAGGCGAACCACAACCACAGCCACGCCCAGCCAAAAAATGCCGTCGCCAATGGCGCGCGGCGATCGGTGCGAAAGATCAGCCACGCCGTCATCGCGCCACCGATGGCGATCAACATCGCGCTGATGAATTCGCCGTTGAGGATCGGCGTAACGTCCGTCGGCGCACGGAATTCGAAACCGTTGATGAAGGAAAGCGCCGCGCAGGCCTGCAACGCGTAACCGATCCAGCGCGGCAACTTTCGTTGTTGACGCAAACCGAGCCACACCAACGCGGCGCCTTCCAGCGCCCACGCGCACGCCGTCGCGCGCGCGGACAACGCGAGCGGCACGGCGAGCGTGGCGAATCCCAGCGCGAGCAACGCGTGCGATTGGCCGAGCAGTCGCAGTGCGAGACGACGAATTTCCAACGCCGCGAGCGACATGTAGATGACGGCCGCGGCGAGTGCGATCAACGCCAGCGGCATTCGCGCACCGTCGAGCAATGCCGCTTGCAACGAAAACGCGGCGAGTGGTGTGCCGAAGACCAGCGTGGCGTCGATGAGATCGCGCTGCGTATCGGCCTGACGTCGCGCGTAGAAAATCGGTATAAAAAGATAAAAAGCAAAAAATAACAAAAGGAACGGTTCGGTGCTGCTGAACAATTCCGGCCGGTACTTGAGCACGCCCCACGCTGTGCCGATGCCGAACGTAAAGACGAAACCGAGCACGTTCAGCGCACGCCATGGCCGGACCCACGCCACGGCGAAGATCATCGCGTTCAGCACGGCGTAATAGCCGAACAAAACGATGTGATTGCCTTGATTGCTGGACGTCAGGATCGGCGCGAGAAACCCGGCGAGGATGCCGAGGATGGCGAGCGCCAGCGCATCTTGCGCCACGGCGAGCACCCCGGCACCAGCGACGATGACGATGAGCAGCAGAAACGCCAGCGCGGCCGGCAACAACGCGTAAATATGAAACGCGGCGTAGACGGTGATGATGAGAATGCCGATCGCGCCGCCTTGCAGACTCAGCGCGAACGATCGATGCGACTCGCGTTTCCGCCACGCAAAACCGAGCGCCGCCAATGCGGCCAACGCCACGCCGGCGAGTCGAACTTCGATGGGCACACGCAGCCATCCGGCATCGGCGGCGTACTTGAGCAGTGCCGCGACGCCGAGGAACAACACGATCACGCCGACTTTCACCGGCACGTTGCCTTCCGTGAACCAGCGTTTGACGCGTTGGATTCCGATCGAAAACATATCGGGCGTCGCAGGCATGGCGGGATCGCGCGGTACGGGCGCGATGACAAGCGGCGGAATCGGCGGCGGCGCTGACGAGCGTTCGGGCCGCACTGGAACAGGCGACGGCGTTTCCGTGATGACCGGCTCGACGTCTGACGTTGTCGGTGGGGCCTTCACTTCTTGCGCGACACTGGGCGTCGGTGCCATCGCGTTGGCAGCGACATTGTCACGCGCTTTCGCAACCAGCAAGTCGGTGCGAAGTTGGTTGAGTTGTTTTTCCAACGCGGCCACGCGACCGCGCACATGGCTCATCTGACTTATCAGCCAGCCGATACAGCCGCCTAAAACCGCCGCGGTGGCGCCCGTGGGTTCTCCGAACATGGCGCCGCACACGGTCGCAGCGACGGCCGCGCCGATCAAGATGAACACCAACGACATCGTCGTCTCCCCGAATTCCTCGCTCAGTATACCGGCGGCTGCCCGGGCGGACGTGTCTTGAAGCGTTTGTGAATCCACAGATATTGCGCTGGCGCTTCGCGCACCATGCGTTCGATCGCGACGTTGAGAAGCGCGGTGTCGGCTTGCACATCGTCGGTCGGGAAGTCAGCGAGCGGCGCTTCCAGGCGAATGGCGTAGCCGCCGTCGTCCAGACGTTTGTGGAAGAACGGAATCACGACCGCCCCGGATAGACGCGCCAGATGATGCGTCGCCGTGATCGTCGACGCCGGGATACCGAAGAACGGAACGAAGACGCTGTCTTTGCCGCGCATATCCTGGTCGGGCGCATACCATAACGTGCCGCCTTGCTTGAGATGCTTTACCGTCGCGCGCAATTGTTCCTTGGCGAACATCGTTTCGGCATAACGCAACCGTGCGCGCAGGATGGTCCATTCGAAGGCATCGTTGTCCATCATCCGATACATGCCGGAGATTCGAATGCGCTGCGAGACGAGACGTGCGCAAAGTTCCAGGTGCGAGAAATGCGCGCCGACTAACAGTACGCCGCGATGTTGCGCGCGGCAGGCTTCAAGATGATGCAGTCCATCGATCGTGCAAGGTATTTTCGACAACGCCTTGTCGGTACACATCCACGCCAAGGCGAATTCTGCGAGCATCATGCCGAGGTCTTCGAGTGTGGCGCGCAACAATGTTTCGCGAGCAGCAACGTCGAGTTCCGGAAAACAAAGTTCGAGATTTCGCTGCGCCACATGACGGCGTTCGCCGGGAAGATGGCGTGTCAATTTTCCGAACAACCGGCCGCACCAGCGCAGCGCGCGATACGGCAACCGCGCCAGCAACCACATGATGCCGATGGCCAACCACGCCGGCCAGAACTGCGGTAGAAAAAGTCGGGCGCGGAATGGCGGCGAGGTCATCCGCGCAATGTAGCAGTTGCTCGAATTCGTGAATACGCGAACGGTCGTGGCCACATTTTCGGCTCGGCTATACTGGTTCGCTGCCATGTATCGGGAAGTATTTTTTGCGTCGTCTGATTTACACCGTGATCATGTATCTGCTCATTCCGTTGATCCTGTATCGGCTGGCGGTGCGTGGGCTGCGTTATCGCGAATATTTCGGCCGCTGGCGCGAGCGATTCGGATTTTTTCCCGATCCGCACATTCGCGAAAGTATCTGGATTCATGCGGTGTCGATGGGCGAAGTCAACGCCGCATTGCCGCTGATCGACGCGTTGATGCAGCGTCATCAACACACACCGTTCGTGATCACCACGGTGACGCCGACCGGCAGCGAGCGCGTGCGACGCGTTTATGGCGATCGCGTTTTCAACGTCTATCTTCCCTATGATTTGCCGGCGTCGATCCGGCGGTTTCTCAAGCGCGTACGGCCGCGCGTAAGCGTGGTGATGGAGACGGAAATCTGGCCGAATCTTTTTCTCGAATGCGCATCGCGCGATATTCCTGTCATTCTCGCGAACGCACGATTGTCGGAAAAAAGTTTTCGCGGTTATGGCCCGGTGCGTCCGCTGGCGAAGCAGGCGGTGGCCAGCGTTCGTTACATCGCGGCGCAGTCGGCGACGGATGCGGGGCGTTTGCGCGAGCTGGGTGCGGAGCCCGATCGGCTCGGCGTCGTCGGTAATCTGAAATACGATATGAGTGTGCCGCCGGATCTGGCCGAGCAAGCGCGCGCGATGCGCCAACTGTGGGGCGCGCAGCGGCCGGTGTGGATCGCGGCGAGCACGCACGAAGGTGAGGAGTTGCCGGCGCTGAAAGCGCACACCGAAGTGCTTCGGCAATTTCCCGACGCGTTGTTATTGATCGCGCCGCGTCATCCGGAACGGTTCAAGCCCGTCGCGCTGGCGTGTCGCAATTTCGGTTTCGTCACGCGAACGCGCAGCGAAGACGGCACGGCATCGATCGGCACGCAATGTTTTGTCGTCGACACACTCGGCGAACTGCTGCGATTTTATGCGACGACGGATGTCGCGTTCGTCGGCGGAAGCCTGGTGCCGATCGGCGGGCACAATATTCTCGAGCCCGCCGCGCTCGCCGTGCCGGTGGTGGTGGGTCCGAAGACGTTCAATTTTGCGGATATCACCGCGTCGCTGCTCGATTCGGGCGCCGCCGTGCAGATCGACGACGGCGAAGCGCTCGGCTCGGTCATCATCAAATTATTGGCCGATCCGGAATTGCGATTGCGCACGGGCCGCGCGGCGAAGAGAGCGTTCGAGCGCGAACAGGGTGGGGTAATACGAACGGTGGCGATCGTCGATCGCGAACTGGAGAAAACGGCGCCAGCGCCGGGCTCGTGATCGGCGCTGGGCGATCCTGCGCAGCGCAGATCAGAGTCCGAACGCCTTGGGGCGTCAGTTGCAAGTAATCGAAGCTTCGGTATGCGAGATGTTGACGTCGGCCACCAGCAGGTGAATCGTGGCAATCGCAAGATCGACGTGAAGTATCAAGCCGTCGACCGTGCTGGACAGACTGACGATGCCGTCACCGGTGACGGATTGTTTGTTAAGCCACAGAGTGCCGATGGTGCCGATCGTGATCGCGGTGTTTGGCGCCGGATTGGCCGGAATGTTCAACAAGGGCGTTCCGTCGACGTCGACTTCCAACCCAGGAATATCGCTGGTGTTGGTCGGCGTCAAATTCTGAATTTCGAATTCGTTTTGGAAAACGAAGTCGC
>CAZZWP010000005.1:0-60425 GCA_964657965.1 uncultured Rudaea sp. | reverse complement strand
AGCACGATCGGTTCGGAAGTTTGGCTATAACCGGTCATCGGAAATCCGCACAACTTTTACGTGGACAGGGGGACGAATCGGTATTATCGCAACATCTTCCACGCATTACGCATAAATCAGGCCGTGAACCGTCGATTGCAAGTAGCCTCGTCCAGGCGCATGCGCTTCGTATTCGCTTGTCTGTGCGTCGGCATCGCGATGTGCACGCGTGTGTTCGCGCTCGATCCGCAAGCGCGTTTTCCTGATTACGTGCGCGACAACTGGAATATCGAAAGCGGTCTTCCGCAGATTTCCGCCCTTAGCATCACGCAAGACGGCACGGGTTATATCTGGGTAGGCACGCAAAGCGCCATCGCGCGATTCGACGGTGTGCGGTTCACCGTGTTCGATCGCGACAACACCGGCGTCGACACCACGCTCGCCAGCGTCGCGTATACCGATCATCACGGCACGGTGTGGTTCGGTACGCCGCACGGTGCGTTACATTTCGTCAACGGGAAATTCGAACTGCTGCACGCGGGGCAAGACAGCGCGGCCATCCAGGCGATCACCGATTCCACCGACGGCGGTCTGCTTTTCGCTACCTCCCTCGGCGTGATGCGTTACGATGGCGGCAAGCTCGTGCCGGCGATGCTGGAAGGCGAGCAGTGCTACAGCCTTCTGCGCGAAGGGACGACGTTGTGGGTCGGCACCGTCGGCTCGCTCGTTCGCATCGACACGCGCGGCATCGAGCGTTATTCGTTGCCCGCGACGTCGGCCACGGCACGCGTCACTCATATTGTCGGCGGCACACACGGACTGTGGGTCGGAACCACGGCCGGCCTGATGAAATTCGGCGACGGGCATATCACGCCGGCCGGACGCGGCGCCGAACTCGACCGCGACGGCATCGAAAGTCTCTATCGCGACAGCGATTCCAATCTTTGGATCGGCACGGCGTCGACGCTCTTCCGCCTCCGGCCCGACGCAAATGTCGAGCGCATCGGTGCGGACGATTTCATGCGGGATTCTTGGGTCCTCGCCATTTATGAAGACCGTGAACGCAATCTTTGGCTCGGCAGCCAAACCGAAAGCCTGTTTCGCTTGTGGAATGGCTGGGCGCGTCGCCTCTCGCAACGCGATGGGCTTGCCGATCCGTTTGTGTGGAGCGTCGTTCGCGATCCGCATGGAAAAATCATTTTAGGAACGAACTCGAATGTGGTGGCGCTTGACGCATCCGGCTCGCACGAGTTGATTCCGGGCAAGGCGCTGCCGAATCCGGCTGCTTACGAATTATATTTCGATGACAAAGGCCGCCTGTGGATCGGCACAAGAAGCGGTATTGCGATTTATGCCGATCAGAAACTCCAGCGCCCGGCCGCGTTGCATCCGCTCGACGCCTATCAGATCAACGCGATCGTGCAGAGCGGCGACAACTACTGGATCGGAAGCACCGGCGGCCTGTACCGCTATACCGGCGATACACTGACCCTGGTCGGCGCCGCGCCGGGCGGCACCAGCGCGCGCGTTCGTTCGCTGTATCCACTTGGACCGAACGATTTGCTGGTCGGCACCGAAGCCGGTGTTCGCGAAGTGCGCAACAACAGCGTCGAAACGCCGACATGGGCAACGCCGTTCGAAGGCCGCTTCATCAGCTCGATAGCGCCATTGCGCCCTGGGCTTCTCGGCATCTCGACATTGGACGCCGGTCTCGGTTTGTTGGCCGACGACAAGCTGACCATTCTCACAAAATCCGACGGCCTGCCCAGTGACAACGGGTGGGGATTTCGCGTCGTCAACGGCTGGATGTACATGTCAGGCATCGACGGTGTGTATCGCCTGCCGATGGAATCGTTGCCGAGCGCAAGTCACGATACGGCGCATACCTTGAACGCGCAGATGATCTTGAGCGCCAGCGGGCGCGAGCCGGGTAGTCAGCGCGTCCGCTGTTGCAACGGCGGTGCATCGGCGCGCATCGCGCTGGACAATTCGAGCATCTGGCTGCCGACGATTTCCGGCGCGTTGCGGCTGGATACGCAATCGATCATGGCGCAAAGCGAACCGCCATCCGTGGTTATCGAAGGATTGCGCAACGACGGACAGTGGCTCGCGGCGAACGATGATCTTGCGTTACGAGGAAACAATCGCGATGTTGAAATCGAATACACCGGATTGAGCTTTCGCGATCCGCACGGCCTGCACTTCCGATATCAGCTCGAAGGCTACGATAAAAACTGGATCGACGCGGGTACGCGCCGCGCCGCGTATTACACGAATCTTCCGCCGGGCGATTATCGTTTCCACGCGCGCGTGATCCAACCGGAAGGCAGCGTCGGCGGCGATGGTTCGTTTGCGTTCCGACTGGAACCGCGCTGGTTCGAAATCGGCTGGGTGCGAATCGCCGGTGCGATTGCGGCACTCGGGGCGATCGCGGCAATCGTGCTGCTCAGGATACGCCGTTATCACCGCAGCCAGCAGCGCCTGCAGCGACTCGTCGACGAACGCACGCAGGCGCTGAGTCGCAGCAACGAGCGTTTGCGTCAGGCGAATCTCGCGCTCGAACAGGCCAGCGAAACCGATCCGCTCACGGGACTGCACAACCGCCGCTTCATGCTCGAGCACATCACGCGTCTGCTGGCGCAAGGCACTACGGAAAATTCGCGACCGGCATTTCTCCTGCTCGATCTGGACAATTTCAAACGCATCAACGACAAATTCGGACACGCCGCCGGCGATAGTATACTTGTACAGATTTCCCGATTGCTGCAAAACATCAATCGCACGGAAGACGAGCTGCTGCGTTGGGGCGGCGAGGAATTTCTCGTTTTGCTCATGCGTGTCACGCAAGAGCAGGCGTTGGAAATCGCCGAGCGCATTCGCGCCAGCGTCGCGTCGCATGCGTTCCGCCTCAACGACGGCCGCGACTTGCACCTGACCGCGTCGGTTGGATTCGCCTTACATCCGTTGATGCCGGACGCCCGCATCGATTGGCCGACCACCCTCGAATTCGCCGACACCGCGCTCTACAGCGTCAAACAAAGCGGACGCGACGGCTGCGCCGGTATCGTCGCCGGCCGAAATGCGCCGCCGGCGGATGTGCGCTGGAGTAAAGAATTGCCCAACGTCGATGCACTCGTCGAAGCCGGTATTTTGCGTTGGCTGCGTCCGGCGGGCGCGCGACATCTGCGTTTGGTCGGCGCGACCGGCGAATCCAACGACTAATCGCGCAAACACTCGCCGAGTATTTTTACCGCCGCCTGCAAATCCGCCGGCGGCAAGTCGGCATAGCCGAGCAGCAATCCGGGTCGCGGCAATTTTTTCAGGCAATACGGCGCGACGAGATAAAGACCGAGCCCTCGCGACCGCGCACGTTCGACCAACCGGATCGATTGCGCGTGATCCAGACGCGACAACCATGCCAACAGATGCATGCCCGCGCTGGAATCGGCCAGCGCCACGTCGTCGCGAGCGTGTTTTTTCAGCGCATCGATCAATGCGGTGCGGCGGGACTTCAACACTTTCGCCGCAGAACGCAGATGCCGCTCGAACGCGCCGCTGCCGATCAATCGTGCCAGCGCCGCCTGTTCGATGGCTGGACAACCGCGATCGCTCAGCCATTTCGCCGCGACGAAGGCATGCCGCAGTCCGGGCGGCACGACCATGTATGCCAGTCGCAGCGACGGAAAAAGTACTTTTGAAAAAGTACCAAAGTATATTACGCGCTCACCGCGATCCAGAGACTTCAATGCGGCTAGGGGTCGCGCGTCGAAACGAAATTCGCCGTCGTAATCGTCTTCGATCAGCCAGCAATGGTTGTGCTCGGCCCACGCCAGCAAATCCATGCGGCGCGCGAGGCTCAGTACGGCACCCGTCGGAAACTGATGCGACGGTGTGACCAGCGCGAGGCGCGCTTTTTTCGGCAGCGCGCGCGTGATGATGCCTTCGCCGTCGACGGGACACGTGATGATTTTCGCGCCGTGCGATTGGAAAACTTGCCGCGCGCCCTGATAGTGCGGATCTTCGACGACGACGCGGTCGCCCTCGTCGAGCAAGACGTCCGACGTCAGCGCGAACGCCTGCTGCGTGCCGCTGACGATCATCACTTCATCGGGCGATGCCACGATGCCGCGCCGGCGGGCGAGATAGCCGCAGACTTCTTTGCGCAGTTCGAGCAGACCTTGCGGATCAGGATAATCGGTTTGCGCATGCGCGGCGGCGTAGTTGAGTTCGCGTCGCCATGCGCTCGCCAACTGGGTATTCGCCATCGGCAAACCGTATTGCAAGTTGTAGCGCAGGCCGCGATGTTGCCGGCCGGGAATCGCAAGACCGTAGACGGAAGCGATGCGGTGTCCGCGCCGCGCGAGAATGATCTTGCGCGATCGTTTCGGCACCGGCGTTGATTCTCGAATGGTTTCGCTACCGCTCAATGCAGCCACATAGCAACCCGAGCCGATGCGGCCCTCAATGAATCCTTCGGCCGCCAGTTGTTCATACGCGGCGAGCACCGTATTGCGCGACAGCCCCAGCTCGCGCGCGAGCACGCGCGTCGCCGGCAATCGCGTCGCCGGTGCGCAGCGCCGTTCGAGAATCGCCTGCTTGAGCGCACGCGCCAGTTGCAGATAGCGCGGCCCGTGATCATCGAGCTGAAGAAACACAGTGGCTCCGAAAAAAATAGAAGAACTGGCTCTCGCCGGTGCCAATTTGAAGTTCTAGTCTCGCTGGAGTCAAGGAAAAAATGGCATATGAAGACGAAACCGCGTCATGAAGTTCAGCGCATCAAGGATCGCGCCCACTATGATCAAGAAACGGCGTACGCGATTCTCGATGCGGCGTTTCTCGCGCATGTCGGTTTCAGCTCGGGCGCGCAGCCATTCGTGATTCCGATGCTGTATGTCCGGCGCGACGATACGCTGCTGCTGCACGGCTCGATCGCCAGCCGACTGTTGAAGGATGTGGGCGCGGGTATCGATGCGTGTGCGACCGTCACCATCGTCGATGGTCTTGTTCTGGCGCGCTCGCATTTTCATCACTCGGTCAACTACCGGTCGGTGGTTGCATTCGGCAAAGCACGTCCGATCGAGGACGCAGAAGACAAAATCGCGGCGCTGAAACATTTTGTCGAAGCGATGTTGCCGGGACGCGCCATCGAATCGCGCGCGCCGGACAAAAACGAGCTGGCGGCAACGTCGGTGCTCCGGTTCCAAATCGAAGACATCTCCGCAAAGATCCGCGACGGCGGCGCGAAAGACGATAAAGCCGATCTGACGCTCCCGTACTGGGCCGGTGTGGTGCCGATGAAGACAATGTACGCGACGCCGCTACCGTCGGACGACTGCTCACTCAGCCTGCCGGAATCCGTGCGCCGTCTGTTCAATACGCGGCCCGCTTAAGGCATGATGCGCGCTCCTTGCCGGAGCATTGCGTGTCATCGTCGCCGTCCGTTAAACGCGGGAATCTCGTTGCACTCGTTGCCTGCGTCCTGCTCAGCGGTCTGGCCGCCGGCGCGTTGTGGTGTTTGCTTTCGTTGTTCATGGCGCGCGACACATCGGTCGCGTTGGTCGCATTCGCTTTTTTGATCGCGATGTTTTTGCGCTGGCAAGGTTACGCGAATCGGCGTGGCGCATTCGGCGCGGCGATCGCGACGATTCTCGCCTTTGTCTATGCGCAATATCTGTTTTCGGCCGTGCACATGGCCGAGATGCTCGGCTTTCCGCTGCGCGATACGTTGTTCAGGATGGACGTGCCGTTTGCGTGGCGCGTGGCGAAATCGACGTTGACGATGTGGGATTTCGCGCTCTTGCTCGTCGCGTGCGCCGTCGCGGCGTGGGCGACCGCTTACAGGAAGGCGTGATCAATGCCCGCCGCCGCCGTCCATCGCTTTCAATCCTGAAATGAGCTTCGTCGCGGCTTCCTGACCATCCGCGTACAGCATGCGGCAATTGTCCTGATAGAACAGCGCGTTTTCGATGCCGGCGAATCCAGTGCCTTTGCCGCGTTTGATCACGATGACCTGTTTCGCCAGGGCGACGTCGAGGATCGGCATGCCGTAAATGGGCGATGATTTGTCCGTTTTCGCCACGGGGTTCACGACGTCGTTCGCGCCGATGACGATGGCCACGTCGCAATTCGGAAATTCCGGATTGATGTCGTCCATGTCGGCGATCAGATCGTACGGAACGCCCGCTTCCGCGAGCAGCACGTTCATATGCCCCGGCATGCGCCCGGCGACGGGATGAATGGCAAACTTCACATCTTTCTCGCGCTTGATGAGATCTTTCGACAGTTCCCAGATCTTGTGCTGCGCCTGGGCCACGGCCATGCCGTAGCCCGGAACGATGATGACTTTCTCGGCGAGATAGAGCAGCGATGCCGCATCGTCCGCTTCGATCGGTTTGAGCGATCCTTTGATTTCCTGCGCCGCGCCGCCGCCGCCGCCGAAGTTCGAAAACAGGACATTGCTGATCGATCGGTTCATTGCTTTCGCCATCAATCGCGTAAGCAACGTGCCGGCCGCGCCGACGACCGTGCCGGCGATGATCAACGCGACATTGCCTTGCACATAGCCTTCGAAACCGACGGCGAGACCGGTGAATGCGTTGTACAGGGAAATGACGACGGGCATGTCGGCGCCGCCGATGGGTAGCGTCATCAAAATGCCGAAGAGCAATGCAAAAAAGAAAAACAGAACGATCGCGTGCGGATACATGTGATGCACGACGACCGCGCCGGCGACGACGGCCAACAGAAAGCAAAGGCCGTTGACGATCTTCTGGCCGTTGAAGCGAAACGTCTTGTCCATCAGACCTTGCAGTTTCGCGAAGGCGATGAGCGAGCCGGTGAACGAAATCGCGCCGATCAACGCACCGATGACGGCGAGCACTTTTTGCGTGTCGGTGAGCGCGATATCCGGCGACGGCGAAAATGCGGCACCGAGCAATGCGCTGGCACCGATCGCGGCAGCCGAACCGCCGCCCATGCCGTTGTAGAGTGCGACCATCTGCGGCATGTCGGTCATCGCCACGCGCTTGCCGCTGTACCAGGCAAGTGCGGTACTGATCGCGATGGCGATGAAGATCAGCGCGGCATTTTCGATAAATACTTGCCCGTTGATGCCGCCGCCATGAAAGAACGTAGCGATAACGGCGACGAGCACACCGACACCCGCCCACTGAATGCCGCTGCGCGCCGTCACCGGCGACGACATGCGCTTGATGCCCATGATGAGCAGAACGGCAGCGATGAAGTAACTGGCCTGGATCAGGATCGAAACGACATAGGCGCTATTCATCACTTGGCTCCTTGCGGATCGGAGCTCGGTTTCTTGCTGGACTTGAACATCTCGAGCATGCGCTCGGTAACCACATAACCGCCGGCCGCATTACCCGCACCGAGAAACACGCCGATGAATCCGATGACTTGCTGTAACGGTGTCGTCGCTTCGCCGAGCGCGATCATCGCGCCGACGAGCACGATGCCATGCACGAAGTTGGAGCCCGACATCAGCGGCGTGTGCAGAATCACCGGCACGCGCGAAATGATTTCATGACCGGTGAACGCGGCGAGCATGAACAAATAGAGTGCGAGGAATCCGTCGATCATGACTGCGCTCCTTCCACCAGTTTTTTAGTCGGCTCATGCTTGATTTCGCCGGCGTGCGTGAGACATGTCTTGGCGATCAGCTCATCGGTCCAGTCGAGTGTCAACGCGCCGTCTTTCAAACTCAATTCCAGAAAGTTATACAAATTCTTGGAATAAAGTTCGCTCGCGTTGATGGGCGTGCTGGCCGCCAGATTGACAGGCCCGATGACGGTCACACCGTTCGGCGTCGTAATCGTCTTGCCCGCTTCGGTATATTCGCAGTTGCCGCCGGTTTCCGCCGCGATGTCGACGATGACGGAACCCGCTTTCATGCCATCGACCATCGCCTTGGTGATGATGCGTGGTGCTTGGCGACCGGGGACTGCCGCCGTCGTGACGATAACGTCGATGCCTTTCAAATGTTCCGCGAGCGCCGTCTGTTGTTGCGCGCGTTCTTCGGCAGTCAATTCGCGTGCATAACCACCAGTGCCGGCGGCGCTCACGCCGAGATCGAGAAACTTCGCGCCGAGCGAACGGATTTGTTCGGCCGTTTCGGGACGCACGTCGAACCCTTCGACTTGTCCGCCGAGACGGCGCGCCGTCGCGATCGCCTGCAATCCTGCCACACCGGCGCCGACGATCAACACCTTGCTGGGACGGATCGTTCCGGCGGCTGTCGTGAGCATCGGAAAGAATTTGGGACTCGCTTCGGCCGCGATCAGCACCGCTTTGTATCCGGCGATATTCGCCTGAGACGACAATACATCCATCGCCTGCGCGCGCGTCGTGCGCGGCAGCAACTCCATCGCGAAACTGGTGATCTTGCGGTCGCGCAGCGCCTTCGTGCGCTCGGGCGCGAGATGCGGCGAAAGATAACTGATGACCACGGCGCCCTCGTTCAGCGCGGCGATTTCGTCGAGCGTCGGCGGTTGGACTTTCAACAATACGTTGCTGCCGGACAGAACGCCGCGCGCGTCGGATGTCGTGACATCTTTATATGCCGCGTCCGGAAAACTCGCCGACACGCCGGCGCTGGATTCCATCAGCAAGTCCGCGCCGCGGCCTTTCAGCTTCTTCGCAACATCGGGAGTCAGCGCCACCCGGCGCTCTCCGGGTACGCTTTCGCGCACCACGCCCACGGTCGTCGCCATGATCCCCTCCCGGTTTTATGCCAATCGCGAGCCGCCGATGCTAGCCGAGCTTGAGCGCCACCGCTAGTATGTTTGGATGACGACCACGATGCTGCATGACGATCCGCTCGCCGCGCTCAATCAGCGCCTTTCCGTTCCCGCACGTCAGCTCGGCGAACCGGGGCCGAACGCCGAACAGCTCGATCAGTTGCTGAGCGCAGCGGTTCGTGTGCCCGATCACGGCAAGCTTACGCCATGGCGCATGCTGCTGATTCGCGGCGACGACCGGATTCGACTCGGCGAACGATTGGCCGACTTGCATCTGACAATCGAACCAGACATTTCGCCGTCGAAACTGACCAAGGATCGCGAGCGTCATACATTCGCGCCGTTGATCATCGTCGTCATCGCGCGGATCGATGCCGAGCATCCGAAAGTACCGGCGCAGGAACAGCTTTTGTCGGCCGGATGCATCGCTTACAACTTGCTGATCGGCGCGCAGGCATTGGGGTTTTCGGCGCAGTGGCTAACCGGATGGGCGGCATACGATGCTGCAGCCGGTTCGTTGTTCGGTCTTGCAAAAAATGAAAGCATCGTGGGATTCGTGCATATCGGCACCGCGCACGAACCGTCGCAGGAGCGCGCTCGTCCGTTGCTGGCGGATGTCGTCAGCGAGTGGCGCGCATGAGTGCGGCCGGCACGCTTTATCTGGTCGACGGCAGCTTGTATGTATTTCGCGCCTGGCATTCGATACCGGCGCAATTTCACGATCACGAAGGCGCTCCCGTCAACGCGGTATACGGTTTCACGCGATTTCTCTGCGACTTTCTCGAGAAGACCAAACCGACGCACGCGGTCGTCGCATTCGATGAATCGTTGACGAGTTCGTTTCGCAACACGATCTATCCCGACTACAAAGCCAACCGCGAAATGCCGCCCGACGAATTGCGGCGTCAATTCGCTTACTGCAAAGAAATCGCCGCGGCGCTCGGCTTGTGTGTGCTCGCGCACGAACATTACGAAGCCGACGATCTGATCGGCAGCGCGGTCGTCGGCATGCGTAAACACGGATTTCGATCGGTAGTGATTTCCGCCGATAAGGATTTCGGACAGCTCATCGAAATACACGACGAACAGTGGGATTTTCCGCGCGACGTGCGCTGGAATTCGGATGGCGTAAAGCAACGGCTCGGCGTGCGGCCGGATCAAGTGGTGGATTTTCTCGCGCTCACGGGCGATGCCATCGACAACATTCCCGGTGTGCCCGGCATCGGCGCGAAAACGGCGGCCACCCTGCTCGCGCATTTCGGCTCGTTGGACGAATTGCTCAAACGCGTCGAAGAAGTTCCCTATTTGCGCATGCGCAGCGCGGCCCAGATTTATCTGCGGCTGAAGGAGCATCGCGAGCAGGCGCTGTTGTCGCGCATGCTCAGCGCCATCGCGCTCGATGCACCGGTGCCGCCGCACGCCGACGGCATGACCTGGATGCCGCCGGATCTCGCCGCGATCGAAGTTCTGATGGAGAAACTTCGCTTCGGCCCGCTCACGCGATCGCGCATGCGCGGGTTCGTGAATGCGTGAAGCCAGTTAGTGTTTGTCGGTGTCGGCCGGCTTGGGCATCAACGTCTTTTTGTCATACGTGCCCGGTTTCGCGACGGGAACCGCACCTGTGGATTTCATCACTCCGGTTTGATCCCACGCGAATCGCACATTGGTTTTGAAGATCGATATCGGCTCGACGTTTGCGGCGTCGGTGAGAACGCCGTGGCTGTCGTACAGATCGTCCTGGCGATTTGCCACAAAGTATAAATTGTCGCCCGCGATCGCGCCGTCGCCCAGCGCGGCGAATGCGGGATTGGCCACGTCCAGGCCCATCGCGCCCACGATGGCGGTGTTGTCGTCGGAGAGTTTAAGGCGCATCACGCGTTTCGGCATCATGCCGTCTTCGACGATGATGAGGTTGCCTGCGTACCAATGCATGCCGACGATTCCGCCGAGAACGAGTTGTTCGGCGTTGTATTTCAACGCGAACGCAGTACCTTTGGCCAGATCGAATCCGTAAATTCCGTCGACATAATCCGCCAGGAATAATGTGCGGCCGTCGTCGCTCACGGTGATGGCCGTGATGTTGGTGAGTTTCGGATTCTGCACAATCGGCTTGAGCGCGCCGGCCTCGATTTTGAAGATCGCCTTATGTGCGCCGTCGGCGACATACACCTGCCCGTCCTTGGCTACGGCCACCGCGTTGAAGACGCGCTTGCTGCCCTCGTTTTGCGTTGTGTATTTGTGTAAAAGTTTACCCGTCGCCAAATCGAATTCCAGAACCGCCGCTTTTTCCGCGTTGTCGGCGTTGAATCCGCTGAAGCGCGGCACGGCCGATGTCGTCACAAATAGCTTGTTATGCGTGCTGTCCACACCGAGCGCGTCGACGCCCCAGAGATCTTTGTTCGAACCCGCCGCGATGAAGTCCGTCGCCTTGCCTTTTTCGTCGACCAGATGAATCGATCCGTCGCGGCCGCTGCCGACCAAAAAGGCCTTGCGTTTCGGATCCCAGGCCAGCGCGTTCATCAAGTTGTCGCCTTTCGGCATTTCGAAGGCCACGCTGCCTTCACCGAACTGCTTGGCGTTTTGATCGAGATTCGCCACGAGATAATCCCAAACTCTCGTGTCTTGGATGGGAACGAAACGGGGATCTTTGCTGATGTCGTAACCGAAACCTTGCACCTGCATGCGCATCAACGTGTCGTACGCGTGCGACTTGTCGCCCATCTTTGCGTACACCAGCGCCAGCTGCAGTTTCAAATCGCCCGAGTTCGGCGTCAGTTCGCTGACGCGATGAAGAACCCAGGCCAGACGCTGATCGTCATTGCGTGACGCGTACAGTTGCGCAAGCTTGGTGAGAGCGGCGATATCGTGCGACTTATTGATCTGATCTTCGGTCAAGGCCTCGGCGCGCTGCGCCACGGAGTTTTCGCCGGATGTCTGTTTGTCCTGGGCGGTGACGGTGCCGCCGATCAGCAGCAGCGCCGCGATGAACATCCACGATTGAGTTTTCATGCCGGAATCCACGATGATGATTGAACGGAGTGTGACCGCCCTGTCGCCGTTTAGTTCTCGGCGCGGGGGGTCATGCGATCGATTTTTCCCTGGCGCGAATGCGCCGGGCCGGCATTATCGCCGATTAGCTCGAAGGGCGCGAACAATGGACAAGACCGAGGTTTTGTATGCAGGACGCTGGCTGCGCATGATGAAGCGCGGCCGTTGGGAATACGCCGAGCGGACCAATCCCGGCGGCGGCGTGATCATCGTGGCGGTAACGGCCGACGACAAAATTCTATTCGTCGAACAATGGCGCGAAGCCGTGCACAGCAAGACCATCGAGATGCCGGCCGGTTTAGTCGGTGACATCGCCGGAAACGCGAGCGAATCGGCCGTGGCCGCCGCCGCGCGCGAATTGACCGAAGAAACCGGCTATCGCGCGGAACGCGTCGAATTTCTGATGGCGGGACCTTCGTCGGCGGGCATGAGCAACGAGATCATCGCTTTCGTTCGTGCGCATGGTCTCACGCGCGAAAGCGCCGGCGGCGGCGACGCGACTGAAGACATCATCGTCCACGAAATACCGCGAACAGAAGCGGCCGCGTGGTTGCTGCAAAAGTCACGCGAAGGTTTTTCGATCGATCCAAAATTATTCGCGGGACTCTATTTTCTCGATCACGGCATGGAGTTGTTTCAGCCGATCAATGCGTCGCCGCGATAACGGCCATCGCGAAGAATTGCCAGAGCAACAACAGCGCCATCACAATCAGCAGACCGAACGTGAGAATCACGCCGATCATGCGGCCGGGCGACAAGCCGCTGTGATGCGAGACGCCCCACGCGTGAAACACACGCGCGACAATCAGAACAATGCCGAACACGTGCAGGAGAATCGGCACCGTTTGATTCAATTCCAAAATGAGCAGCAAGAACAAACCGAACGGCAGGTATTCGATGGCGTTGCCATGTGCGCGGATGCGCTTGCGCAATTCCGGGTTGTCGCCGTCGCCGAGTCCGACCTTGGCCGTGCGCCGGTATGCGACGACGCGAATCGCGAGGATGACGATCAACAACGCGGCGAGTGCCGCATACAGTCCCGTAATTTTCATCGCGTTTCCCCTGTGATCAGTCGATCGACAATCGCTGCCCGCGCTGCACGCCGGTCAGCGTCACGGCGTTCGACGGCGCCGCGCGATAGCTTACGCGCAGGTCGCCTGCTTTTGGATGCGCGGGGTCGCCGGTGACGAGGACACCGTCGGCATCACGAAATGTCACCGCGAGATTGGTGGGAAGCTCGGCGACATGCACGGGATGATTTACCGGCTCCACCTGCTCCATGATCAGTTGCGGATCGATCGTGTAACCGGCGAGCTTCGCCGGACCTGACGAAAAGCGTGCCGACGTCAACAAAAAGTGTGGATTCTCGTGCCCACGTGGCGTGCGGAATTTTTCCGAGTCGATGGGCTGCGACGACCACACTTCGTCGTAACGGCACTCGTTGCCGCTGCACTGCTCGCGCCACTGGTACATCTCGACGGAACGGAGCAAAAGAACCGTATCGACGCTGATGGCGAGTTCGGCATCGCGCGCCGCGGCCGGCACGCTGAGTTTTCCTGACAAGCTGATCTTACGACCATCATTGGCCGGATCGATGAATACCGGTTTTTCAACCTGCGTGGTTGGTGTTTGCACGTTCTGCAGTTTCCAGCCGAGACGCGTGACGCCATACCAGACGACGACGCCGAAGAAGAACAAGATCGCGACGCCGATCACCGTCGCGCGATGCGTATTTTTAGTGCGACGCGCCACCTACGCCGCCGCGCCGTTGAGTGCGGCCACTTCGTCACGCGTGGCGTAACGGCCCTTGTCGTCGCGCGTCACGCTGGCGAGCGCACAATCGACGTCATGCGTAAAAAACAGACGCACATTGCGCGCCAGTTTGTCGTCGAGAAATTCGCGCTTCTCGTCGATGAGAATCTCCGGCGCGCGGTCGTAACCCATCGTCACCGGCAAATGCACCCACGGCCGGCCGGGAATGAGATCGGCGCAAAACACCACACCACCATCCGGCGCCACGATTTCGGCGAGCATCAATCCGGGCGTGTGTCCATCGCTGAAGGAAAACCGCACGGATTTTCCGAGCGTCGTCGAGTAATCACCATCGACGAGTTCGAGACGTCCGGAATTTTCGAGCAACGCGGGTAATTCGGGAATAAACGAAGCGCGATCGCGCGGATGCGGATTCAACGCGCGTTCCCACGCTCGCTTGCCGACGACATATTTGGCATTAGGAAACAGAAGCGACGGTTTCATCTCCGCTTGCCACGGCGCGAGCAATCCGCCCGCATGATCGAAATGCAGATGCGAAATCACCACCGCGTCGATATCGTCGTGGTCGAAACCCGCCGCACGCAACGAGTCGAGCAATACATGCCGATCTTCGACGACGCCATAACGTTCGCGCAATTTCGGTTCGAAAAAAGCGCCGATGCCGGTTTCGAACAGAACCGTTTTGCCGTCGAGATCGTCGGCGAGCAACGCGCGGCACGCGAGCGCGACGCGATTGTCTTCATCCGGCGTCAGCCACTTCGACCACAACGTTTTCGGCGCGTTGCCGAACATGGCGCCGCCGTCGAGTTTTTGCGAGTTGCCCAGAATGCTCCAGAGTTTCATCTCACTTCACTACTCCGCTGCCGCTCGGCCTGCGCGGATCGGACGCCGCGTGCATTTCGCCGGTCGCGCGATTCCAGCTCACCATGTTGACGAAACCCCACGACCACACGTCGGGCGAGATGTCGAGCGTGTATCCCATCTGTTTCAGCGCTTGGATGTCGGTGGCGGAGAATGCATCTTTTTCGGCGGAAATTTGATCCGGCAAATATTGGTGATGATAACGGCGTTCCGCGACGATTTTTTCCGGCAGCTCGCCGTCGACGAATCCGAGAATTCCTTCGAGCACCATCGTGATGATCGAACTTCCGCCCGGTGTGCCGATGACGGCGGTTTTGTCCTGGCCGTCGATGAACGTCGGCGTCATCGACGACAACGGACGGCTGCCGGGTTTCGGCGCGTTGTTGTCGTTGCCGACCAATCCGTACGCGTTCGGTTTTCCCGCGACGAGCGCGAAATCGTCCATCTCGTTGTTGAGCACGAATCCGGTTCCGCCGACGACGAACTTCGATCCGAATGTTGTGTTGACCGTTTGCGTCGCCGAGACGAGATTTCCGTCCGCATCAATGATGGAAAAATGCGACGTGTGCGGACTTTCTGCGGGCGGCATGTAGCCGGGCAGCATATCGCTCGGCGTAGCTTTATCGGGATGGATCGACGCGCGCAATCCGGCTGCATACAACGGACTCGTCAATTCCGCGACCGGCATTTTCACGTAATCGGGATCGCCGAGATATTCCGCTCGATCGCGGTACGCGCGACGCATCGTCTCGACAATGGTGTGCACGCGATGCACGTGATCCATCGTTTGCAAATCGAATCCGCTGAGCATGTTGAGCATTTCGGCAAGCGCGATGCCGCCCGACGACGGCGGTGGCGCGGTCACGATGTGCCAGCCGCGATACGTGAACGCGATCGGATCGCGTTCTTTCACCGTGTACTTGGCCAGATCGTCCATCGACCAGCGCCCGCCGGCCGCATGCACGCCGTCGACGAGTTTCTTCGCCACATCACCGCGATAAAATCCGTCGTCGCCTTCGCGTGCGATTTTTTCCAGCACGGCCGCGAGATCCGGCGAGCGAAATGTCCAGCCAACTTGCGGCGCCTGGCCGTCGACCAGATATAGCGCCGCCGCGTCGGGATAGCGCGCGATGCGGCTGCTGACTTGGGCCAGCTCACCGATGAAGCGCGAATCGGGTTTGAATCCTTCGCGCGCGATGCGAATGGCCGGGGCGAGAGATTTCTCCAGCGGCAGACGGCCATAATGTTTAGCCATCCAAACCAGCGCGGCCGGTTCGCCGGGAATTCCCGATGAGAGCGGTCCGTTGAGCGAATGATCGCGATCCGGTTCGCCGTTGGCTTTCAGATAATCTTTCTGATCGACGGCGGCCGGCGCGGTTTCGCGTGCGTCGATCATCGTTTCTTTGCCGTCGGCCATGTTGCGGATGAGGAAAAAACCGCCGCCGCCAAGACCCGAGCTTTGCGGCTCGACGACCGACAATGTACTCGCGACAGCAACCGCCGCATCGAACGCATTGCCGCCGGCAGCGAGCACTTCGAAACCGGCTTGCGTGGCGAGCGTGTGCGCACTCGCGATTGCCGCGTGTCCGGGTTTTTCCGCCGCACCAACCGGGACGGATAGCGCGATGAACAGACACACGACGAGCTTGCGACGGATCACGATGTTTCCTCTGCGGTCAGCACACGATATTTCGTCATCAGTTGCTCGCGCGTTTCCGGATGCGCGACGTCCGCGATGATGCACTCGACTGGACACACATCCACGCATTGCGGCGTGTCGAAATGACCCACGCATTCCGTGCAGCGCCCGGGTGCGATTTCGTAGATGACTTCACCCAGCGAAATCGCCTTGTTCGGACAAACCGGTTCGCACACGTCGCAATTGACGCACACTTCCGTGATTCTCAGCGCCATCGAATCGCCATGTCGGGATGCCCGCCGTATGCGGGCATCGATAACCCATGAGGTGATAACGTGGGACCGCGCTTACTTCATTTCAACGAAACGAAATTCCGCGCCGCTTTTCGCGACCGCACTCTTGACGCGATCCTGATCGGCCGCCGCGCCCACGAAAAGAATGACCACGCCCTTGAACGTGCCATCTCGCGCCTTGCTGAAGCCGTCGACGACGAGATCACCGGTGGCCTTGGAGTCTGGACCGCCGAACGCCATCATGTTGCCCGGCAGCACGCCGCGCGCCACGGCATCGGAGACGCTGTTGAGCTGACTGTTGCGTGCGTCGAGGACGTCGGCCGAATCGCCGCCCGGCACGAAGTACATGAACGGGCTATTGGTTTTGACGCCCTGCATATTGCGCGTGACGACGTTCGTCAAATACTTCTGCCATGCCGCTTTGTCGGCCGTCGGTGCGGGCACGGGAACCGGTTTCGCAGCCTCTGCGGCGGCCGCCGCCGCGGCAGCTTTCTGTTTTTCTTCATCGCTCTGGCCGCACGCGCACAATGCCAGCACCGTGAATAATGCGAGCGCGAGTATACGAATATAATTTTTCATAAATTCACCTTTTTTCGAAAAGTTTAAAGTTCAGGAAGCTCGCCAACGCTGCCGCAACGCCTGTTGCACGGCCGGATGCACGAAGCCGGAGACGTCGCCGCCCAGTCGTGCGATTTCGCGCACGAGCGAGGAAGAAATGAAACTGTACTGCTCGGCGGGCGTGAGAAACAACGTTTCGGCATCCGGAATGAGATGCCGGTTCATGCTCGCAAGTTGAAATTCGTATTCGAAATCCGACACCGCGCGCAATCCGCGCAGGATCACGCCCGCCGACGTTTCGCGGACGAAATCCGCCAGCAGCGAAGCGAACCCGCGCACTTCGACATTCGGCACACCGGCCAGGGCGAGTCGCGCGAGCGAAATGCGTTCGTCGAGACTCAGGCTCGGCCCTTTGCCGGCACTTTCTGCGATGCCGACGATAAGCCGGTCGAACAACGGCGCCGCGCGGCTGACCAGATCGGCGTGGCCGTTCGTGATCGGATCGAACGTTCCGGGATAAACCGCAACACGCGCACGAGCTGGACTGGTTATCTGGCTGGGCATGCCTGCGGCCGTTCGAAAACTCGCTAAAGCTTAGCGGATGGCTTCACGCGGTGGTAGAGCACGAAGCGCACCGCGCCGGCGCGACCTTCGCGATGCGATTGCCACGTGGCCGGCGCAACGAACGATTTCTCAGCCGGCGATTCGACGTAAATCCAGGCCTCGTCACTTAGAACTGAGTGATTCTCGATCGATTCCATCGACGATTCCCACCGATTTTCCGAAAACGGTGGATCGATGAAAACGATGTCGAACCGTTGTTCGGTGGAGTCGATAAATCGATTCGCGCTGAACGCGCGCACCGTGGCGGTCTGTTTCAGGCGCGACAGATTCGCGCGTAACTGCGCCGCCGTCTGTGCATCCGATTCGACGAAATCCACCGCTGCCGCGCCGCGCGACAGCGCTTCAATGCCGAGTGCGCCCGTGCCCGCGAAAAGATCTAGACAGCGCGCACCTTCGATGACCGGCATCAGCCAGTTGAACAGCGTTTCGCGTACGCGATCGGGCGTCGGGCGCAGACCGGGTGCGTGCAGAACATCGAGCTTCGACCCGCGCAGCGATCCGCCGATGATGCGCACGCGGCCGGTCGCGACGCCGCGACGCATCGCGTTCGTAGATTTATTCGCCACGATTTACTAGCGTTGCGAGTGGTAGCATTTGCGCATTGTCTTTCAACTTGTGTCGCAATGCTTAAATTCTGGAAGAAAAAATCCGACGACGTCGCGAAGGAGACTGCGCCAGGCGACGCGTTGATGCAAATCGCTTCAGAAGAAACGATGCCGGTCCCCGTCGAAAAGCCGAAGGCGACCTGGCGCGACCGTTTCGCGAAAAGTGTGTTCAATCGCGATGTGCGTGATTTGTTCGCGCGGCATCCGAAGCTCGACGATGCGCTGCTCGATGAGCTCGAAACGCTGCTGATCACGGCGGATGTCGGCGTGGCGGCGAGTACCGATATCGTCGAATCGCTGCGCAAGCGCATGCAAAAACGCGAGTTTTCCGACGCGAATGCGTTACTCGCCGCGTTGCGCGCTTCGCTGCTAGAAATTCTGCAACCGGTCGCGGTGCCACTCGTTCCACAAAGCCAACAACTGCCGTTTGTGATCTTGATGGTCGGCGTCAACGGCGTGGGCAAGACGACGACGATCGGCAAGCTCGCGCGCAAATTTCAGAACGACGGGAAATCCGTGATCCTCGCCGCCGGCGACACGTTCCGCGCCGCTGCGATGGAACAATTACGCACGTGGGGCGAGCGCAATCAAGTTCCCGTCATCGCGCAAGGCGCGGGTGCGGACTCGGCGAGCGTGATCTTCGATGCACTGCAATCGGCACGCTCGCGTGGCGCAGAAATTCTGATCGCCGATACCGCTGGTCGTCTGCACACCCAGAACGGTTTAATGGACGAGCTGACGAAGATTCGTCGCGTGCTGTCGAAGCTCGATGCCGAAGCGCCGCATGAAGCATTGCTCGTGATCGACGGCACGACGGGCCAGAATGCAATCAATCAAGTTCGTCAATTTCGCGCCGCGATCGGCGTGACGGGTCTTGTCGTTACGAAACTCGACGGCACCGCGAAAGGCGGCGTCGTATTCGCGCTGGCAAAAGAATTCGGATTGCCGATTCGTTTCATCGGACTCGGCGAAAGCGTGGACGATCTGCGCGAATTCGACGCAGCCGCTTTCGTCGACGGATTATTACCGGCGAATTTCGGAAATGCCGCGAGCTGATTCTTTCGCGACGCGGCTCTTGCGATGGTACGACGCGCATGGCCGCCACGATCTGCCCTGGCAGAAACCGCGCTCGCCCTATCGCGTCTGGCTTTCGGAGGTCATGCTGCAACAAACGCAGGTCGCGACCGTCATTCCGTATTTTTTGCGCTTTGTGGAAAAATTCGCATCGATCGCAGAGCTCGCCGCCGCGCCCGTCGACGACGTATTGGCATCATGGTCCGGTCTGGGTTATTACAGCCGCGCGCGTAACCTACACAAAGCCGCAACGATTTGTGTTGAGCGATATCACGCCGACCTTCCGAATAACTTTGACCAACTCGCCGAACTGCCCGGTATCGGCCGATCGACCGCGGGTGCGATTCTCGCGCAAGCACACGGTTTGAAATTCACGATTCTCGATGGCAACGTCAAACGCGTACTTGCGCGTTTCCACGGCGTGCATGGCTGGCCCGGTTCGACGAAAACGCAAAGCGCGCTTTGGAAACTCGCCGAATCTCATACGCCGAACTCGCGCGCGACGGACTATACGCAAGCGATCATGGATCTCGGCGCGACCGTTTGCACCCGATCAAAACCGCGCTGCGCGGAATGTCCGCTTTCTAAAGATTGCATCGCGCTCCGCGATGGCCTTACCTCGACGCTGCCGGAATCGAAACCCCAACGCAAACTGCCGATACGCGCGACGATGATGTTGATTCTGCGCGACGAGTCAGGACGTGTATTGTTGGAACGTCGTCCGCCGACGGGTGTTTGGGCCGAGTTATGGAGTTTGCCGGAGGCGAGCGATGTCGATGCAGCGACACTCAACGTCGCCTGCGATTACGCTCGCGCTGCTATCCTCTTCCGACATTTACCGACATTCACGCATACATTCAGTCACTATCGACTGGACATCACACCGTTGATTACACAGGTCAAGAGAAACCCGCGCGTCGGTGACGATTCGAATCGTCGTTGGGTAAGCCGTGATGACGTAAAAAAACTTGGCTTGCCCGCGCCGGTGCGAAA
This sequence comes from uncultured Rudaea sp., assembly GCA_964657965.1. GTDB lineage: Bacteria > Pseudomonadota > Gammaproteobacteria > Xanthomonadales > Rhodanobacteraceae > Rudaea. The sequence continues at coordinate 40,222 of CAZZWP010000005.1, read as the reverse complement.
GCTCATCGAAAATTTGGACTAAGGATTCACAATGACTCGTAGGGTGCATTGTTCGCGACTGCATCGGGAAGCCGAGGCGATGACATTCGCGCCGTATCCCGGCGCACTCGGCAAGCGTATCTTCGATCACATTTCAAAAGAAGCGTGGTCACAATGGCTGGCGCATCAGACAATGCTGATCAACGAAAATCGGCTGTCGCCACTCGATCCGAAAGCACGCAAATTTCTCGAAGGCGAGATGGAAAAATTTCTGTTCGGCGATGGCTCTGACGCACCCGCAGGTTATGTGCCGCCGGCCTGAGTGGTTTTCGCCTTGCCGTCTTTGAGCATGGCTTTATAGTCGACTGGTCGGATCTCGACGATCTTGCAGCGCTGATTGTCGAAGGTGATGAAATCGAAGCGCTTCGTCACTTTCATCGTCATTTTCTGCGTGACACCGAATCCGGTCGCCCATTCAAGCTTCAGGCAAGGTTTGTCGACCGTGATAAAATACGCCGTGTTGATCGCCGGCCACACCACCACGTTTTTGTCGCCGACGATTTGCGTCTGGAATACATCGACCATCCTGAATTCGTCGACGGGCGAGCCGGCGTAACGCTTGAACCGAGCCAGCTCATCCATCTGATGCGCGTGCGTGTCGGCAAACGCCGATACCGACCCAAGACCGAAAACTAGCATCGCGATCGGCATGACGATCGATTTCGAAATCAATTTTTTGCGCACGTCGACTCTCCTGGAAACCATGCTAACCAGACGCACGCGCCGACGACAACGTCGCGGCGGCGCTTTTAGCTTGACTCATTTGACCCGAGCCGTTGTAATACGCGCCCCTCCGCGGTCGCACTCGCCACCGCACGATTTCCGGCCAGGTAGCTCAGTTGGTAGAGCAGGGGATTGAAAATCCCCGTGTCGGCGGTTCGATTCCGTCCCTGGCCACCATCATATAAATGAATTTTTTTACCCTACGGCGGCGCGCGCATTGGCTACGTCGCATCGGCGTGAACATCCGACATCCGCGTTCTTGTCCGCTAGCCGCCGTCGTATCGGTTACTCTTTAAGCCCAAGGCCGGTTGCTGGAGATTGCATGTTGTCAGTCGCAAGACGGAGTTCGTACTGGGCGCCGCGCGGACGATGGATTGGCGCACTTCGATTATTCGCGATCGTGATGTTCGTGCTGGCCACTCCGGCGCGAGCCGAGCGCATCGAGCCGCCACTCGAACTGCTCCACGACCCCGTCAACATGCTGATTGTCGGCACCGCCTCGGAAACCAACGCATCAGCGAGCCGCGTCGTATTCGAGTACAAGAGTTTGCTGTCCGGTAATCCCAAATTTCTCATTCAGAACGAGATCGACGTTCTCGTCCCCAACGATGTCATCGCACGCATCGTTATCGGCAAGCAGTACATCGTCGGCTATGGCCTTTTTGCCGAAGATCCTCGTCGACCCGGACGTCTTATAGGACGGCATCAGGGGGCTACGATGATTGTGTCGCCGGGGCTTGATCCGGCCTTGTTTGCGGACACGCCCGAGGTTCGCAGAATTCTTGATCTTGGAAAAAGCGAACGGGCGACGGAGTCGCACGATGCGGTGAAGCTTCTGATCACCGCGTTGCAATCCGACGATGCGCAACTTAAGAATCTGGCGGCAAATGAACTGGCCCTGGAGCCGGCGCTGCGGGAAAAAATCCGCGCCCAGGACAGAACGGCGATCGAAGCCTTTGTCAGGGATCCAGCGGCGCCTCCGCTGGCACGTGCCCCGCTGTTAGAAGCGGCAGCCCAGCATGCCGACGCGTTCGGGCCATCATGGGCGCTGGACACATCCAGGGATTTATTATCTACTACATCGATAGATGTGGCAGATAGGTCGGAAGACCTAGTTATGCTCATTCGCGTGGCGTTCTCACTGCTGGGGCAATCTCCCGCAAACCGAGTGCCTGAATTGGCGTTGGCGCGTTGGACACGAAGCGACAGCACCGCTCTGATAGAGCCGGCGTTGCGCTTGTTGCATCAGCAGTATCCGGACTCTGAGCGCGGCGTTGTCGAAGACGCATTGAACGATGCGGCGACACCGGTGCAGGCCAAGGAATTCTTACGCGGCTATCTGCGGAGAATGGATAGCTACCGCGCGAAGCAAGGGAGTTGAAGGTTTGTCGGGCAGGGTGTTCCGTTCCGCACGCTCACGGATACGGTGTTGAATCGGTTGAGTTGGGCGTCAATTATTTATGAGGGCTCGCAATGAAATTTAGTTCGACGATTGCATGCGCCGCGCTGTCGTGCGCTGCGCTGACCGCCACCGCGTTTGCAGCGCAATCACCCGAACCGCAAAAACCGGTTGTGATGCACGCTTCCCGATTCGATGTCTCGCCACCGATGAGCGATCTGAATTTGCCGCCGGTGCAGCCCATGGGCGACGGCAGTGGCGAGTACGAAATCCCGAACAAATTTCTAAAACCGGCCATCCCGCATCAGAACGAAGCGGTGAACAGTCCGATGCTGCCGCGTAGTCCATCGATCGGTGTGCCGGCGCCTTCGATCATCACCAGCTTCGACGGTATCAACAAGACCAACAGCGGCTGCGGTTGCTTGCCGCCGGATACCGAAGGCGACGTCAGCGAAGATTATTATTTCCAGTGGGTCAATACGTCATGGGCGCTGTATGACAAAGGCACCGGCGCCGTAATTCCCAATGGCGCGTCCAACTACACCGCCGGCAAATCGTTCTGGTCGGGATTTGGCGGATTGTGCGAATCCCATAACGATGGCGATCCGGTCGTGCTCTGGGATCAGTTCGCACACCGCTGGGTGGCGACGCAGTTCGTGGTGCCGCCCAACACCGGCAGCAACGCCGGTTCGGCTCAGTGCTATGCGATTTCCACGTCGAGCGATGCGCTCGGCACGTATTATCGATATGAGTTCGACTCGACGTACTTCGGCGACTATCCGAAGACGGGCGTGTGGGTCGACCAAGGCGGCAGCCAAGATGCCTACACGCTGACGACGCACGAATTCGACGAAGCCAACGGTGAGGCTTTCGTTGGTGCCGCCTATGCCGTGCTTCAGCGCGACGCGATGCTCGAAGGGCGTCCGGCGTCACAGGTCTCGATGGTGCGATTCTCCGGACTCGACGCGTACGGTGTCGAACCCGTTCATCTCGTCGGCACAGAAGTGGCGGCTGCCGGCAGCTGTCCGGTTTTCGTTCACTTCGATTCCAATACCAGCGACTATCTGTTTTGGGACATGTGCGTCAACTGGAACATTCCGTCGTCGACGACACTGTCGGCAAGCCCGTCGCGTCTCGCGCCGAATTCGCCGTATGTGTACGACTACTATGAAGTCAATCAGGGCGGCACATCGGCCGTTCTGGATTCCTTTGGCACGCACATCATGTATCACGCCACGGCACGAGCGTTTCCGTCGGGAGCACCCGAGCGCCTCTCGCTGGCTATCAATCACACGATTCTGTCCAATCCGGCCACTGCGCAAGGCGCCGTGCGCTGGGTGCATTTCGGCCTGAATCCGCAGAGCGATCGCATTTTCGGTGACAACTACGACAACACGCTGCTGCCCGATGCACCGCTTCCTTATGCGGCGGCGATGACGAAGACGATTCTCGATCAAGGCGTATATAACCCTGACGCGAATACGCGCTGGCTGCCTGCCGTTTCGATCGATCAAAATGACAATCTCGGCATCGGCTATTCCGTCGCGGGCGGCGTCAACCCGGAAGTCGCGACAAATGGCCGCACGTACAACGATCCGGCGGGTACGCTCGAAGACGAGCAAATTTGCGTCGCCGGAGCCGGACACCAGACCAGCACGAGCGATCGCTGGGGCGACTATTCCAACATGACGATCGATCCGTCGGACCAGTGCACGTTCTGGTTCACCAACGAATACTACGCGGCGACGTCGTCATCGACCTGGTCAACGCGCGTTTGCAGTTTCAAATTCCCGAATTGCGGGACGGCGGATTTCGCGCTGGTCAACGATTCCCCATCGCAACTTCAGATTTGCGAAGCCACGGCAGCGCACGATCCGTCGTTCCTCATCCGCGCCGGCGTCCTCAATGGCTTTACTGGCGGCGTCACGCTGTCTGCGACGGTGCCGAGCGGTGTGACCGCGAATTTTTCTAACAATCCGATATCGCCGACTCCCGGTGAGTCACGCCTCATCTTGAGTGGTGCGGACGCGCTCGCGCCGGGTCAATACGGCGTAACAGTCACCGGTACCAGCAGCGTGCCTTCCACACGCTCACTGGCAATTCAACTGGACATTTCGGACCACAGCCCCGTCGCGCCGTCATTGACGACGCCCGCCAATAACGCCACCGGCGTGAAGATCTATCCGACGTTCACCTGGACCGCCATTCCGGACGCGTTGAGCTATCTGGTCGAAGTCGCGACCGACGCCACCTTCATCAACATCGTCGCCAGCGGAACCTCGACAACCAACTCATGGTCGCCCACGCAACCGCTTGCGCAATCGACGCAATTTTTCTGGCGCGTGACGCCGACGAATTACTGCGGCAGTGGTGCCAAGTCCGCCGTATTCTCGTTCACCACCGGCGTGCCCGGCACCTGCCCCGCCGGCACCACACTCACGCCCGTGGCGAGCTGGAACTGGGACGATACGACGGCCCAAGGCTGGACGGTCGCAGGATCGGGCGGCGGCACCTCGGCCAACCATTCATGGACGCTGACCGCGACGCCGACCGCAGGCACGGGATTCGGAACGAACAGCTACGTCTACTTCATCAAAGACAATGCAACGACGAGCGACTGGGATCTGGTGTCGCCGAGCGTTTCGATTCCCTCGGGCGCGCAGAGTGCATTCTTGAAGTACGACGTCTATCACGGCCTGGAAGACGACGGCGCGGGCGGTTGCTGGGATGCGTTGATCATCGAGACCAATACCGGTAGCGGTTTCCAGTATCTCGGTGCGAACCGCATGTTCACCGATCCCTACAGCGGTCCGTCCGAATACACGGGCAACCCGGTGTGGTGCACTGTCTCCGGTGCGCCGGCGCACTCGATCGTCGACTTCGACAGCTTCATCGGCCAGACCATGACGTTCGAATTCGATGTGAACACCGACGGCTCCAACGGTCCGGTTCCGACGCCGAACGGTGTGGCGATCGACAACGTGGAAGTCGATACCTGCCAGTAGAAGATGATGCTATTCGGCGGGACTGACGGTCCCGCCGCGATTCGAAGCCACCGCCATGTGCGGTGGCTTTTTTTTCGTGCGTTTTATGCAACTCAAACGTCGACGCTTCCACCTAAATGTTGGCCAACGGACGACCGACGCTTATGCAAACGCTTCGCATCGCCATTCGCGGCGGTTGTCGAAGGCAATGGTCCCGTTTGACTTGCGGCCGCATTCATCGCCAGCGGAGCAATACCGTCACGCCGCAGGATATACGCGTGGACCAACAAGATTTCTCCCAACGACAAGGTTGGATCAATGATCGCGGGCAGGGTGGATCCAGACGGCAGCGCCAGTCTTGCTTTGGTTTCGGCGCTCAGCGGTTTGACCATAACGGTATCGTTGCCTATCGAAAATCCCGTTCACGCGGCAACAGCAAGTTCCAGTGCTCTGCTTATGCGCGCGATCGCTGCCGGTTTGGTCAGCATTTGCTTCGCTTGAACCACACCGGCGGCAAGCCGAACTTCCGCATCCGGTTCGGCAGACAGGATGATGACGGGAGGATACTTGATGCGCAGCAGTTGCAGCTTCTGAAAAATGGTCTCACCACGCTCGTTGCCGAGATTCAGATCGAGAAGTATCGCGTCGAATGCATGCGCGGCGCTGAGTGCCGCGAATGCGGCGGCCACGGTCGGAACGATGGATGCCCTATGACCCAGCAGGGTCAATGATTCAGCAGTCGCCAAACCCAGCAGCGGGTCGTCTTCTACAATTAACACGTGGAGCGTCCTGCTCATAGAAGTTCCCGACTAAAACTCAATCTGACAGCCGCTAAGTGCATGGTTCGTGAACCGGGCATTATCACGCTTGCTCAACCTTGCACGTTTTTGACCAAGGGATCAGGAGAGTCTCGGGATGCCGACCGCTCACGACGAGGCCGGAATACGCAAAATGAAACAGGTCTTCTTTTCAGTGGACGAAACGGTCAGGTTGCCTTGATGGGCAATGGCTATTTGGGACGCGATATACAACCCCAGGCCAAGGCCTTGTTCAGGGGTTGCCGTTTCCAATCGCGTGAAGGGCTCGAAAAGTGTCGGCAAAATTTCTGGCGGAATCGGCTCGCCGCGATTGCTGACGCGCAGTTCGAAGTAGCGGTCGTCGCTGCTCACGTCGATCTCCACCGGATAGCTCGCGCTGCCATGCGTCACGGCATTCGCGACGAGATTACCGAGGAGCTGACCCAACCGTTTCGTATCGGCGGACGGTAGTTGTCGAATTTCCATTCGCGAAATGATTTCACGATCCGGATATGCCGACTGGATTTCGTCGATGACGTGCCGCAGTTCATCCAGAAGTTGCGGATCCTTGACGCGATAGACGGGAATGCCCTCGCCCATCCGCGAATGCGCGAAGTCCAACGTATTCTCGATAAGACCCTCGATGCGTCGAGCGCTACGGGAAATCATCTCCACCATGGCACGCCGTTTATCGTCCGACACATTGCCTTTCAGCACATTCGCGCCAATCGATATTGCATGCACGGGGTTGCGCAAATCGTGCCCCAGTACGGCGATGAATTTCTCGCGCAGTTCGCCCAGTGACCGCGCATCGCCCAAATCCCGCCGCGCCTGCTCCATCGCAAATTCGCTGTCTAATTGCGTGCCGATGAGTTCGGCGAAAAGTTTCATCGTTCCGATGACGGTGCTGTCGCTCAAGTCGGCCGGCGAAGGATCGATCGCGCACAACGTGCCGAAAAACTCTTTATTGGCGCGGAATATCGGAATCGAAATATAACTTTCGAGTTTATAGATGCGCGGCGTGTGATGGGTGGACCAGTGCGGATCCGAACTGGCATGTCCGAAAACCACGGGTCGATGATGTTGCCGAATTTCATCGCAGATCGTCGTGCCCAGTTCCAGTTCATCGCCCTTCTTTAAACCGAATTCGATTTTGTCCAATACCGCGCACGCAGCCCACGTCGTATCGGTTACGCGCGCCACGGCGGCGAATCGCATACCCGTCATCTTGGTCACGATTTCCAGAATGATGGGAACGGCCGAAATCCGTTGAACGGCGGCGATATCGGTTGATTTGGTATCGAGCATGATGACTGTTTTCGATCGGATTTAGCGGATTCGGCGCAGTGTATCCTCAAACGATCGTTTGCAACCTGAAATCAAATTAATGGCCGCGGTGGCCTCGTACACCTCGCGGCGAACTTAAGCTGCTAAGCTTTTCACGGGGTGCTGTCGAGTCCGCGAAACATGGCGACCGGGGTTGAAATCACCGAGTTATTGAATGCCGCCAACTCCGGCGATGCGGCCGCGCAGGATGCGGCGTATGCATTAGTGTACGACGAACTCAAACGCTGCGCCCGACGCCAGAGTGCGCTGGTGCAAGGCTCGTCGTTGTCGGCGACGGCGCTCGTCAATGAGTTGTATCTGAAGTTGACGTGCGGACAACTCGAACGCATCCACAATCGACGTCATTTTTTCTCACTGGCTGCCCGCGCGATGCGCCAGATCACGATCGATCATGCACGCCATCACTCCCGCGCCAAGCGCGGCGGCGGCGTCGAGAATATCGAAATCAACACAAGCGAGCTCGGCAGCACCGCGGCGACGGAAACGTTGGAACTGGACGCGGCACTGGAAGCGCTGTATCAACGAGATCACGAGTTGGGCCAACTGGTCGAGTGGCATTTTTTCGCTGGCCTGTCGTTTCATGAAATCGCCGCCGAGCTCGGATTGCACGAACGAACCGTGCGACGCGATTGGGAACTGGCACGATCGTTTTTGCGCCAGGCCATGGATCAGGGGCACACGAAATGATCCCGACAGATCGCTGGTCGCAAGTAAAACATTTATTTCAGGAAAGCCAGCAGCGACCGGATAGCGACCGTCAACATTGGCTTGCGCAGCAATGCGGCGGCGATGACGCGTTAATGCGCGATGTGCTCGATTTGCTCATTGCACAACGGGCCGAGCCCGGCATTCTCGCCGACGGCGCAGTGGCCGTGCTGAGCAAACTGCGCAGCGACGATCCACCGACCGACCAGCTTGGACAGCGTGTCGGCGCGTATCGCGTTTTGCGTCTACTCGGTGAGGGCGGCATGGGTCGCGTCTATCTCGCCGAGCGCGAGGAAGGCGACTTCGTGCAACGTGTCGCGCTGAAACTTATTCGCGCGGATTTCATGAGTGATGCGGCGCGCGTTCGTTTCCTGCGCGAGCGCAAAATACTCGCCGGTTTCGTACATCCGCACATCGCGCAATTGCACGATGGCGGCGTCGCGAGCGACGGCGCGCCGTATTTCACGCTGGAATATGTCGAAGGTCAAAAGATCACCGACTATTGCGATTCGCGCAGCCTGACCATTCGGCAACGCGTCGAATTGATTCTGCAAGTGTGCTCGGCCGTGACATACGCGCATCGAAACCTGATCGTGCATCGCGATCTGAAGCCGTCCAATATTTTGGTCACCGCCGATGGCGATGTGAAACTCCTCGATTTCGGCATCGCCAAATTGGTCGGCGCCGAGGTCGGCGAAGGCGGCACGGCAACCGACGCGCGCATGATGACGCCTGAGTACGCAGCACCCGAACAGGTTCTCGGGGACAAGATCACCACCGCGACCGACGTCTACGCCATCGGCGTATTGCTCTACGAATTGCTGTGCGGACGATTGCCGTATGCCCGTGCCGACGCAGGGTCGATCAGCTGGGCCAAGGCCGTCGTCGAAGAGACGCCTGAAAATTTCGGCCAAGCCCTGAGTCGCGCCGCCGGCACCGGCAAACGGCTAACCGGCGACGCTGCCGCGGTTAAGCGCGGAACGACATTGCCGGTTTTACGTCGAACATTGCGCGGCGATCTCGACCACATCGTTCAGCGCACGCTGGCGAAAGAACCGGAACAACGTTATGCGTCGGTCACCGCACTGGCAGACGACTTAAGTGCATATGTCGGCGGCCGCGCCATCAGCGGCGGCAACCGGCGCTATCGATTGCGCGTTTTCGTCCGTCGTCGTTGGATTCCGCTGACCGCGGCCGCGATGTTCTTGGCGTTACTCGTCGCGGGCGCCGTCGCGGTCGTATGGCAGTCGCAACAGACCGCGCGCGAGGCGAGTAAAACGACGGCCGTCAAAGATTTTCTTCTCGAGTTGTTCCGCAACGCCAATCCCAACGTGGCGCAAGGCAAGCCCGTTTCCGTGCGCGAACTCGTCGACCGCGGCGCGCAACGCATCGACTTGATTCCCGCCGAGCACGCCGACCTCAAAGCCGAACTTCAGAACGCGCTCGGCACGGTGTATTACCAGCTCGGTTTTTATACCGAAGCGAAACAACTGCACGAAAAAGCCTTCGCTGCAGTGAAAGACCAATCGGATCAAGCGTTGCTCGCCGCGTACGCAGAGCGCCAAGAAGCGACCGATACCGCGGCCCTCGGCGACAACGCGAGTGCACAAACACTGGCCGACGACGCCATCGTCAGACTGCGCGCGATACGCCACGCGCCTAGTCGCGACGTCGCGCGCGCTTTATCGACAGCAGGCTGGCTGGCAAAAAAACGGGCGGACATTCCCCGCGTCAAAGAACTCAGCGAACAAGCGTTCGCGTTGGCGAAACTCACGCCTAACGACGACGAAATCATGTACCTGGCGCTGCGCCAGATAGGCGAGTTCGATCGCCTGACCAACGATGAAAACTCCGCTGTCGAGAATTATCGCCAGGCGTACGACATCGCCAAACGACTTTTCGGCCCGGAGGATCAAGAAACCGTTGTGGTCGAACGGCTGGTCGGTACGAGCTACAACTACCTTTCGCAGTTCGAACAGGCACAACGTTATCTGCAGCCTGCGTTCGATACGTCGCGGCGGATTTTCGGCGAGTCGAGTGGTCGCGCCTTGCGCGACGGCGAAATGCTCGCCGTGAATGAAATCGATTGGGGCCATTTCGATGAGGCCGGTCCCTTGCTCGATGCATTGTTGTCGCGCGCCGAATCGGCCACACCGCTCGACGAGGGTGTGCTCGGCGAGATTCGACTCAACTACGGCGAATTCCAGTCCACGATGAGTCACCCCGACAAAGCAGAGCGATCGTTGCTCGCCGTGCGCGACTTCTTGCGCCAAGGCGGCGGCGACGCAGGCGAGTTGGCCGAAGTGATGAATGGACTCGGCAACGCGCATCGGCAAGAAGGCAAACTCGATCTCGCGGAAAATGATTTGCACGAAGCGCTGACGATGCTTGCCGCCGCGCATATCGACGACACCTCGGGCGTGCTCGCTCATTTGAGCGAAGTACAACTGGCAAAAGGCGATGTCGCCGCGGCGCTTGAAAACGGCAAGGCCGCGCACGATGCGGCCATCGCCGTGTCGGGCGAAAAGTCGCTCTCGGCGGCAGCGGCGCATACCGCATTTGCGATGGCGCTGATCGCGTCGAAAGATGCGAACCGAGCGCGCGACGAACTGCGCGCCGCGTTGGCATCGTACGCGGCGATGGTGCCGCCGGATGGTTTGCATCCAAGTTCCGCCGACACGCGGCTCACGCTCGGATCGATGCTGGCCGAGGCACCGGCCACGCGCGAAGAAGGTATACATTTTATCGAGCAGGCCGTCGCGCTCGATGCGAAATATTTTGGCGACGCAGCGCCGGCGACGCATCACGCGCGTGAGGTGCTACTAGCGGCACATTCGCCGCTAAAAATGTGAATCAGCTGGCCACGCGCAGATACAGTGCGACGCCATCGAGAAACATCTGCACGGACAGCGCGACGAGCAGCATGCCCATCAGCCGCTCTAACGCGGTGAGCACGCTCGTCCCGAGCAGACGAAACAAATACGTCGACGACAGAAGAATCAGCGCCGTCGCCAGCCACGCGCAAAATAGCGCGATGCTCCAGTCGACCGTGCGGCCAGGCGCGGAATTCGTCATCAACATGATCGCGGCCATCGCCGATGGACCGGCAACGCCCGGAATCGCCAGTGGAACGATGAATGGCTCGACGCCCTGCGCGCCGCCGAAAATGCCGCCTTCACGGGGCGGGAAAATCATTTTGACGCCGATCAAAAACAGCACGATGCCGCCGCCGATGCTGATCGATTCCGGCCGCAGCTGGAGTGCCTTCAATATGTAACTGCCGCCGAGCAAAAACGCGAACAGGGCGACGAGTGCGATGATCAGTTCGCGGATCATCACGCGCCGACGTCGCTCCGGTGCAACATTGCGCAGCAAACTCAGAAATAGCGGAATATTGCCGAGCGGGTCCATGATCAGGAACAGCAGCAATCCCGCCGACAGCGTGCTCATAGAATTATTTTCCATCGCCCGCCCCTTTTGCGATCGCGTGGCGATCGGATCGTACTAACTGGTCCGCAAATCCAACCAACGTCCGCGTGCCGACACGGCGTCCGCGCTCAGCAAATACACCATCGCAGGCGCGAACGCGTCGGGCGTCGGAAGCTGCATCGTATTCTCGCCATAGTACGCCGCGCGCCGCAATGCGGTGCGCATCGGTGGCGGAATGACCGTATGCACGCGAATGGGTCCGTTTTCCCACTCGTCGTGAAGCATCGATGCCAGCCCGGACAGCGCATGTTTTGCCACGCCATAGCCGCCCCAATGGGCGCGACGCATACGCTCGGGATCATCGATGACGAAAACCACGCTCGCGTCCCGTGCTTTGTTCAGGAGCCCGGCGCAGGCTTGCGTTAGCAGGAATGGTGCCGAGACATTCACGTGCAGCGATTTCAACCATTCTTCCGGTTGAATATCGACGGCGGGGCGCAGGCTGTCGAAATGCGCGGCCGCGTGAACGATGCCATCTAGGCGGCTAAACTCTTTGTCGATGTTGGCGGCGAGGTCTGCATAATCTTTCGGCGTGGCACCGGCGAGATCCATCGGATAGATCGCCGGTTGCGCACGCTTCAATGCCGCGATCGAATCGTATACTTTTTCCAATTGTGGAACTTTTCGTCCAAGCAGAATGACGGAGGCGCCACATTCTGCCGCGCTGACTGCGGTGACGCGCCCCAATCCGCCCGTTGCGCCGGTGATCAGTACAACGCGATCTTTCAGCGCATCGGGCCTCGCGCGCCAATCGCCGGGCAGGCGCGCGGTGCGGACGGCGTGCATCAAGCTTTATGCGCTTCTTGCACCATGCGGCCAAGTTCACCGCTTTCGAAAAGCTCCAGCGCGATGTCGCAACCGCCGATCAGTTCGCCATTGATGTAAAGCTGCGGGAATGTCGGCCAGTTGGAATAGCGCGGAAGATTCGCGCGGATTTCAGGGTCTTCAAGCACGTTGACGGACGCGAAATCCGCGCCGACGGATTTCAGCGCCTGCGCGGTGCGGCTGGAAAATCCGCACATCGGAAACTGCGGTGTGCCCTTCATGAAAAGCACGACGGGATGTCCGGTCACGGTCTGTTTGATGCGGTCGAGAGTATCCATAACACGCTGATTGAGTGAATGCGCGACAACGGCGCGCGGATGTCCTTATTGTAACAGGCGCGCACGCTCATTCGTGCTTATAATCGGGGTTCGCAATGTCTGCGTCGGTCAACCATAAGGAGAGACACATGGCCATCGAATTACCCCCGCTGCCTTGGGCTCGCGAGTCGCTCGCGCCGCATATTTCGGCCGAGACGATCGACTATCACTATGGCAAGCATCATCAGACGTACGTGACGAATCTGAATAACCAGATCAAGGGAACGGAATTCGAGAATCAGGATCTCGTTTCGATCATCAAGAAAGCGCAAGGCGGTGTATTCAACAACGCCGCGCAAGTTTGGAATCACACGTTTTACTGGAACAGTCTGTCGCCTAAAGGTGGCGGTGAACCGAGCGGTAAACTGGCCGACGGCATCAAGAAGGCATTCGGCGGATTCGCGCAATTCAAAGAAGAATTCACGAAGACGGCCGTAGGCACGTTCGGATCGGGATGGGCCTGGTTGGTGCAGCGTCCGGACGGCAATCTCGGTCTCGTCAGCACAAGCAATGCCGCGACGCCGATCACCGGCACCGATGTGCCTCTCTTGACGTGCGACGTGTGGGAACACGCGTATTACATCGACTACCGCAATGCGCGTCCGAAATATATCGAGGCATTCTGGAATCTGGCGAATTACGAGTTTGCTACAAGTCAGATGAAATAAATTTCAACGCGTTCCAGCAAGGGCGTCCAGCACGGGCGCCACTTGCTGATCCCGGCCAATCGCGTGCGCCACGCGCGCCAGACGCGAACGAAGTTCTTCGTGGTCGGTAGCGCAAATCGTGGCATGACCGACCTTCCGCCCATCGCGTGGTGATTTTCCATAGTCATGCCAGTGCGCATCGGGTTCTTTCAACACGCCCATCGCATCCGGCAATTTCCCGATCCAGTTGAGCATCACGCTCACACCGCGCGCCGACGTGTCGCCGAGTGGAAGACCCAAAACGGCGCGCACATGATTTTCGAATTGGCTGCACGTGGCGCCTTCGATCGTCCAATGCCCGGAATTGTGAACGCGTGGCGCCATTTCGTTACCGAGCAATTTGCCGTCGCAGACGAAAAGTTCGAGCGCGAACACGCCGACGTAATCCAGATGTTCGGCAATCCTGCGCGCATGATGCGTGGCGATCTCGGCCAGCCCTGCGCAATCCGGGGCGGGCGCAAGACTGGCGGCCAAAATCCCGGACGCATGCCAATTTTGCACAAGTGGATAAGTGGAAAATGCGCCATCGTTGCCGCGCACGGCGATGACGGATACTTCGCGCTGGAACGGGACCCACGCTTCCAGTATCGACGCCGCGCCGCCTAACTCCTTCCAAGCAGGATCGATGTCGTTTTCGTCGCGGAGTCGGTATTGTCCCTTGCCGTCGTACCCCAGGCGTCGCGTTTTCAAGACGCTTGGAAAACCAATGTCCCCTGTCGCGCGCCGTAAATCATCGACGCTGTCGACGGTCGCGAACGCCGGCGTGTCCAACCCCAGTTCGCGGAACATGGTTTTTTCCGCGAGCCGATCCTGCGCCAGCGCCAATGCGCGCGGATTCGGCGAAACGCGCGTGTGCTCAGTCAGCAACTGCGCTGTATCGGCCGGCACGTTTTCGAAATCGAACGTGGCCACATCGATTTCCGCCGCGAATTTTTCCAGCGCGGCGAAGTCGCGCCAGTCGGCGGTGATGGTCGGCGCGACTTGGCCGGCGCACGCGTCGGCGACATTGTCGACCACCAGAAAACGTACGCCCAGCGGGGCGCCCGCGAGTGCGAGCATGCGTGCAAGCTGACCGCCGCCGAGAATTCCGATCGTGCTCATGCGACGCCGATCACGCGTGGCGTGGATCGGGCTTGGCGAGCACTTGGTCGGTTTGCTCGGAGCGAAACTGGCTAAGGCGTTCGGCAACGACGTTGTCGGTACTCGCCAGAATCGCCGCGGCGAACAGCGCCGCATTGATGGCGCCGGCTTTGCCGATGGCGAACGTCGCGACGGGAATTCCGGCGGGCATCTGCACGATCGACAACAACGAATCCATCCCGTTGAGTGCCTGCGACTGAACCGGCACGCCAAGAATGGGAATAGAGGTTTTCGCCGCGAGCATTCCTGGCAAATGCGCCGCGCCACCAGCGCCGGCGATGATCGCGCGCAATCCGCGCGCATGCGCGTTCGATGCATAGTCGAACAAAAGATCGGGCGTACGATGCGCCGAAACGACGCGCGCTTCGTGCGCAATGCCCAGACGATCGAGCGCTTCGACGGCGTGCTGCAGCGTCTCCCAATCCGAACGCGATCCCATCACTACGCCGATCTGCGCCCCGGACGCGCGCTCACTCTTCATGGCCAGTGCCCCTTAAAACCATTATTCTAGGCTCAACTCAGTGACATTCCCATCTCATGGACAAGCGTCTGCTCGATATTCTTTGCTGCCCCGCCACCAAGGTGCCGGTGCGGCCAATGGGTAAGGCTGAAATCGATTCGCTGAACCGTTCGATCGCGAGTGGTGGCGTGCAGACGGTCGAGCACTTGGCCGTTTCGAACGCGCTTCAATCCGGACTCATCACGACGGACGGCAAGCTCATCTATCGCATCGAAGACGACATCCCGGTCATGCTGGCGAATGAGGCGATCGCCACGTTGCAACTGAACGATTTTCCGTCATCACGCTGAAGTAAGATCCGTCGCGGCTTTTGCACGATCTCGATCAGCCAGCGCCGTTCATCAGAGAGACATCGCGTTTGATCGGCGAGATGCTTCCTTTGTGAAAACAATCACACTTTGCGTGTGGGAACGATTTATGCTGGGATTGGCGGAAGTTATGGACTTCATCCGCGAAACCAGGGCCCGACCGGCACAATGAGCACGCCCAGCGACAACAACAAGATTGTCGATCTTCAGCAGCGCCAGGCTTCGCAATTGGCGAGCCAGGATCGCGTCGGCGATTTGCTCAAAGTGGTTCGCGGTACGGCGCTCAAGCGCGTGCAAGGTCTGGTGGCAACGTTGTTCGAAAACATCGATGACGCGCTGTTCGACCTGGCCGAGCGAGCCGAAAACAACGCCATTCAGACGCAGTATTTCGACGGTATGCGCGAAGTGCGCAAAAAACGTCAACTCGTCGAACGGCTATTCCAAGAACAACTGAGCAAGATTTTCAATGAATTCGCCGCCGGCAAAATGCAGGCGCGATCCGACACGCCGGCGTCCGGCAACAGCGACCTTTCCCTCGTCGACGATAAAGAACTGGAAGAATCGCTCGCTATCGCCAGCACCGTTTCCAAAGCGGAGAATCGACTGGCTCGCCCGCTGTATGCAGTGAATCAACGGTTGTCCGTGATGTTGGGCGGCGCGAAAGTTGAAGACTCGACAAATCCGATCGCGCCCGCGCCGCTGTGCCAGGCGTTTCGTTTCTCGATGCGCGAGATGGATCTCAATCTGCAAACGCAGCTCATCATCTACAAACTGTTCGATCGTTATGTCATGAGCGGGCTGGACGGTCTATACGAAGAAGTGAACGAACTTCTGATCCAGGCGGGCGTGTTGCCGCAAATTCGTCACACGGTGGCAGGTTTGGGCAATCGTCCGCCGCGTCAGATGCCGCCGCCGAGTGGTGCTCCTCCGCCGAACGCGCCACAAGACGGTGCGCAACAAGGCGGCGATCCGGGCTACAACGGCGGATACGGCCAGGGTTACGGTCAACAATACGATCAGGCCGCCGCGCAGCTTCAGGCGGAGATCTACAACACGGTGCGGAACCTGTTGGCGAGCCGTCGTCCCACCGGCGAAGTGCCCGACTACACGCCCGGACCCGGCATGCCGCCCGGCCAGGCCCCACCGGTGCTCGCGCCGACGGAATTGCTGTCTGCGCTGACGTTGCTGCAAAACCAGGCGATGGTCGCGCAAACGCACGCCACGAGTGCCGCCGACGCGGCACAAACCGTTCAGCAGATCAAACAAGAATTACTGGACCAGGCAACCAAATTCCACGGCACCGACAAAGCGCACGTCACCGGCGCGGACGAAGACACGATCGATCTCGTCGGTATGTTGTTCGAATTCATTCTTCAGGACCGCAATCTGCCACCGCAGATGCAGGCGTTGCTCGGTCGTTTGCAGATTCCGTTTCTGAAAGTCGCGATCCTCGACAAACACATGTTCGCGCAGAAAGCGCATCCCGCGCGTCAGTTGCTCGACGCGATGGCGCAGGCCTGCATGGGCTGGTCGGAGGAGTCCGATCGCGATCATCGTTTGTATGACAAGGTGAAAGGCACGGTCGAATCCCTGCTTAAGGATTTCGACGACGACCTCACCGTTTTCGAACGCACACGCAATGACTTCGAGACATTTCTCGAGAGCAACAAAAAGCGCTCGGACCTGGCCGAACAGCGCGCTGCAGAAGCCACGCGCGGACGCGAAAAACTGCACGCGGCGCGGCGTCAAGCGGCGAAGGAAATTCTCAAGCGCGTCGACGGGCGCGATTTGCCGGAGATCGTGCACAGCGTGCTGACCCGTCCGTGGGCGAATTACTTAGTGCTCACGCTGTTGCGCCAAGGCGAAGAATCCAACGAATGGCGACACGCGTTGAAGTTTGCCGACGAATTCGCGTGGAGCGCAGAACCGAAAACGATGGATGCCGATCGCACGCGGTTGAAAGGCCTGCTGCCTGCCCTAGAAAAAGGATTGCGTCACGGGTTGGCGACGGTCGCTTATCACGAGAACGACGTCAAACAATTGATGGTCGAGCTCAATGCGTTCTATCGCGGTCTGCTGCAAGGCGAATCGACACAGGCCAGCGTTGCGGCGATGAAAGCCGCGAACGAAGAAAGCGGCGCGGTGCCATTCGAAATCGTCGGCAGCGCGATGGCGAATGCGACCGGCGGCGATAGTCCCATCGAAGAAATCGTCATGGGCGAAGCCGAGGAAGAAGTTGCAGATAGCAACTACGCCGACGACGACGAGTGCCTGAAGCAAGCCAAGGACATGAAAGTCGGCACGTGGGTGGAATTCACCGACCCGACCACCGAAAACAAAGAACGCGCGAAGCTGTCGTGGATCAGCCCGATCAGCTCGAAATATCTGTTCGTCAATCGCAAAGGTCTTAAGGTCTCGGACAAAACCGTATTCGCGCTGGCCGCCGAAATTCGCCGTGGTCAGGCGGTCATTCTCGAAGAAGTGCCGCTGTTCGATCGCGCACTCGATGCCATCGTCGAACGCCTCAAAGCCGCCCACACGGCCGTCGATTCCTCGAAAGAATAAACGTTCGCTCCGAACCGACGATATACTCGCGCGCTTTCGCGCCGCGGAGTTTTTATCGTGACGTCACAATCGACCCGACGAATCGAACCCCCGGATCCTGACGCCGTTCGTCGCGACGTAGCACGCGCATTGGACGAAGACATCGGCGGCGGCGACGCGACTGCCGACTTGTTGCCGTCTACAACCATCGCTAACGCGCGCGTCATTACGCGCGACGATGCCGTCGTGGCGGGAACCGCGTGGTTCGATGCGTGCTTCAAGATGATCGATGCGTCGGTTTCCATCGCGTGGAAAGTCCATGACGGCAACCGCGCCCACGCCACCGACGTGTTATGCACATTGCGTGGGCCGGCGCGCGCACTGGTCAGCGGCGAACGATGCGCGCTGAATTTCCTTCAGACCTTATCCGGAACGGCAACGACGACGGCGCGCTACGTCGATGCGGTTCGCGGCACGCGCGCGACGATTCTCGACACACGCAAAACACTTCCCGGCCTGCGCATCGCGCAAAAGTACGCCGTGCGATGCGGTGGTGGATCCAATCACCGCATCGGATTGTTCGACGCGATACTGATCAAGGAAAATCACATTGCCGCAGCCGGCTCCATCGCGATCGCCGTTCGCGCGGCGCGCGAACGTCATCCCGATTTGCTGCTCGAAATCGAAGTGGAAAATTTCGACGAACTTCGCGAAGCGCTCGTTGCGGGCGTGGACCGCGTGATGCTCGATGAATTCTCGATCGACGATATTCGACGAGCCGTCGGCGAAGTCGCCGGCCGTGCGCAAATCGAAGTGTCGGGCGGCATTGGTTTGGAAGCGTTACCGCAACTGGCGGCAACCGGCGTCGATTTCATTTCAATCGGCGCGCTCACGAAGCATGTGCGTGCGATCGATCTATCGATGCGAATCGTATTCGATACCTTGGCCGGCTAGATCTTTCCGAAGTAGCGCAGCGCGCAAAGTACGATGACGCCGATCACGACCGCGCCGGCGATGATCCACAACAACCCGCTCGATCGATCTTTCTGAGCAGAAGCCGGCGGAACGACCACTGGCGCGGCCGCTGGTGGATGCGCTTCGGCGGTGGGCGAAACGAGCAAGAAGCGCACAGTATCCAGACGCAACTCGTCGTTGGATTTCATCAGCACGCTACCGTGTACGCGCTGGTTGTTCACGAATGTGCCGTTGGCCGATCCGAGATCTTCCACCATCACGCCGCCGGGCACGACTTGCAGTTTCGCGTGTTGACGGGAAATTTCGTCGGTCGCGATGCAGATATCGCAATCGTTGTTGCGACCGATCGTCATCGATCCGACCACGGCGTACGTTTTGCCGAATGTCGGACCGGACACACCACGGATCATGAATTTCGGCAGCGCCATGCGCACGCGAGTGCGCCCGTCGTCATCGCCGACGGCGGCTAACGGCCGCTTCGGCAATGTCGGCGTTTTTTCCACGGAGACCACGCGACATCCCACTTTCGCAAACAACACAAGATCACCCGGCTTCAACGGCGTATCCGCGGCAATCTGCTTTCCGTTCAATACCGTGGGCGCTTGCGCGTCGAGTGGACGCACCGACGTCTGTTCGCCGCGGGTGCGCAATACGCAATGACGCGCACCGACGCCGGGCGCAGCGAGCATCACCTGACAATCCGACCCGCTGCCAACGAGCGTATCGCCGTCTTTCAATTCGACCGGCTCGTGTTCGCCGTTGGGGAAAAGCAGCTTCATCGAGTCACCGTCCTGGAATGCCGATCATCATTGCGGTCAAGGTTAACGTTGTAATTCCTACTTTTCCAGGTCGCGAACGACGCGGAAACCGAGCGTATTCAACGCCACGTCAGCACCGTACGTGTCACTGAACGTAGGTGATTCTTTGGACGCGATCGACAACCAGCTGCGGCCCTTGACGAGAAAATCCCGGCATCGACTGCCAGCTTCCGCGGGCGACCCGTTGCCGCACGCGGCTACCCATGTGCGCACGTTTCCATCGATATCGGCGATGCCGCCGACCGTGCCGAAATGTCCGACGGGTGACGTGGCGGCGAACCCGTCATCGCAATCGCTGCCGTCACGGCTTTCGAATTTCTTGTTGTACGACGCATCGGCAAGATTCGATTTGCATGCGCCGGTCGATGCTTTGCGCGCGACTTCGTCGAATTCCGCCGCCGTCATCAACCGATAATGTTTGCCCGTTTGCTTGCTCAACCACTGCGCGTACGCGGCGGCTTCGGCCCAACTGACGCAAACGACGGGATGACTGTCGTCCTGCGTGATATCCGGATTTTCCCACGTCCGTTTTTTCGACGACCGAAATACAGACTCGCGATCACGGCACGAAATATTTCCTTCAGGAAATTGGGACTTGCCGGCCTGATTCCAGAAGCGGCGGAATTCCCCGCGCGTGACATCGTGCTTTGCCATCGCCACGCGCTGATCGATGACGACGAGATCGGGACCCTGCGCGTCGCCGATCTTGTCGTGGAACACAAAACCGGGTTCGCCGATGGTGGCGACGTATTTGAGTCCATCACGCGCCGCTTCGTTTTCCGGATCCAGTTGCTGCGCTTTTTCGAACGCGGTTTTCGCCGCCGCTTTGTCCGACGCCGCGATGGCCGCTTTGCCTTGTGCGACAAGTGGCGCGGCTGCGTTTTGCCGCGTCTGCGCGATCGTCTTCGGAATTTCGTCGTCGGATAGACCCTTGCCTACTTCGGCGGCGCGCTTCAGATACTGATCGAATTGCGCAAGGTCGCCGCTGGTCCGGTTCTTCTCGGCGAAGTCGATATACTTTTTAGCAATATCCACAATGCCTTGTCGTGCGGCTTTGTTTTTGGGGTCGAGTTTCAATGCAAGTTGAAAACGTTCCAAGGCGTTGCTGCCGGCCGGCGAAGTGAGCCGCTGCGCTGAAAAATCGATGCGACCGAGCCGCACGGCTTCGGTGACCGGATCGACCACCGTCGGTAAATCGGCGGTCACCACGGCATCGTTCGCTCCCACTGCTTGGGCGTCGGCGGATTCCGCAGCGTCCATTGCCGTTGCCGGCGTTGCTGTGGTCGCGGGCGCGGGTTCGGGTGTCGTCGATGCCACGTTCGGCGCCGGTTCGGGCGTGACAGGTGTAACCGGTTGCGGTGTCGTCGCTGGTGGTGGAGTCGAACTTTCCGGTGTGGCCGCCGTCGGCGGCGCGGGTTCGGCAATCGTGGTGCGCGCGGGGGTGACTTTGTTGTTGCGCGCGATCATCGCGAATGCGATCAATGCGACTCCGATCAACACAATGTATACCGGCCACCAACGTAACAAGGAAGGCGACGATTTCTCTGCCTTTATGGTCTTCGCCGCAGACGGTGGCGTTACACGACCTTGCGCGACGGTGGGCGCTTCCTGCGTCGCCGATCGCGGAACGCGCGTGGGGATGTCGCTGCTCGTCGCCGGTGTCGGCTTGGCTGCCGACGGAAGCGGCATGACGCCGGTCGCCAGCGCGGGCGCGGCTGCCGGTGCGACGTCTTCGCGAAAAAGACCGGCATATTGCGGAACCGCAGCGGCCAATCCTTCCAGAAATTCTTCCGTGTCGCTGAAACGGTCTTTCGGATCTTTGGCGAGCGCGCGATCGATGAGCGGTTGCCAATGCGCTTTTTCCGGCGGCAAACGAGGCACGGCTTCGAATACGTGGGCGTACGCGACAGCAAAACCATCGGCGCCATCGTAGGGCGGTTTGCCGGTCAACGAAAAATACGTGAGCACGCCCAAGCTGTAGATATCGGAGCGCGAATCGACATCGCCGCCGCGCGCCTGCTCGGGGCTCATGTAATGACTGGTGCCGACGGAAAAACCGGCGCTGGTGATGCGCGAACCCGATGCGGCCGCGAGCGCGATGCCGAAGTCCGTCAACACCGGATTGTTGTTCGAGTCGTAAAGAATATTTCCCGGCGCGACGTCGCGATGCACGTAGCCACGCTGATGCGCATAGCCGAGCGCCTTGGCGACGCCCGCCACCGCGATCACGAGATCGCGTTCTTCAATCCCGCGCCGGACGCGTCCAGCCAGATCACCGCCGGGCAGGTATTGCATCGAAAAATAGTGCAGCTGGCTCGGCGTTACGCCGACGTCGTAGACCGCGACGATGTTTGGATGCGCCAGCGACGCCAACATGCGCGCTTCCTGCAGGAATCGCTTGGAAAATGTCGGATCGGCCGCCAGCGCCGGCGACATCACTTTGAGGGCGACTTCGCGCTCAAGCGACGTCTGCGTCGCCAAGTGCACGCTCGCCATGCCGCCTAGCCCGATCTCTCGCTTTATGACGTACCCGGGGATGTCGATCACCTGCCCGTCCCACCCTGTTGACGTTGGTCTCACGGACATTGTAACGAATTCGGCTGATAGATCAGTGAAAGCGCATTGTTTTGATGTAGCAAAGCCCGCACACTGAGGGAATGTTCGATGCTTTTTTACCGTTCATTTTCGTATTGCTTGCCATTTATTTCTGGCAGGCGGCGCTTCGAGCGCGCGAACGTGCGCGTCATCTTGGCCATGAATTATGTGCTCAGGCGAACGTGCAGTTGCTCGATCAAACGGTATCGCTGCAGCGGGTAGGCATCGAGCGCGGCGGCGACGGGCGCCTGCATTGGCGGCGGCGTTATCGCTTCGACGTGAGCACGAATGGGTCGGACCGTCATCACGGCACGCTCGATGTGATGCAGGATCGGTTGCTCGGCCATAGCCTGCCGATCTTCGGCGCCGCGGAACTATCGTATCTGGACGCGACGGCTGATCGTGGTGCGAATATTTCTGAATCGAAGGTCGTCGCGTTTCCCGAGCAAAAACGCCCCACTTTGCATTGACCGCGCTATTTGATGACGCGCAAGTGCGACCCTTTTTTTCCTGACGCTTCGTCAGTGGTTGGTCCGGCGGTCGGCGGCGGTTGATTCTCCGCCGGAAACATCATCCCCTGCCCGTTTTCGTGCGCATAAATCGCAAGGAGGCTGGCCATCGGTACTTCGACCGACTGGCTCACGCCGGAGAATCGCGCGACGAAACTCACGCGTTCCTGTCCTAACTCGAGCTGCGCCACGGCGCGGGCGGCGACGTTGAGGACAACCCGCCCATCTTTGATGGCGCTTTTGGGCACCTGCACGCCGGGCGCGGCGGAGTCGACGAGAATGTACGGCGTCAATCCGTTGTCGCTGATCCAGTCGTACATCGCGCGCAGCAAATAGGGACGATTCGACGTCATGCTGACCGAGCTGTTACTCATAGATCGCGCAGTACCTTTTCTTCAGGCGTCAGACTGCGCGTGAATCCCGGGTTGCGGAAGATGCGCTCGCCGTAATCGTTGATCAGATGCGCTTCGCGCGGCAGTACGACACCGAGCGACGGCAATCGCCAAATGAGCGGTACCAACGCGCAATCGGCAAGACTCAATTCGGCGTTCAAGAAAAACTTGGCCGCTTTGAACAACGGAAGACTCGACAGGAGCGCATCACGCAAGCGTTTGCGCGCGGCCTCCGCAGGGCGTCCACCGGCCAGGATGGTCGCGACGAATGGCATCCAGTCACGCTCGACGCGCACGATGGCCAGACGCAACCGCGCGCGCGACAACGGATCGACCGGCATCAGCGGCGGATGCGGATAGCGTTCGTCAAGGTATTCGCAGATGACGCTCGTATCGTATAAAACCAGATCGCGATCGACGAGAGTAGGGATAGTGTTGTACGGATTGAGATCGAGCAAATCTTCCGGCGGCGATTGCGGATTGACCTGCACCAAATCATAGACGACGCCTTTCGCCGCCAGCACGAGACGGACGCGATGGCATTGAACGTCGTTGTTTGCAGAATAAAGAGTAAGAACCGTGCGCGATCGTTGACTCAAGGCCATGTCGACTCCTCACGCCCCCAACGAGGTTCAGAGCCCTAGCGCGATGAGCCCAACCTTCCCTGTCACCGAATGTACACCTGCGCAAGGAAAGCGCCTAGCCCCCCACGTGGGACAGCCAACGGGGCCCATGGCTCGTGTTGAAAGCGCGACCATGGATGGCTGCTTTTTTACGTGCTCTCGCGATCAGGACGATCGCAAGGACCCAGGCGCCCATGGATGGGCGCTTTTCGAGGTGCGCGTGCGATCAAAGATAATCGCAAGAACTAGTGCACGTCTTTCCAAAACTCGTGCTTGAGCAGCCAAGCCAGGAACGTAAAGAACGCGATGTACAACAGCACCCAGACGCCGGTCGATTCGCGCACGAGCGCCGCGGGTTCGCCGGTGTAAGTGAGAAATGCGGTGACGTCGCGCGCTGTATCGTCGAACGCTGCCGCCGATTCTTTACCGGGAACCGCCAGCTCCAGCTTTTCGACTTTCGGCTCCTCGCCCGGTTTCGCCGCCGTCGTGACGGCATGTTGCTGGCCTTGCAGTTCCCACAAGACATTCGGCATCGACACGTTCGGAAACACTGTGTTGTTCCAGCCGGTGGGACGCGTCGGATCAAGATAAAACGACTTGAGATAGTTGTAGATCCAATCCGGACCTTTTGCGCGTGCCTCCAGCGACAGATCTGGCGGCGCCTTGCCGAACCACTGCACCGCACTGGCTTCAGGCATGTTCGACACGACTTGGTCGCCGATCTTCGCACCCGTGAACGCGAAGCTCGCAAGCACTTCGTCAGGCGAAAGCTTGAGGTCTTCGCTCAGACGCGAATAACTCATGTACTTGATGGAGTGGCAGCCCGCGCAGTAATTGAAGTAGATGCGTGCGCCACGCTGCACCGACGCGATGTTGTCGACACGCACGTTAGCCGGCGAAAGCCCTTCGGCTTCCTGCGCGCTGACATCGGCTGCAAACATGATGACGACGAACGCGGCGAAAACGGTCGCGAACCGCCGAAATCCGATCACTGACTTAAGCATGAGTGGTCACCCGTTCCGGCACCGGTTTGGTTTTCTCGATCCCAAAGTATGTGTACACCCAGAGGAAGGCGAAAAACCCGAAGTAAATCAGCGTCAGCATTCGACCGAAAAGATTTTCGATGAACGTCAGATCGGCGTTTGCGCCGAAAATCGCCGGTATCCATTCCGTCGTTTTGCCGGCGCCGATCGAACCCAGCAGGACAAACGCGATTGCGAAGATGCCAAGCGCAATTTTAAAACCCAACCCGCGATAGCGAATCGATTTCACGACGCCGCGATCCAGCCACGGCACCAGGAATAGCACGACGATGGCCGCGAACATCGCGAGCACACCAAGGCCCTTGCTCGGAATCACGCGCAAAATCGCGTAGAACGGCGTGAAATACCACACGGGTTTGATCTCGGCCGGCGTGACCAGATTGTTCGCCGGTATAAAATTATCATTTTCCAAAAACCAGCCGCCGAGCGTTGGTTGGAAGAAGATGATGAACGCGCAAATCAACAGGAAGAAGCCGACGCCGAACAGATCCTTCACCGTGTAATACGGATGGAAGCGGATGCCGTCCAGCGGAATGCCGTTGGCGTCTTTCTTCTTCTTGATTTCCACACCGTCCGGATTGTTCGATCCGACTTCGTGCAGCGCGGCGATATGCAGCACGACGAGCAGAAGAAGCACGAGCGGCAACGCGATCACGTGCAATGCGAAGAATCGGTTGAGTGTCGCATCGGCCGGATTGAAGTCGCCCATGATCCACTGCACGAGCGCGTCGCCGATGAAAGGCACGGCGCCGAACAGCGAGATGATCACCTTCGCGCCCCAGAACGACATGTTGCCCCACGGCAGCACGTAGCCCATGAACGCCTCGGCCATCAGCGCGAGGAAGATCAACATGCCCATCAACCAAACGAGTTCGCGCGGTTTTTTGAACGAGCCGTACATCAAGCCGCGAAACATATGAAGGTAAACGACGATGAAAAACATCGACGCGCCGACTTCGTGCATGTAGCGGATCAGCCAACCCCACTGCACATCGCGCATGATGTATTCGACGGAGTCGAATGCCGTGGCGGCACCCGGCTTGTAGAACATGGTGAGGAAAATGCCGGTGAGGATCTGGTTGACCAGGACGACCAGCGCCAATGACCCGAAGTAGTAGAAGAAATTGAAATTCTTCGGTGCGTAGTACTCGCTTAAGTGCTTGCGGTACGTCGGCATCAAGCCCGGGGCACGGTCGGTAACCCACGTGCCGATCGATGTGAATACGTTCGCCATTACGCCGCTCCCTCCGGATTCACGCCTATCATTATTTGTTTGTCATTGACGAACTTGTACGGCGGAACGACGAGATTCGCCGGCGCCGGAACGCCGTCGAACACACGGCCGGCGATGTCATAGCGCGATTTGTGACAAGGACAGAAGAAACCGCCCTTCCAATCCGGATCGAACGGCTCCGGCTTGATATCGGGAACGAAATTCGGCGAACAACCCAGGTGGGTACAAATCCCGATGACGACGAGCCATTCCGGCTTGATGGCGCGTGCTTCGTTCTGCGCATACTTCGGTTGCTGCTCGGCGTTTTTGGAGTCAGGATCTTTCAAACGGCCCTTCAGTTCCGGCAACGTGGCCAAGAGCGCAGGCGTACGATTGATCACCCACACCGGCTGACCGCGCCACGCCACCGACAATCGCTGGCCCGGCTCGACTTTGCTGATATCGGCGAGCACCGGCGCACCGGCGTTCTTGGCCCGCTCGCTGGGTTCCCACGATTTTACGAAGGGCACGATGGCGACAAGGGCGCCCGCCCCACCGACCACAGCCGTCGTCGCCGTTAAAAACCGCCGGCGTCCTTGATCTACGACACCATGATCCACGACATCATTCGCCATCTGGCACTCCGCCAATCCAGAATCAATTCAGGTGAGGGCAATGAAGCGCCCCCAAAAATCATGTTAGTTTAACGAAGCCCCCGGCGGCAGACAATGAACTTGATCCCGTTACATTTGCCTGATCGAGCTTCGACGCCGCGTTCACTTCCCGATGACTTACTTTTTGACGACGTCAGCGCATGAGAAATTTTTATCGCTTTGCTCTCTTTATCGCCCAGTGCATCACGCTCGGGTTGGCGGCCGCATTCATCGCGACGATCATTTCACCGACGCTGGTCGACAGATTGCGCCACTCGCTGTCACCGGCGAGCGAAGAAGCGGCCGCGCCCGCGCCAGCCGTTACTCAGAGCGCGCCGGAACACAGTTCGCCGATTGCCACGGAATCGGAACGCGACGACGATCGGATGACGGTATCGTATTCGAGCGCCGTCTCGCACGCCGCGCCGTCGGTGGTGAACATTTACACCAACAAGATCGTCACCCAGCAGCAATACCTCGTGCCGTCGAACCCCGCGGTTCAACGGCTGTTTCCGGGCATCGCGGTGGGTCCGCCGACGAAACGTCCAGAGCGCGGACTCGGCTCCGGCGTGATCGTGAGTGCGGACGGCTATGTTTTGACGAACAATCATGTCATTCAGGGCGCAGCCGAAATCAATGTCGCGCTGTACGATGGCCGGGTCACTAGCGCGCGGGTGATCGGAACGGACGCCGAAACGGATCTGGCAGTGCTGAAGATCGAAGCATCCAATCTACCTGCCATCTCTATCGCCGATAAGAAACCTCTAAACGTAGGCGATGTTGTGCTGGCCATTGGCAATCCATTTGGCATCGGCCAAACCGTGACCTGGGGTATCGTCAGCGCGCTCGGACGCCAGCTCAAGAAATCCATCTACGAAGATTTCATTCAGACCGACGCCGCGATCAACCAAGGCAACTCCGGCGGCGCGCTGGTGAATGCGTACGGCGAGTTGATCGGCATCAACTCCGACGTGTTCACGCCGTCCGGCGGGAATATCGGCATCGGCTTCGCGATTCCTGTCGCGACGGCCAAGAGCGTGCTCGAACAAATCGTCGCGCACGGAAAGGTAATTCGCGGATGGATCGGCGCGGAATATGCGGACGTGACGTCGATTCAAATGCCGAGTACGACACACGGCGTCGCGGTGATCGGCGTTTACGAAAAAGGACCCGCCGCGCAAGCCGGTTTGCGCGCCGGCGACATTCTCACGACCATGGATGGCGAACCGATCACGAACGAACTCGAATTGCGTAATCGCGAAGCGAGCATCGCGCCGGGAACGGCCGTCAAGCTAGGCGGCACGCGCAATGGTCAGAGTTTATCGCTGTCGATCACGCTCGCTGAGCGTCCGCAGCGGCAGACCAGCGGATAAGATTCAGGAGCGCGGTGGAACGACTGTTGCAGCCGCTACCGTCGCAGGCGTTGTCGCCGCACCATAGCGCTGACGCAACTGCGCGACTCGCTGCACGTAGACTTGCGTCTCGTCGAACGGCGGTACACCTTTATACTTTTGCACATTTTGCGGACCGGCGTTGTAGGCCGCCGCCGCGAGCTTTTCGTCGCCGTTGAATTGCTTCAGAAGCTGCGACAGATAAAGCGTGCCGCCGCGAATATTCTGGTTTACGTCGAACGGATTGTTTACGGCGAGATCCGACGCGGTGCCAGGCATCAACTGCATCAAGCCTTGCGCGCCCTTTGAAGATATCGCATTGGGATTGAACGCCGATTCCGCATGGACGACGGCGCGAACAAACGCCGGATCCACGCCGAACTCCGCTGCCGCCGCCGCAATCTCGCCATTGAACGCATTGACGTTGAGCGGTGTGTGCATGAAGTCGACCGTCGAATGCACATTGCACGCGAAACACGTCGAGATGTACGTGAACAGCATTTGATAGGCGCCGTGATCGGGCCGCACGTTCGTGTATTCCGTGATGCCGTTCGATTTGGCGACTTTATAAACCGCACCGCGCCGGACTTCGTTCGCTGAACTGGCAACCGGCGTCGTGTTCGCATCGCCCGAGGTTGCCGTGTTGACGGCGATCGCGCCGGTGGAGTCGGAATGGTATTCGGTATGCGCTGTCGGATTTTGTGGAACCGACACGGCCGAAACCGGCTTATCCGAATACGACGAAACTTGCTGGCAGTTCTTGAACGTGCCGATCTGGTTCGTGAATGCGATCTGCCCGTTCGGACCCGTGCATTTGAATACGCCACCGGCGAACGCCGACACGGGCGCCAGCGCGCACAAAAGACCGAGCGACAGCAGAACTCGCAGTGTTGAAAATTTTGACTTCATAGGACAGGACAGGTAGCTGGTCCAAGTTTCTGACAGGAAATGAGTTTTGCCAAGTGCCGGTTATCGGATTTACAGTCCGAAACGTGGCGCGGGCAGGCTTGCGGCCTTAGAATGCGGGTCTTGGATCATTCCGCTGCGAAAAGATTCCCGTGTCCGGCAAGCTTTTCATCAAAACTCACGGTTGTCAGATGAACGAGTACGACTCGGCCAAAATGGCCGACGTGCTCGCGGCATCGCACGCGCTGGTTTTGACCGATGTCGAAGCCGACGCCGACGTGATTTTGGTGAACACGTGCTCGATCCGTGAAAAAGCGCAGGAAAAAGTCTTTTCGCAGCTCGGTCGCTGGCGAGAATTGAAACTGGCCAATCCGAACGTGGTCATCGGCGTGGGTGGATGCGTGGCGAGCCAGGAAGGTGCAGCGATCGTCAAACGCGCGCCGTATGTCGATCTCGTTTTCGGCCCGCAGACACTGCATCGCTTGCCCCAAATGATCGAAGCCCGGCGTGCAACGAATAAACCGCAAGTCGATATTTCGTTTCCGGAAATCGAAAAATTCGATCATCTTCCTGAACCGCGAAAGGAAGGTCCGACCGCGTTTGTCTCGATCATGGAAGGCTGCTCGAAATATTGCTCGTATTGCGTCGTGCCCTACACGCGCGGGGAAGAAATCAGCCGGCCGTTCGACGATGTGATCGCCGAAATCGCATCGCTTGCCG
The DNA here is from genome assembly GCA_964657965.1 of uncultured Rudaea sp. Lineage (GTDB taxonomy): Bacteria > Pseudomonadota > Gammaproteobacteria > Xanthomonadales > Rhodanobacteraceae > Rudaea. The sequence goes on along the minus strand of CAZZWP010000005.1, from coordinate 10,540 downwards.
AGCAAGGCGTGCGCGAAATCAATTTGCTCGGGCAAAACGTAAACGCGTATCGCGGTGCGACGCATGATGGTTCGGTCGCCGATCTCGCCGTGCTGATTCACGCCATCGCGAGTATCGAGTCGATCGGACGCATCCGTTTTACGACCTCGCATCCACTCGAATTTTCCGATTCACTGATCGAGGCGTTCGCCAACGTGCCGAAGCTCGCGAATTATCTGCATTTGCCCGTTCAGTCCGGATCGGATCGCATCCTCGGCGCGATGAAACGCGGCTATACCGCAATCGAGTTCAAGCAGAAGATTCGCAAGCTGCGCAAAGTACGTCCGGACATTTCGATATCATCGGATTTCATCGTCGGTTTTCCGGGTGAATCCGACGCGGATTTCGCGCAGACGATGAAGTTGATCGACGATATCGGATTCGATCAGAGTTTCTCGTTTATTTTCTCGAAACGCCCCGGCACGCCGGCGTCGAATTTGCCGGACGAAACGTCGGATGCGACGAAGCACGAACGTCTTTCGCGCTTGCAAAATGTGCTCAATGAAAACGCACGTCGCATCAACGCGGCGATGGTCGGCTCGATTCAAACTGTCCTGGTCGAAAAACCGAGCCGCAAAAATCCGAACGAGCTGAGCGGGCGCACGGAGAACATGCGCTACGTCAATTTTCCCGGCGACGCGCGCATGATCGGACAATTCGTCGATGTCGAAATCACGCAAGCGATGACCAATTCACTGCGTGGCCGAGTACATGTTCCGCTCGCGCGCTCGGCCTGATGCCGACGCTACTTGAGTTGCGCGCGATTCGCGCCACCTATTCCGCATGACGACACTCACGCAACACGATTTCACGCTCGAACCCGACGACAACGAACGGCTGGCCAATCTCAACGGCCCGTTCGACGAACATCTGCGGCAGATCGAATTGCGGTTAGGCGTCGAGATCGCCAATCGCGGCAACGTCTATCGCGTCAGCGGCGCCGATCATTCGGTCAAGCTGGCCGATCGCGTCATTCGCGATCTTTTCGACGCGACGGAAAAAGAAACGCTGACCGGATCGCAGATTGCGATGCGTTTGTCGGAATCGGGCATCGATTCGCTCGATGCGAAATCCGCCGAAGGGGCGCAGGACGTCGCCGTCAAAGTGAAACGCGGCACGATTCGCGGTCGCGGACCGAATCAGGCGAAATATCTGCACGCGATCGCACGCCACGACATCAATTTCGGCATCGGCCCGGCCGGAACCGGCAAAACCTATCTCGCCGTTGCGATGGCCGTCGAGGCGTTGAACGACAACCGTGCGCAACGTATTTTGCTGGTGCGTCCGGCCGTCGAAGCCGGCGAGAAATTGGGCTTTCTGCCGGGCGATCTCTCACAAAAAGTCGATCCGTATTTGCGCCCGCTTTACGACGCGCTGTACGAAATGATGGGCATCGACAAAGTCACGCGTTTGATCGAACGCAACGTGATCGAGATCGCGCCGCTCGCGTACATGCGCGGACGCACCCTCAACGATTCGTTCGTGATTCTCGACGAAGCGCAAAACACGACGACGGAACAGATGAAGATGTTTCTTACGCGCATCGGGTTCGGTTCCATCGCCGTGGTTACCGGCGACGTGACGCAGATCGATTTGCCGAAGCACGTAAAGTCCGGTTTGCGTGACGCCATCGATGTACTGCGCGATGTCGAAGGCATCAGCTTCACGTTCTTCACCGCGCGCGATGTCGTTCGTCATCCGCTCGTCCAGCGCATCGTGCGGGCTTATGAAAGCCGCGAAGAAGCCAATAGCGACGCGCTAAAATCGTGAGTCCGGGCAGACCTTTCACGGGTTTTAAGGTGAATGTGGAAAGCCACGTCGGCCCGGACGGCATTCCGGATAAACGCCAGTTCGAAAAATGGGTGCAGGCGGCTCTGCAAGGTCGGCGATCGAAACGCAAACAGGTCAACATTCAATTGTTCGATCTCGTGCAGGCGCGCCAGATCAACAAAACGTTCACCGGAAAAGACCACGCGACCAACGTACTGAGCTTTCCATACGAACCGCTTCCCGGCGAGAAGACGGCTGTTCTCGGCGACATCGTCATCTGTCCCGCGATCGTGGCGAGCGAGGCGAAGGAACAAGGCAAAAAGCTGCGCGATCATTTCGCGCACCTGACCGTTCACGGCGTTTTGCATTTGCTCGGTTTTGATCACAAGGAAGAAAGCCACGCGACGAAAATGGAGGATCAGGAACGTCTCGTGCTGGCCACTTTCGGTATACCGGATCCGTACGAAATTCACACTTAACCTGTTGAAATATAGCGTTTTTTAAAACGGAAACGTTAAATGGGGTATAATTGATTGCTCGCCCACGCGGGCTTAAGTTTTAGAGAAATGAACGAGGACCACCCTAGTCCCCATCCGCAAAAAACCTGGCTCGAACGCATCGGCCAGCTCGTTTCCGGCGAACCGAGAAACATCGACGAACTGCTCGAAGAACTGCGCGGCGCCCAGGCCAACGGCCTTCTTTCCAACGATACGCTGTCGATGGTCGAAGGCGCCATCGAAGTTTCGGATTTAACCGTAGCCGACGTGATGATTCCGCGCGGCCAGATGGTATGCCTGTCCGCCGAAGCGGCGTTGCCGGAAATCCTCGCGCAGGTCATCGATTCGGGGCATTCCCGCTTTCCCGTCAATGGCGAGGAATCGGATCACATCATCGGCATCCTGCTCGCGAAGGACTTGCTGAAATGTTTCGTGGACAAAAACGCGCCCTGCAGCATTCGCTCGCTGATGCGCCCGCCCGTCCTGATTCCGGAATCCAAGCCGCTGGATATCCTGCTTAAGGAGTTCCGGCTTTCGCGCAATCACATGGCGATCGTGGTCGATGAATACGGCGGCGTGTCGGGCCTCATCACGATTGAAGACGTGCTGGAAGAAATCGTCGGCGAAATCGATGACGAACACGACGAAGTCGACCCCGCGCGCCAGAAGCTGATCCAGCCGCAACCCGACGGCGGATTTCTCGTCAACGCGCTGACCCCGATCGCGGATTTCAACGATCGGCTCGCGTGCGATCTTTCGGACGAAGATTTCGATACGATCGGCGGCATGGTCACGTCGGAATTCGGGCATCTGCCGGAACCCGGCGAAGAAACCGTCCTCGGCGGATTCACATTCCGCGTCACCAAATCCGACGCGCGCCGCGTGCTGCAATTTTCAGTGCGCGTGCACGATGCGTAAATTGAAGCGCTGGTGCGCTTCGCTAGTTGGAATTTTTCTGTCGATCGCGACGATCGGCGGCTTGTCGTTCGCGCAAGAAATACCGCTCGCTGTCGATGGATCGAATCTTGATGTTGCCCTGATCACGTTCGGCCCCGGCACCGAAGTATGGGAACGGTTCGGCCACAACGCGATCCAGATTCGCAATCGATCGACCGGCGAAGCGCGCCTCTACAACTACGGCATCTTCGACTTCGATCAGGAAAACTTTTTCCTGAATTTCGCGCGTGGCCGAATGATGTACCACATGGCCGTCGGCGATTCGGCGGAAGAATTTCCCGTCTATCGCGACGAAGGACGCTGGATCGTCGAACAGGATCTCAATCTCGAACCGGCGCAACGCGCGAAACTCGCGACATTTCTCGACTGGAACGCGCGCGCGGAAAATTCGAATTATCGCTACGACTATTTCACGGCGAATTGCTCCACGCGCGTGCGCGACGCATTGGACATGGTCGTCGATGGTGCCATCCGGCAACAAACCGTTTCTCCATCGCGCGGCTTTACGTATCGCATGGACGCCTTGCGCCTGATGCGCCCGGAGACGTTGTTGACGATCGGAATAGATGCCGGTCTCGGTCCCTTCGCCGATCGAAACTTGTCGTATTGGGACGAAAGTTTCGTGCCGATGGAATTGATGCGGCATATGCGCGAGATTCACCGCGTCGACGCCGCGACCGGCGCGTCCGTTCCGCTGGTGGCACGTGAAGTACGTCTCGCGGAGGCGCGAATTCCCGATCCACTCGACGTTCCGCCCGACTGGTTTTGGCGTGCACTGATCGTCGGCGTTGCCATCGGTCTGGCGTTGATCGTTCTCGCTCGCGCCGCATCTCGCGCATGGGCGCGTATGGCGTTCGGATTATTCGCGATCGTATCCGCCATCGTGCTCAGCGCCGGCGGTCTCGTGCTGATCGGTCTTTGGCTTCTTACCGATCACGTATCGGCGTGGCGCAACGAAAATATTTTGCTGTTCGATCCATTGTGCCTGTTGCTGTTGCCGGCCTGGTTCGGTTCGTTTCGAGCGAGATGGCTATCGTCCACGTTTGCACGCGCCGTCGGACTCACCGTCGCACTGCTGGCAGGCCTGGCACTGTTCATCAAAGTATTTCCCGCCTTTCCACAAGACAACCGATTCTGGCTTGCTCTACTGGTACCGATCCACCTCGGTTTCGCCGCCGCACTTTTCGCTCGACGCGTTCCTCCGGCCAGATACGGCGGCTTTTAATTCAGGATGCTGTAATAATCGCGCTCGTTTGCCGTGCCAGACTCGCTCCGGCATGATGCCCTCCGCTTCGCGATGATCGGTTCATGGACACGAAAACACCGGACAACATGCTCGTCAATTGCGTCGCCTACGGCGGCGGCAAGGCGCGCTCGATCAAGCTCGAAGAGATTTCGGACGTTCTGAAAGAATCCGGCACGTTCGTGTGGGTCGGCTTGCATGAACCCGACGAACCGTTGCTGGATCAACTGGCGGGTATTTTCCATCTGCACGATCTCGCGGTGGAAGATGCGCACGTGGCGCATCAACGCACGAAAATCGAAGTGTACGGCGACTCCCTGTTCATCGTCGTTCACACGGCGCAATTCGCCGAACACAAAATCGCGTTTGGCGAGACGCATATCTTTCTTGGCAAGAATTATCTCGTGACGGTCCGTCACGGCGCTTCGTTGTCGTATGCCCCGGCGCGGCGCGTGTGCGAATCGTCGCCGGATCTGCTGACGTACGGGCCAAGCTACGCGCTGTACGCCGTACTCGATTTTGTCGTCGACAATTATTTCCCCGTCGTCGAAAACTTCCAGAAGCGTCTCAACGATCTGGAACATTCGGTGCTGCAAGGCGAATTCCAGCAGCGCACCATCGTTCGTTTGTACGAACTGAAGAAAGAGCTGATGAAGATGCAGCTCGTAGTCAGCCCCGTGCAGGACATCACGAGCCAGCTCGTGCGCCTGTATCCGGGATTGATCCGTGACGAAGTGCGTACCTATTTCCGCGACGTGAGCGATCACGCCGCGCGCATCAACGAAATCGCCGCGATGATCCGCGAAATGCTCACCTCCGCGATGGATGTGAACCTGGCGCTGGTCGGCATCGCGCAGAATGACGTCTTCAAGAAGATCGCCGGCTGGGGCCTGCTCCTGACGGTGCCGATGATGGTCGCGAGCTGGTACGGCATGAACTTCAAGGACATGCCCGAACTCGATACGCCATACGCGTATCCGACCCTCGCCCTCCTGACCCTGCTGGCGTGCACCGGACTGTATTTCGTGCTGCGCCGCGCACGCTGGCTTTGATCCGTACGACTAAAGAATAGCGCCGCGATGTGCGGTTGCGTCTTGACGGCCACGCCGCATCATCCGACGCTTGCGGAGTCCGCTCTGGGAGGACTTCATGCGCCGTCTACTGTTAATCATTCCGTTCATCGGCCTGCTGTGGGTGCCGTTCTATAACAGCATCGAGCCGCAGCTCTGGGGATTTCCGTTCTTTTATTGGTACCAGTTCATCTGGGTGTTCGTCACCGCCGGGTTGATCTGGGTCGTTTATCAGGGGGAGAAACGAGCATGAATCCGACGGCGCCCGCAGCACCTGCGGTTCACATGACGGCATGGATCGTCTTCGCATTCTTCTTCCTTCTTGTCACCGTCATCGGTTTTATGGCGTCCAAGTGGAAAAAGGCCGATCTGACGCAGCTGCACGAGTGGGGACTCGGTGGCCGCCGCTTCGGTACATTGATTACCTGGTTCCTCATCGGTGGCGATGTGTATACGGCTTACACCGTCGTCGCCGTGCCCGCGGCCGTATTTGCACTCGGCGCGTACGGATTCTTCGCGTTGCCGTACACCATCATCATGTACCCGCTGGTGTTTCTGGTCATGCCTCGCTTGTGGAATGTTTGCCATAAGCACAACTACGTGACGACGTCGGACTTCATCGAAGGCCGCTACGGCAGCCATTGGCTCGCGCTCGCCGTCGCGTTCACGGGTGTGCTGGCGACCATGCCGTACATCGCACTGCAGTTGGTCGGCATGCAGGTCGTGTTCGCCGCGATGGGCTTAGGGGACGATCCGAAGACAGGCGGCGAAATCGCCCTGATCATCGCGTTCATCATCCTAGCTGTATACACGTATACAAGTGGACTGCGTGCCCCGGCCATGATCGCGTTCGTCAAAGACATCATGATCTACATCTTCGTGATCGCCGCGATCATCGTCATTCCCGCGCATCTGGGCGGATATAAAGCCGTATTCGACGCCGCCGATGCCGCGTTTAAGGCCAAACCGAATGCGCCGCCGCCGGGCATCCTGTTGAATCCTAATCAGATGACGGCATTCGCGTCGCTGGCGCTTGGGTCGGCATTCGCCCTGTTTCTGTATCCGCACTCGGCGACGGGCACGTTGGCGGCATCGAGCCCGAACGTTATTCGTCGCAATGCCATGCTGTTGCCGACGTACACCATCGCACTCGGCCTGATCGCGATGCTCGGCTACATGGCCATCGCCGCGCACACCAACGCGAAGGGTACGGCCGTCGTGCCGACGCTGATCATGGAACAATTCCCCGAATGGTTTGCCGGCTTCTGCTGCGCGGCCATCGCGCTTGGCGCACTGGTGCCCGCGGCGATCATGTCGATCGGCGCGGCCAACATCGTGACGCGCAACATCTGGCGCCCGTACGTCAACAAAAACATGACGGCGAAACAGGAGTCCAGCGTGGCGAAATTGACATCGCTCGCCGTGAAATTCGGCGCACTGTTCTTCGTCGTGTTCCTGCCGCTGGATCTGGCGCTCAACCTGCAGTTACTTGGCGGTATCTGGATTTTGCAAATCCTACCGGCGGTCGTGTTCGGCCTTTATACACGCTGGTTTCATTCGACAGGACTTCTCATCGGCTGGGCGGTGGGCATGATCACCGGTACCGCATTGTCGTGGAGCCAAGGGGTGAAACCCGTATTCATGATTCCCGGCATCGGGAATCTTTATATCGGCCTCATCGCCCTCGCGGTCAATCTTGTCGTCGCCGCGATCGCAACGACAATCCTCAACGCAGCGAAGACGCCACGCGGCGCCGATACGACAGCCGTTACCGATTACGAGGATGCTCCCGGCATCAATTCGTAAGAGACCTTGCGTTTCAAAAACGGCGCGGCGATCCGCGCCGTTTTCATTTGTCGCTAAACGAAGGCGCGTTCGTAGTCGATGAACGTGAACGAGAGGTCATGCCGATCGTCGGCCGCGTGACGCTCGCGAAACGTTTCGCGCCATTGCGAAATGTCGAGACGCGGAAAAAACGCGTCCGCGCGATCTGCTGCGGTGTCGATCCACGTGAGATGCAGGTTCGTCGCGATTGGCAACGTCAGCGCATAGACTTCGCCGCCGCCGATGACGCAGAGTTCCGTGCCTTTCGCGCGCGCGATCGCGTCATCGACCGAGTGCACAGCGATCTGACCATCAAACGGAACCGACGATCCCCGCGTGAGAACGAGATTGTCGCGACCCGGCAACATGCGTCCGATGGCGCGCGCCGTTTTGCTTCCCATTAGAACGGGCTTGCTCCATGTCAACGCTTTGAACCGTTTGAGGTCGTCCGCCAGATGCCACGGCATGGCGCCGTCACGGCCGATCGCGAAGTTGCGGTCGAGTGCGGCGATCAAGCTGATTCGCTGCGACGTGGGCTTTGTGCTTTCCATCATTGATCGGCGCGATCAAACCGCTATCGGCGCCTTGATCGACTTATGCGATTGATATTCTTCGATCGCAATATCATCGAAACGGAAATCGAAGATCGAGCGCACGGCCGGATTCAGTTTCAGATGCGGCAGCGGAAACGGGCGCCGTTCTATTTGTTCGCGCGCCTGATCGAGATGATTTTTATACAAATGCGCATCGCCCAGCGTGTGCACGAAATCGCCGACGCCCAGGTTGCACACTTGCGCGATCATGTGCGTGAGCAACGCATAGCTTGCGATGTTGAACGGCACGCCGAGAAAAATATCCGCCGATCGCTGATACAGCTGACAGGACAGTTTTCCGTTCGCGACATAAAACTGAAACAACGCATGACACGGTTGCAGTGCCATCGCGGGCAGATCCGCGACATTCCACGCGCTGACGACAAGGCGCCGTGAGTCCGGATTGCGTTTTATTTCGTCGATTAGCCACGTGATTTGGTCGATCGTTTTTCCGTCCGTACCGGTCCACGAACGCCATTGCTTGCCGTAAACGGGGCCCAGTTCGCCATTCGCATCGGCCCATTCGTTCCAAATCGAGACGCCACGTTCGGTGAGATATGCGATGTTGGTTTCACCGCGCAAGAACCACAGCAGTTCGTGAATGATGGATTTCGTGTGCAGCTTTTTCGTCGTGACGAGCGGAAAACCTTCCGATAGATCGAAACGCATCTGATAACCGAATACGGATAACGTTCCCGTGCCGGTGCGATCGGATTTTTCATCGCCGTGATCGAGCACATGACGCAGCAGATCGAGGTATTGGCGCATCAGGCGGCTTCCTTCAGCGGAATCCGAGCCGCGATACTCGCGGCCGGCGGCGTAACTATCGGCGAACGACGCGACAACCACAACAACACGATGCCAACGACGATCAACGGGATCGAAAGCAGCTGACCCATCGTCAGCCAATCGAACGCGACGAAGCCGAGTTGTATGTCCGGCTCGCGCACGAACTCGACGCTGAAACGAAATAATCCATACAGCAACGCGAACAATCCTGATACCGCATAACGCGGGCGCGGTTTGCGCGAGTAAATCCACAACACGGCGAACAACACGATGCCTTCCATCGTGAATTCATAAAGCTGCGACGGATGCCGCGCTTCATGATTGAGCTGCCCCGCCAGGTACATCCGATACAACTCATCGCGCGACGTGCTGATGCTTTCAAGCGAACGCGGAAAAATCACGCTCCACGGCAGGTCGGTGTGGCGCCCCCATAATTCGCCGCCGATGAAATTGCCGAGCCGCCCCAAACCGAGCCCGATCGGCACCAGCGGCGCCACGAAATCGATCGCATCGAAGAAAAAAATCTTGTTGCGCCGCGCCCATATCCAGCCTGCCGCGAGAACCCCGAGCAACCCGCCATGGAACGACATCCCGCCTTCCCACACACGGAACAACGCGAGCGGATCGGTCCAAATCCAGTCCAGCGGAACGTAAAACAATTCGTAACCGACGCGTCCGCCGATGATCACGCCGAGCGCGCCGTAGAACATGAGATCGGAAAAAGCGTCTTGACTGACCGCCAAGCGGCCTTGCGTCCGACGACGATTTCCGAGATACCACGCGCCGACGAATCCCAGCAGGTACATGATCCCGTACCAGTGCACTGCGAGCGGACCGATCTGGAACGCAATGGGGTTGATGTTGTGGAAATACGGCATGAATATGTCGATAGAACGATTGACGCAATTCTAGCGGATCAAGCGGGCACAACGCGGCAGATAAATCCTTTCAGATAATCGGTCTCCGGAATCGCCGGATGCACGGGATGATCGGGCGCCTGCTGAAGTTGCGAGAGAACTTGCACGTAGCGATCGAGGTGTCGCGCGCCTTGTTGAATGCCATCGAGAAGGGTGGCGCGCGGCATGTGATACGAGCATGAACACGTGATCAGGATTCCGTCGCGGGCGAGGATTTGCATCGCCATTTCGTTGATGCGTCGGTAGGCGAGACGGCCCTCCGCAAAATCTTTTTTGCGTTTGACGAATGCCGGCGGATCGAGAATCACCACATCGAATCGTTCGCGCGCATCACGCAGTGATTTCAAATACTCGAACGCGTCGGACTTTATAGCGCGCACACGATCGCCGAGGTTATTGCGTTCGGCGTTGCGTTCGATCATTGAGACCGCTTGCGCGGATACATCGATGCACACGACTTCACTTGCGCCGGCCGCCGCGGCGCGCAAACCCCATCCGCCGAGATAGCTGAAAACATCGAGCACACGTTTCCCGGAAACATAGTTCGCAAGTTGATCGCGATTGCTGCGCTGATCGTAAAACCAACCAGTTTTCTGGCCGCCGATCGGATCGATTTCGAATTCGAGACCGCCTTCGCGAACGATGACCGGCGTTTTCAGCTCTCCGAAACCCACGTCGGCATATTCCGGCAACTGCTCGAACGCGCGAGCGCCGCCATCGTTTTTCCAGATCAGCGCGGCGGGCTTGACGACTTTCGTCAACGCCTCGGCAACATCGTCTTTCAAACGTTCCACTCCGGCGGTGGTCGTCTGCGCGACCAGAATATCGCCGTAACGATCCA